>JANYDG010000056.1 GCA_025359885.1 Acidobacteriota bacterium
CGTCACCAACATCACCCGCCAAACCACCCTCTCCGACCGCCTGGAGACCGCCGACCGAGGAGCAAACCGCCGCAAAGGCCTGCTCGGCCGCAAAGGCCTCGCCCCCGGTGAAGGCCTCTGGATACGCCCTTGCGAAGCCGTCCACACCTTCTTCATGCAATTCGCCATCGACCTCGTCTACCTCGACCGCAAGCTCCGTATTCGCAAGCTGCGCTGCAGCGTCGGCCCCTGGCGCCTCTCGGCATGCCTCTCCGCGCACTCCATCCTCGAGCTCCCCGCAGGAACAATACTCGCCACCCAATGCCAGCGCGGAGACCAGTTGGAAATCACGCCTGCAACCTGAAAGCATTTTCCAAAATGGTGAATACCGGAGCCACAAATCCTGTGTTGACCTTCCCCCCAGGAAAATCAACACTCTCCACCTTCAGAAAGTTCACAGTATTTCGGAAAATGCCTTGACCGCGGTGACTTTCGTCACCCCCCAGGGAAATCTTCCCCCGCCGGTGTAAACAACCGTATCTCCCCGGCACTCGAACTTCGCATTCCACATGCCAAACCCTGAAATCCACCCAAATTCCATCCCAAATCCCCCTTTTCTGCAAAATTCAGCTCAGTTTTTTGCGCTGCCTCGCGCTCTCCGGCACTCTGCTGCTGCCCCCTCCGCGAAACTCAGGTCCAAAACGCCGACCCGCCGAAGTCAACCACTCCGTCTATCACCCAAACGCTCGCCCCCTGCATGCCCTGCCCTCCGCAAAACCTGCTGCTTCCGGGTCACATTACCACTTTCATGTCATGTAAACGAGCTTTGCCGTATTTGGGGGGTATGTATACGGTTGTTCACTACTTCAGGATGCACCATCACCGTAAGTTGTTGATTTATATAGATTCACCCCCGCAAAATAGTTTGGCATGGAGCTTGCTATATAGAGGGCAAGTCCAGCCAATGGCCGGGACAAAATCAAATCTAGGGGAGAACACACATGAAGAACCTCATTTCCAAGCTCTACGTTTCCATCAAGAACCTGAAGCGCGAAGATGGCCAGGACCTGGTCGAGTACGCGTTGGTCGTTGCACTCATCGCTTTCGCAGCCACCGCCGGCATGAGCTCGCTCGCCACCAAGATCAACACCGCCTTCACCAACCTCGGCACCCAGGTCTCCACCAACATCACCTAGTCGTTTGCCGACTCGGGTCGGCATCAGAAACGATTCACTCCCTTGGTTGGGAAGAGTGCTACGCAGCGAACCCGCGCGTATCCCCGCTCTTTCCATCCAAGGAAGTTCCATTCACGCTTCAAAACTCGCACCCATTGGAATCCGCGGGGATTTCGTCCAAGCCGAGTCCCAAAGAGGGGTCACCTTGATGGCTAACCTGCGCAAGTCACTAAAGCGGCTGATCAAGCACCTGCTCCGTGCCCAGGGTCAAAATCTGATGGAATACGTGCTCATTCTCGCAATGCTTGCATTTGCGACCGTCGCCGGATCAGGCACCGTTTCAGCCAGTATCAACGGCATGCTCACCAGCATCGCAAACGGAATCTCGAACAAAGTCACATAAGCCAGTACTTCGATCTGGAATCAGCTTGCCGGCCTCACCTTCAACCAGATGCAGCACCAGCGCCAATGCTACTTCGTTCCTCAAACGACTCAACAGGCCCTGACTCTCCAGTCACTCTGAAAGCTTTGCGATCGAGTGCACCCATCCGTTGATTGAGATTCGGCCCGGCCAGCCCACACGACTCAAAACTTCCGGTTCACCGGTCAAAAGGTCTGAGAACAAGCGATGATAGCGCCGACCTCCTCACAAACTGCGTCACTGATCATGCTTGAGGGCTGCGGCACGCTTCTCGGTATCGCCCTGGCGTTCTGCCTTCCTCGATTCGCCAGCGGGTGGTTCTCCAGAATCGAAGGTCTCTTTTGCCGGCTGGCTCACCGCAAAGCACTCGCGGTTGCCACAGTCGGCATCACCGCCTGCCTGCTCCGCCTCGCCATCCTGCCCATCTGCCCCGTTCCTCTGCCTTTCGTACCCGACGACTTCAGCTTTCTGCTCGCCGCAGACACCTTCGCCCATGGGCACCTCACCAATCCAACACCCGTCATGTGGACCCACTTCGAAAGCATCCACATCACCATGACGCCCAGCTACATGTCGATGTACTTTCCTTCGAATGGCCTTGTACTTGCCGCCAGCCAGCTCCTTTTCGGCCACCCCTGGTTTGGCCTGCTCATCACCTGCTCGCTCATGTGCGCTGCCATCTGCTGGATGCTGCAGGCCTGGATGCCTCCCACCTGGGCACTGCTCGGCGGCGGCATCGCCATCCTGCGCCTCGGCCTCTTCAGCTACTGGATCAACACCTACTCCGGCGGCGGCAGCATCGCAGCCCTCGGCGGCGCGCTGGTGCTCGGTTCCCTGCCCCGCCTCAGAAAAACCATGCAGCTCCGTTACGGCATGCTGCTCGCCCTGGGCATCGTCCTGCTCGCGACAACTCGGCCCTACGAGGGCCTGCTTCTTTGCCTCGCCGCCGCAGCCTACCTCGCGCATTGGGTCATCTTTGGCATGAATCACTCTGCCCGGCTCTTCATCGCGCGCCAGGCCGTGCTGCCCATCGCGCTCATCGTCGCCGCCGGCGCATGGATGGGCCACTACGATACCCGCGCCTTTGGCAGCCCCACCACCCTGCCCTACACCGTCGATCGCGCCACCTACGCCATGGCGCCCTATTACATCTGGCAGTCGCCCCGCCCGGAACCCCTCTACCGCCACGTCGCAATGAAACGCTTCTACTACGACAACGAGCTCAAGGCCATCGACGAACTCCACAAGCCCGGCGGTTACCTCATCGCCGACATCGTCAAGACCATTCGCGCCTTCCTCTTCTTCGCTGGCTTTGCCCTGCTCCCCGCCATGTTCATGCTCCGGCGTATTTTTCTCGATCGCCGCATCCGATTCCTCCTGCTCTGTATCGCCATCATGTGCATCGGCATGTCCATCCAGATATTCCTCATTCCCCACTATCTGGCTCCATTCACCGCCGTGTTTTACGCGCTCGGCTTACAGGGCATGCGCCACCTGCGTCTCTTCAAAACCAGCCCACGTTCCGGCAGCCAGCCCGTCGGCCTGGCCATGGTCCGCTACTCCGTAGTCCTCTGCCTGGTCATGACCGGCCTGCGCCTCGCCGCTGCGCCCCTGCACCTGATGGCCAGCGAATGGCCAGCCTCCGAGTGGTCTGGCGAATGGTACGGCCCCGACCACTTCGGCGAAACCCGCGCCGCCGTTGCTGCTCATCTCCAATCCCTCCCCGGCAAACAGCTCGTCCTCGTCCGCTACTCTGACCGGCATAACCCTCTCGAAGAGTGGGTCTACAACGCCGCAGACATCGACAACTCCAAAGTGGTATGGGCACGCGAGATGGATATCGCCAATAATGTCAACATCATGCACTACTACAGTGACCGCAAAGTCTGGCTGGTAGAGCCAGACGCAACGGTCCCACAGGCAACCCCCTATCCCGCGCAGCAAGCCGCGCCAGACAGAATCTCGAACCAGTTGACCGCGTCCATTCCGGTCAGGATGCCCAACAAGATTCAGTAAGAAATCCGCCGCATCCGGCAGCAAGAGACCAGAAACTCGAAAGGCACACCATGATCAACGGAAAGCGCATCGCCGTAGTAATGCCGGCCTACAACGCCGCCAAGACCCTCGAACAGACCGTCCGCGAACTCCCCGACGTCGTTGACATCAAGATCCTCGTCGACGACTCCAGCAAAGACGACACCGCGCAGCTTTCCCGCCTCCTCGGCGTACAGACCTTCGTGCACGACGCCAACTACGGCTACGGCCGCAACCAGCAGACCTGCTATCGCGAAGCGCTCGCTGCCGGTGCCGACATCGTCGTCATGGTCCACCCCGACTACCAGTACACTCCGGCCCTCGTCACCGCCATGGCCAGCATGGTCTCAAGCGGCATCTATGACATGGTCCTCGCCTCGCGCATCCTCGGCGGAGGCTCGCTCAAAGGCGGCATGCCCGTCTACAAATACATCGCCAACCGAGCCCTCACCGCCTTCCAGAACCTCTTCCTCGGCGTCAAGCTCTCGGAATACCACACCGGCTACCGCGCCTTTTCTCGCGAGCTCCTCCAGACCCTGCCCCTGCTTGAAAATTCAGACGACTTCGTCTTCGACAACCAGATGATCGCCCAGGCCGTCGCCTTCAACTTCTCGATCGGCGAAATCTCCTGCCCCACCAAGTACTTCAAGGAAGCTTCCTCGATCAACTTCCGTCGCAGCGTCACCTACGGCCTCGGCGTGCTCGCCACAACTTTCAGCTTCGTCGGCCATAAGCTCGGCCTCCATCACGCTGCCCGCTACGACGCCACCGGCCGCAAAGTCACCCAGCATTACTACGTCGAAGCAGCCCAGAAACTCTAGAGCGCCGAGAATCTCCCTGCCATGAATCGTCTACCCACACTCGACGCTTGGCGAGGCATCGCGATTGCCCTGGTCCTCTTTGACCACCTCCAGGCCGCCATCCTGGGCGGCTACTACCGCCCATGGCTCCAGACCGGCCAGCACGGCGTCACCATCTTCTTCGTGCTCAGCGGCTTCCTCATCACCTCAAAACTTCTCGAAGGACCAATCAACCTCAGGCGCTTTTACCTGCGCCGCTTCTTCCGCCTCATGCCTGTCGCCTGGATCTACCTCGCCGCCGTTTCCCTCTTCACCCTCTTCGGCGAAAAACAACCCGTTTCCTTCCCGGAACTGGCCTCCTGCCTCTTCTCCTTCAGAAACTTCTTCGGCCCCGGCCCCTCCCTCTACTTCGCTCACTTCTGGTCCCTCGCCATCGAAGAGCAGTTCTACCTCGTCTGGCCTTGTCTCCTGCTTTTCCTTGGATTTCACCGCGCGCGCTGGCTTCCCATCGCCATCGCCATCACCGCAGCAGTCTCAATCGCGCTCTACCGCACGGCGCTCTGGCCGTCGTACAACCAGCAGTGGCGCAGCTTCCACACCGAGGTTCGCGCCGACGCCCTGCTCGTCGGCTGCCTGTTAGCACTCCTCCACGCAGATCCCCGCTGGCGCAAAATCCTTGAGCGCTGGTCCGGCTACCTCTGGCTTCCTGCCCTGGCTACCCTGCTCTGGTCCATCGCCTTCTGGCACTGGCTTCCCCCGCTGTATGAAAGCGTCGCCATCGCCCTGCTCCTCTCCGCTACGGTGCTCCATCCTCAAGCCTTCGCCGTCCGTCCGCTGCAGGCGCGCTCGCTCGCCTGGCTCGGCACCGTCTCCTACAGCGTCTACGTATGGCAGCAGGTCTTCTTCGTCTACAGGGGAGCAGCCACCACCATCCCTCTCCTCATGCTCATGCCCGTTTTTGCTCTCGGCAGCTATTACCTCGTCGAACGCCCCGCCACCCGCCTCGGCCACCGCCTCACCAGCCGCAATGCCACGCAGAAAGCGCCCAAACACGAGCCCGCACACGAGCCCGAACACGATCCGTCTGAAGCCCTTGCAGCCACTACCCCCTAGCCTCCGCCGCCCGGCGCGCTTTCAAATTCAACAGCAACAGTCCCACCACCACCACCGCCACCCCGGTATATGCCGTCCAGCCAATCGATTCATGCGCCAGCAGGCCCCAGAACAAGCCCCAGATCGGCAGCACATACGTCACCGCCACGACATGCGTCGCTGAGATATGTGCCAGCAGGCTGAAATAAATCAGATAGGCCAAACCCGTCCCCACCAGCCCCAGCGTGGCAATCGCCCCCATCGAAGCTCCACTCACCCCGCTCGGATGCGGACCAACCAGCGCAACCGGCAGCAGCATCAGGCTGGCCATCGTGAGCTGCGTCGTCGCCAGCCCAATCGGATCAATCCCCTTCAGCTTCGCCTTCGCCAGCACCGTCGCTACCGCATACCCCAGCGAAGCACTCACCACCAGCACCACACCCAGCACAAATCCGCGCCGGTCCGCCGCCGTACCCTGCTCCGCCGCGTGCCCTGAAACCACCAGCACCACGCCCGCAAAGCTCAGCAGCACTCCCGCAATCATCCGCCCCGTCACATGCGCCCGATGCACCGCCAGGCTCAACAGCAAAGTCCAGATCGGTGTCGTCGCATTCACCACCGCCGCCGTGCTGCTCGGAATCGTCCGCTCACCCCACGCAAAAAACGTAAACGGAATCGCGTTATTCAACAGCGCCACCAGCCCCAGCCACCCCAACATCGCCCTCGGGGGCAACCGTCCCCGCCCCGCCAGCATCACACCCCACAGCAGCAAAGAACCCGCACTGCATCGCAACAACGCCACCCAGAGCGGCGGAAAACTATCGCCGGCAATCCGAATCAGCAAAAACGAAATTCCCCACATCGCCGAAAGCGCTAGCAATTGCAGCACATGAACAGTCTTCATACCTCCACCATGCCAGAGCCGCACAAACCGCGTCCATCCGGCCCTTGACTCCAATTCCCGCACCACCGACCCGACAACCGATCCGCGATAAACTCAAAGCACCGCACCCCGCTCTCAGAAAACAGAAATGGACCAGATCTTGGACGATAAATTCAAAAGCCGCGTTACATTTGTCCTGCTTGCCATCACCGCCATTGCCCTCGCCATCTTTGTCATCTGGATTGGTCGCGTCATCTTCCTGCTCCTCTTCGCCTCCATCATCGGCTCCGTCTTCCTTACCGCCATCTCTGACTGGCTGCACAGCAAACTCAAAATTGGCCAGGGAATCGCGCTGTCTCTTTTCATCTTCCTGACTTTTGCTGTCGTAGCACTGCTCATCTGGATGCAAGGCCCCTACGCGGTCGAGCAGTTTGCTGCCCTCGAGGTCGAACTCCCCAAGGCTGCCCATTCCCTGCTCGCACAGATGCAAACCCACCAGTGGGGACAATGGCTCCTCCACCAGTCTCCCGCCTCTGAACAGGTCTCCACCGGCTTCAGCTTTGCCCTCAGCAGTATCGGCGGCATCGTCATTGACTCCGCCACAGTCCTCGCGGGCCTGGTCATCGTCTTCAGCCTCAGCATCTACTTCTCCGCCGAACCCGGCCTCTACTACAACGGCCTCCGGCGCCTCATGCCCTCAGAACATCGCAATACCCTCGACGCCTGCGCCCGCAGCATCGCCGAAATCCTCCGCTGGTGGGTCCTCGCCAAGCTCATCTCCATGTCCATGGTCGGAATTCTCATCTCCGTGGGCCTCTCTGTCGCAGGCATCCCCCTCGCCGGAACCCTCGGCGTCATCGCCGCCCTCATGACCTTCATCCCCAACGTCGGCCCACTCGTTTCCATCATCCCCGCAATGCTTCTCGCCCTCGCCGTCAGCCCCACCAAGGGCCTGCTGACCTTGCTCGTCTTCGCCATCGTCTTCACTGCTGAGGGCTACGTCGTCACCCCTCTTCTTGAACGCAACATTGTTCGCCTCCCCCCCGCCCTCACCCTCACCATGCAACTGCTGCTCGCCGCCATTGCCGGCCCCGTCGGCGTCGCGCTCGCCGCTCCCCTCGCCGCCGCGATACTCGGTGCCACAGACGTCCTCCTACCCAAGGCCCCCGAAGTCAAAGTCCTCTGAAAACTCCATCCGTCCGTCCTAAACGCAAAAATGCGCAGATTGCATCAGCAATCCGCGCCCCATGGTTCCTTCTGATTCCCTCGTCCCTGCTCCCTCGTCTTACTTGTCCCTCGCCACCACAAAATCCGGCACCCACAGCAGCGCCCGCTTGAACTCCGACTCCTCCAGCCCGGCTATCGCCTCGCGCCCCTGCTCCGCATAGCGATCAGCCGCCGCCTGCGCGTACTCCACTGAGCCGTTGCGGTGCAATATCTCCTGCAACTGCTCTCGCGTCGAGCGCACAAACCCGCCATCCTCCAGCACCTGCTGAATCACCACGCGATCCGCGTCCGTACCATGCTCCAATGAATGAATCACCGGCAGGGTCGTCTTGCCCTCGCGCAGGTCGCTCGCCACCGGCTTGCCCAGCACTTCCTCGGTTGCCGTCAGGTCCAGCAGATCATCCACAATCTGGAACGCCAGCCCTACCGAGCGGCCATAGCTCGCCAACGCTTCTTCCTGCGCCACAGTCGCCCCGGCCAGCGTCGCGCCCAGCTGCACCGAAACCGAAAACAAACACGCCGTCTTGCGATAAATCAGATCATAGTACTCGTCCTCAGAAACCGGACGCCCCAGCTTCTGCATCTGCAAAAGCTCGCCCTCAACCATCAACTGGGTCAGGCTGATCAGCAAATCCAGAACCTTGAAATTCCGCTCTTCCAGCGCAATGTGAAAGGCCTGCATGTACAGCCAGTCGCCAGCCAAAACGCACTTCTCATTGCCCCAGGTCGTATTCGCAGACGGCCGCCCACGCCGCGTATCTGCCCCGTCAATAATGTCATCATGCACCAGCGTCGCCGTATGCACCAGCTCCACCACCGCACCAAGACGGATCATTCCGTCTCCCGTATATCCCAGGCAACGAGCCGCCAGCAGCAGCAGTGACGGACGGATCCGTTTGCCCCCGCCCACCCGCAGGTACTCCGCTATCTCGGTAATCGTATCCACGGTCGAAACCGCGTCCCGACCCAGTTCCGCCTCGATGGCCGTCAGGTCATCCCGCAGCAGATCGAAGACTTCCCGTGCCGTCGCTATCGCCAGTGTGCTCAAAGCTTCAGGTTTCCTGCACTTTCCCGGTGCGCGACCCACGCGCTGGCCGCTCCACTACTACAAGTATCGGCCCAGCACATGCAGCCAGATTGCTCGGTAGTCAAACTAATTCGTCCGGTAGTTGGTGAACTGTAAATCAATGCCCAAATCTTTGCCACGCAAAAGTGCAATCACTGACTGCAGACTATCCCGGTCCTTGCCCGTCACGCGAACCGAGTCGCCCTGGATCGCCGCCTGCACCTTCAGCTTCGAATCCTTCACCAGCCGCACAATGTCCTTGGCCTTCTCAATCGGCACGCCCTGCTGCAAAGTAATCTTCTGCCGCACGCTCTTGCCCATCGCCTCCTCCAGCTTGCCGTAGCTCAGGTTCTTCAGCGAAATTCCCCGCTTCACCAGCTTCTGGCCCAGAATCTCCTTCACCGCCTCCAGCTTGTATTCATCCGCTGAGGCCAGTTGAATCACGTCATTGCCCTCCAGATTCACCTCTGACTTCGAATCCTTCAGATCAAACCGCGCCTTGATCTCCTTCGTGGCCTGCTCAATCGCGTTCCGTACTTCCTGGATGTCTACCTTACTCACAATGTCAAACGAATTGTCCTGTGCCATATTTTCCTGCCCCCAGTCCACCCGGCCGATGCCCGGTTGACTTCACTTCCGTCTCTTCAAGTTTCACACGTTCAGGGTCACACCAAACAGCCGTTCAAAGTTTTTCGTTGTAATGGAACCCATTTCGTCCAATCCAACGCCTCGCAACCCTGCCAAAGCTGCCGCCGTATGCACCACCCACCCCGGCTCATTCCGCTTGCCCCGGTTCGGAACCGGCGCCAGAAACGGCGCATCCGTCTCCACCAGCAGCCGGTCCAGAGGTACACGCGCCGCCACTGCTCTCAATTCCACCGACTTGGGATACGTCAAATGCCCGGCAAAGCTGATCAGAAACCCCAACTCCATCGCCCGACGAGCCTGCTCCCAGTTCCCCGAAAAACAATGCAGGATCCCACCAATGCCCGTCGGCCCCCAATGCCCCCCCAGCAGCTCGAGCAGGTCATCCCAGCAGGCTTCGTCTCCATCCTTCGGTCGGCAGTGAATCAGGATCGGCCGCTTCCGCGCCGCCGCAATCCCCATCTGCTCCACAAAGACCCGCTTCTGCACCTCATGCGCCGCGCCCTCATGATAGTAGTCCAGCCCAATCTCCCCGCACGCAATCACCTCCGGCTCGCCCAGCAGCCCATCCAGCTTGGCCAAAGCAGCCGCGTCCGCCTCATGCGCGTTATGAGGATAAATCCCCGCACTCGCGAACAGTCGCGGCATCCCCGGCATCCCGTTGTACTCCCGGCAGATCTTCAGGGCGCACTCCATCTCCGCCGGGCCCTCGCCGATTCCAATAGCCAGGACAGCCCCCACACCGGCCGCCAGCGTCCGCGTCAGAATCTCCCCAAGTTCGCCCACATACCGCTCACTATCCAAATGAGCATGAGAATCAATCAACAAATCATCGTCTCCCCGTAAGCTACTGCAAAGCCCGCTCCAGCGGACGAATCACCTTCAGCCCAAGATGCTCTTCAAAAGCGTCAAAATCACGAGCATGGTGCAGCAGAGTATGCCCCTCCCGGATGCAAAAAGTGGCGATCATGCAATCGATCGTCTTTCTGACCCTTACTCCCCGACGACGCAAAGAGCGGTAATTCATCGCCGAATCAACCGCAAGCTCCTCACTCCCAGTTTCAAATAGTTCAAATTGAGCCAGGAGCCTTCTCGCCGGAGTGACTTGGTCATCCCATCGCAAGCCCTGTAAAACTTCGCAAAGTATCAGGGAAGTAATGGCAAAACGCTCAACATAGCGCCGCTGTATCAACCACATCGTATGGGCATTCGCACGCTTCGCCATCAGATCGATCAGGACTGAACTGTCGATGATGACCCTACTCAACGGCCATCTTCCTTAATTGCCAGCATTGCGGTATCAGGAGCAACCGTTGAGGGTGTACCTGCAGGCCCCCCCTGATTCGGCGAATTGAAAACCGGCGAAGCGTCGAATCCCGATGCCTCGTCCCCTTGGTGAAGCGGATCGGACGCGAACCAATCGTCGTCCGGACCTGCCCAGGTCGCCAAGCCCCACAATCCCTCAATCGCTTCGCCCTGCCTCTTCAACCCTACCGTCAGCCGCAAAGCCTCTTCCACAGCAGCCTTCTTCGTAGTCGCCCCCGTAGCCGCCATCGCCTGCTGCATCAACTCATCGTCAATCTCGATATTCGTCCGCATCGCAGCCACCTCACCCAATCCGGTGATGTGTAAGCATCGCACAATTCATGTGTACCCGCAAACTACAGACGGCTAGTCCCTGCACTAGTCCCTGGTCTCTAGTTCCTGGTCCCTGGTTCCTCGTCCCTATCGAAGCCGCGCCCCAACCGGCACATCCTCCAGAAACCCGGCCAGCACCGGCGCACCTTCATCGCCCACCGAGGCCGCCAGCAGCATCCCATTCGACTCCAGCCCCCGCATCTTCCTCGGAGCCAGATTCGCCACAATCACCACCTTGCGTCCAATCAGGGTCTCCGGCGCGTAATACTGTGCGATCCCCGCCAGAATCTGCCGCTGCTCGTAGCCCAGATCCACTTCCAGACGCAGCAGCTTGTCCGCCTTCGGCACCCGCTCCGCCACCAGAATCTGCGCCACACGCAGCTCCACCTTCACGAAGTCGTCAATGCCGATCTGCGCAATGCCCTCGTGCTTCACCGCTTCCTTCACAGCATCCACAACCGGGGCAGCCGCAACCGGCTCGGCAACTGCAACCGCTTCCGTCCCGCTCGCCGCAGCCACCGCGGTCAGAGTATTGTCTTTCTCCAGATTCTCCATACGCTCCACTGCATCCTTTTCCGCGCGAGGGAAAAGCGGCGCAGGCTCGTTAAACCGAGTCCCCGCGCGCAACCCACCCCACGCCAACTGCTTCAGTTCGCCGCTCTTCGCCGCGTCTTCTATTTCCCCCAACCCCAACTGCCGCCACACCTTCGCCGCAGACTCCGGCAATATCGGGTGCACCAGCCCCGTCATCACTCGAATCGCCTCGGCAGCCGTCGCCAGCACCCGGGCCTGCATCGCTGCAAAATCCTCGTCCGCAACGTCCGGCTTCTTCTTCCACGGAGCAGCCGACGTCAAATACCCATCCACCGCGCCCACCAGCGCCCATACCGTTTCGAGCGCCCGCGAAAAATCCATCCCATCAAACTGCGCGCCAAACTCCAGAATCGTCTCCGTCGCCTGCCCCGCAATCGCCGCCTCAGCCGGCCCGGTCGCGACAGCTTCCGGCGCAATCTCGGGTAACACGCCGCCAAAATACTTGTGCACCATGTTCACCACGCGGCTCACCAGGTTCCCATACCCGTTCGCCAGGTCCCCGTTGTACCGCTGCACCAGCGCCTCAAAGGTGAAGTTGCCATCGTGCCCAAAGCTCACTTCCCGCAGCAGGAAGTAGCGCAGAGCATCCCCGCCCAGCACCTCAAGCACCGTCTCCGCCCGCACAATGTTCCCCACAGACTTCGACATCTTCGCCTTGTCAAAGAGCAGCCAGCCATTCGCCACCACGCTCCTCGGCACCGGCAGCCCCGCCGCCAGCAAAAACGCAGGCCAGTATACGCAGTGGAAGCGAATGATTTCCTTGCCAACCAGGTGCACATCCGCCGGCCAGAACTTCGCAAACCGCGCCTTCAGCTCCGGCTCGTCCGCCCCATACCCCAGCGCCGTCATATAGTTCGTCAGCGCGTCCATCCACACGTAAACCACGTGCTTCTCGTCCCCCGGCACCGGAATCCCCCACGAAAAGCTCGTCCGGCTCACCGACAGATCCTTCAGTCCGCCGCGCACAAACGCAATCACCTCATTGCGCCGCGCCTCCGGTTCAATGAACCCCGGATTCGCCTCATAAAACTCCAGCAGCCGCCGCTCAAACGCCGAAAGCTTGAAGAAGTAGTTCTCCTCGCTGATCGTTTCCGTCGTCCGCCCGCAGTCCGGGCACGGCGCCCCCGGCGGCACCTCCACAAAAGCCTCGTCTGAAACGCAATACTGCCCCGTATACGAGCCCTTGTAAATAAACCCCTTCGCCTTCAGCTCCGCAAAAAGCTTCTGCACCCCGCGCTTGTGCCGCGGCTCTGTCGTCCGGATAAAGTCGTCATACGTAATCCCCATCCGGTCCCACAGCCCGCGAAACTCCCCCGAAATCGCCGCCGCAAACTCCCCCGGAGTCCGCCCCGCCTTCGCCGCCGAACGCTCAATCTTCTGCCCGTGCTCGTCCGTGCCCGTCAAAAACCAGGTCGCATACCCCTGGCTCCGCTTTCGCCGCGCAATCGCGTCGCAAACGATCGTCGAATACGCATGGCCCAGATGCGGCCGCGCATTCACGTAATAAATCGGCGTCGTAATGTAAAACGACGGGTCTTTCTCGGGCGAATTGGCAGAACTGGACATGAATGGCTTGACCTGCGCAGTGCATCAACAAATCCGGGTGCCCCATCCTCGCCACGTACTTTGTGGCAAGGGTCGGAAGGGAGCAACCTTTATCTTAACTGATCACTTGAATCTCTCTGTCCCAACGCAGCAATCCTTCCCCCTGTTAAACTAGCCATGAAAATCAACGATTTTCAGAGGACTCCGCCCGTGTATCTCGAACTGCAACAACGCCTGCTCACGCGGGTCAGAGCACTCATCCAGTCCCAGTACTCCGTCGAACTCGGCCCCATCGCCCCCGTCTCTCTCGTCGTGGAGCAGCCCCCCGACCTCAAGCTCGGCGAATTCGCCCTCCCCGTCGCCTTCGAGCTCGCCCGCAAGCTCCGCAAAGCCCCCAAAATCATCGCCGCCGATCTCGCCGCCGCGCTCAACAAAAGCCTCGAAACCGTCGCCTTCCTCCTGCCCGAAAACTCCGCAGGAACAGCGCAAGGCCTCGCCATCTCCCGCTTCGAAGCCGCCGGAGCCGGCTACCTCAACGTCTATCTCAACCGCGCCACCCTCACCTCGGCCCTCGCCCAGTTTGACCCTCGTCCCCAACCCAACTCCGGCCTCCACGTCTTGGTCGAGCACACCAGCATCAACCCCAACAAGGCCGCCCACGTCGGTCACCTCCGCAACGCCATCCTCGGCGACACCTTCGTCCGACTCCTCAGAGCCAACGGACAAAAAGTCGACATCCAAAACTACATCGACAACACCGGAGTCCAGGTCGCCGACGTCGTCGTTGGCTTCCTCCACCTCGAGGGCAAGTCCCTCCGTCATATCCGCGAAATCATCGCCGCCTCCACCGGCGACTCAAAGCTGCGCGAGCAACGATTTGACTACATCTGCTGGGAACTCTACGCCCGCATCTCCCAGTGGTATGACGCGGGCAGCGAGGCAGAAAACAAGCAGCGCAAGGCCCTCCGCTACGCCACCCTCCATGAGATCGAAGCTGGCAACAACGAAACCGCCGAAGTCGCTGAGCTCATCTCCACCGCCGTCGTCAAAATGCATCTCGATACCATGCTCCGCCTTGGCATCGAATACGACTTTCTGCCCCGCGAAAGCGAGATCCTGCGCCTCAAATTCTGGGACGTTGCCTTCGACCAGCTCAAGCAATCCGGCGTCCTCTACTTCGAAACCGAAGGTAAAAACAAAGGCTGCTGGGTCATGACCCGTCCCGACGCCAAGACCACCGAGGGCGAAACCGACGAAGACGCCAAGGTCATCGTCCGGTCGAACGGGACAGTGACCTACGTCGGCAAAGACATCGCCTACCACCTCTGGAAGTTCGGCCTCCTCGGCCGCGACTTCGGCTACCGGCCGTTCTACGCCTACGACAACCACGTCTGTTGGATCTCGACCACCGACGGCATCGAGCCCCACCCCCACTTCGGCGGCGCACAAGCCATCTACAACGTCATCGACTCCCGCCAGTCCGACCCCCAGGCCAACGTCATCCAGGCCCTGCGCGGCATGGGACACACCGCCGAAGCCGACCGCTACACCCACTTCAGCTACGAAATGGTCGCCCTCACCCCCCGCTGCGCCGTCGAACTCGGCTACACCGTCGCCCCCGAAGACCTCGCCCGCCCCTACATCGAAGTCAGCGGCCGCAAAGGCTTCGGCGTTAAAGCCGACGACCTCATCGACCGGCTCATCGCCGCCACCCGCAAAGAAACTGACGCCCGCCAGCCCGAGCGCCCCGAAGCCGAACGCCAGCAGATCGCCGAGCAAATCGCCATCGGCGCACTCCGCTACTTCATGCTCAAATTCACCCGCGGCACCGTCATCGCCTTCGACTTCAAAGACGCCCTAAGCTTCGAGGGCGAAACCGGCCCCTACATCCAGTACGCCATCGTAAGAATCCGCAACATCTTCCGCAAAGCCGAAACCACCCCCGAAGCCGTCCTCGCCGCTTTTGCAGAACTGGCGAAACGGGGAACGATCTCAACAACTACCCAGGACGAACATAAGGAAGCTTCTGAGCTTCCACAAGAATCCCACGCAGAAGGCTCTGTAACAGGGCACGACTTCAGTCGTGCCGATACAGCCACCAAAACAGAAGGGGCTTCAGCCCCTGCGGGAATATCCGCCCTGCCACTCCTGCAGGAAGCCGACGAAATCTGGACCATCTGGCTCCGCGCCGCCAAACGCAGCTTCACCCTCGACCAGGCCATCACCACGTCAGAACCAGCCTACGTCGCCCGCCACGTCTTCCAGCTAGCCCAGGAGTTCAACAACTTCTACCACCGCCACCACATCCTCACCGAAGAAGACCCCGCGCGCAAAACCCTGTTGCTAGCCACAGCCGCCATAGCCCTCCGCGAACTAATAACACTCCTAAGTTGGCTCGGCATAGAATCCCCTGAAGCCATGTGATCGTGCGCTTTGCCTCCTGTGCTATCGTTGCAACGACTTGCAGGGGATGCAGCAGTGCCATCGGTTTTTCGCTATCGGGGGTTCAGATTTCTCTTCTATTCCAACGAAGGTTCGCCGCGTGAGCCGGTGCACATTCATGCAGAGAAAGACAGTTGCGAGGCGAAATTTTGGCTACACCCGCAGGTCAGGGTGGCCTAAAATAATGGCTACGACGCTCGAACGCTGCGCGAAATTCAGGCAATCATTGAGGCTAACAAAAGTCGGATCGAAAAGGCATGGTATGAACACTTTGGTGAAAGCAACGCAGATCCGATTCGACGCTGACAGTATGTGGGTGAGCTTGAGCGATGGCCGCGTGCTCGGTGTGCCACTCGCCTGGTTTCCACGGCTGCTCAACGCCTCTCTGGAGCAGCTTTCTGAAGTGCGTATCAGCGGTCGCGGCTTGCACTGGGAGTCTTTGGACGAAGACATCTCCATCGCCGGGTTGCTGGCCGGATTGGGGAACCAAACGGTGAGTGGCCAGACTTTTGCAGCTTAGTGATTCCGAACCCTCCACTGAATCAATGCGAACAATTGACCACCGATAGGCACTCGCAGGGTGCCCCACATCTCCCCTCTGAGATGTGGCACCACATGCGTGCAAAGCAAGAAGCCGCAAATGCGACCTGATTCCAATCCAGCGAGAGATGAAGCCATGATGCGCACGAACGTTGCCAGCAACGGAGAAATTGTCGTCCCCGGCGAACTGTCCGAAAAGCTGGGTTTCCTCCCCGGCGACTCGCTCGACGCCACCATCGAAGCCGGCAAGATCATCCTGTTTCAATCACCGAAAACTCAGTATCACGGCACAATCATTACTGAACCAATGACCGGCTGGCCAGTCCTGGATTTCGGACCAGACGCCCCCGAACTGACGCATGAGCAGGTTCGGGAAATGCTGGCAGACTTTCTGTGACTTTTCCGGCACTGCCTGGCTATTTGCTCGATGTAAATGCGTTAATCGCGCTTGGAGTTTGCCAGCACCAGTTTCACGTGCGAGTTGCTACCTGGGTTGAAACTCGGCAGTTCGCGTCTCTGCTGACCTGCCCGACAACAGAACTGGGCTTCATACGTATCCTCGGCCAAAGGCCCGAACAATCCGGTCGATTCACCCGGACCGAGAATCAAAATGCTGGCTTACTCAAAACGCGAAGTGGGGCTGCTGCTCTTCGCAGCGACGACGGCGGGTGCAACAACCATTCCGATGAAGGCAAGAACAATCAGAACATCATGCATGGGAGTAATCTCCTCTGTGAGAGCTCGTCAGAACTCGTCCACACCCTGATCATCGGTCGGATTAGAGAATTCTTAAATCCCACGAAGACCGCGCTTGTAACCAAGACAGTGTTACCAGGGTACCCACATTCGTGTTACATGATTCAGCACCACGATGCAAGAGAAAAACCACTCCCGGTACCAGAGTTGTAAACGTAACGCATTTTGGCGAGAAATGGATCTCTGTCCCACCCCAGAACCCGCTCAAAGCCCCTAAGCCTTGCCCCGCTGCCCCAGCCACTTCGCCACCATCCAAAGTACATACCCCAACTGGATCGCCCATGTGCAGACGTACGCTGCTACCAGATATGTGTGTCCCACTGATCCTCCTCACAAGCATTTGATTCTAAGTCGTTTACAACTCTTCTGCCCTACTGGGCATCCCTCAGTCCCCGGCCAGCGCCGCCTGCGCCGCTGCCCCGTCAATACCCTGCTGCCGGCGCTCCACATAGACGCGCACACCCAGCACCAGCAAGCCCCACATCGCCCACGCCAGCACATTCCAGCCAAACGCCGCCAGCATGTGCGGATCCTTGATACCCGAATCAGGCCCCCCGCCAAATACCGGCGCTGGATGCTGCGTCCGCCAAAGCCGGTTGGCCAGGTAATTGAACGGAATATCGAAAAAGCCAAACACTGAAAGCACCGCCGCCAGCGTCTGCATCTGCGCCCCGGCAGCGAAACGCCGCGTCAGCAGGTAACTGACGTAGATCAGCCAAAGTACCAAAGTTGTAGTCAGCCGCGCATCCCACGTCCACCAGATGCCCCACACCGGTCGGCCCCAGAGGGGCCCTGTGATCAACACCACCGTGCAGAACACCACACCAACTTCAGCGCCAGCCAGAGCCCACGCGTCCGCAGCCTGCGCCCGCCCCGGATCCTCACGACGCCACAGCAGAAACAGCAGCGAAGCCACAAAATTAATCACAAAAAACAAATACGAAAGCATCGCATTGGGTACGTGGTAGTAGAAGATCCGCTGCACGTCGCCCATCGTGGCTTCAGTCGGCGCAACATAGATTGCCTGGTAGTAACCCCAACCCATCAGGGCCAGAACTGCAAGCGTGGTCAGTGCGAAAAAGAGTTTTTTCATCTCGAAAAGTTCCCTTGGATGTTCACGACTTCTAGTTTAGACGTTATGCAGACGCTTCAATGGTGACCGGCGGCACTGCATTTTGATTCACCTGCACGACCAGGTTGCAAGACTTGGCTGCCTTATTCAGCTTCCAGAACGATATCAAACAGGATCAGACTCACCGTGGTAAAGATAATGTCGTAACCCGCCAGCAGCTTGATCCAGAGCAGGCTTGGGTCACTGTTGTCGCCAGTGAGAATGGTCTTCACTGAGAGCACCATCGCCAACAGTGCTGGCAGAAAAATCGGAAACAAAATCAGCGGCAACAACAGTTCCCGGTTACGGCTCCGAATCGAGAGCGCCGCAAAAAACGTGCCGTTCGCCACCAGAGCCCAGGTCCCAAAAGGCACCACCAGCAACAGCAGCCAGACATTTCCAAGTGGATGCAAATTATAGAAAACAAAAAAGATAGGCCCCAATACAAACTGCACAATACTCACAAATAAAAAGTTCGCCAACACCTTGGCCAAAAACAGCGCCGCCCCGTCAGAAGGCGTCATCCGCAAAGCATCCAAAACCTGGTGCCGAATCTCCCGCGCCCACGCCTGGTTCAGCGAACTCACGCTCGCAAAAAGTGTCGCCACACAAAGCACACCGCCAGCAATCTCCCTCGAAGTATCCGCCGTCGGATCAAAAGCCATGCTGAAAAGCACAACCACGAGCAGCGCAAAAAACAGCATCGAGTTGATGGCCTCGCGCGAGCGCCACTCGATTTGCAGGTCTTTGCGCAGGTGAGACAAGACGAGCCCGGTCCAATTACTTGAGTTTTGAGCGGATTCCATTTGTCTTTATTCTGTCATGCGCGCGCCGTCTTTGGTGAGATCGGCAACGGTTGCTTCCGCAGCGCGGAGATAATCCGCTGGATTCAAGATGAGTTGGGTGCCGCGGACGCCGGCGGAGACGCTGATTTCGTCAAAGAGTTCGATCGTTTCGTCGGCGAAAACGGGATAGGCTTTTTTCGCGCCAAAGACGGTAACGCCGCCGCGAATGTAGCCGGTGAGCGGTTGCACTTCTTTGAGGGAAACCATTTCTGTTTTTCGAACCTGGGCGGCGCGGGCAAGTTTTTTGAAATCAACCTCAGCGTCGCCGGGAATGACTGCGAAAAAGTGGGCTCCCGCTCCGTCGGTGGTGAGGAGGGTTTTGAAGACTTGTTCGATGGGCATGTTGATTTTGCGGGCTACTGTGATGGCGGTGAGGTCGTCGGGATCGACCTGGTACTCGCGGAGGGCGTAGGGGATTTTGAGGGATTCGAGGAAGCGTGCGCCGTTGGTTTTCATGGCAATACCTGGAATTGTTCCACAAATGTTCCACGTGTAACATTCTGGATTTTGGTTTTTTGGAGATTGCGTGTCAAGGGAATTTGTTGGAAGTGGTTTGGATGGAGGGGTTTGGGATTGCGGGGAATTTTGGGGTTTTGTGCATGGGAATCGGGTTGCCGATTATAGATAGCCAAAATGCTATGTTCCACACATGATGAGACTTAACCGAGAACAACGGCGGGCGCAGGTGGCTGCGTTTGAGGAGGCGCTGCGGGAGATGCACCCGGAGTCTGCGCTGCGCAGGCAGATGGTGGCGGCGCGGCATCGCAAGGGTTGGACGCAGGCGGAGATGGCGCGGCGGATGGGGACGACGCAGTCGGTGATTGCGCGGCTGGAGGGAGGAGGGAGATCGCCGAGTTTTACGACGCTGAAGAAGTTGGCGGCTGCGACGGGTTCGCGGCTGGTGGTGCGGCTGGAAGGTGAAGGGAAAGAAATCTGTGAGTTGGACGGACAGGCTCGATACGGACGCGATTTCTCGACACAGTAAAGCGGCTGCAAGCGGCTCCGCCGAAGCGATTCGTTTGTACGATTCGAAAGCTGGGTACTTTGAGAAAAACCAATCGTAGTCAGGGAGCGAGTTACAGTTGAGGAATGAGATTCTGGTTCAGAACCCTGAGCACTGTCGCTGTCCTTTCACTTGCTTGTGTCTCTGTTCAGTCCTCGATGGCAGCCGATGATCGGC
Source organism: Acidobacteriota bacterium (assembly GCA_025359885.1). Classification (GTDB taxonomy): domain Bacteria; phylum Acidobacteriota; class Terriglobia; order Terriglobales; family Acidobacteriaceae; genus Acidicapsa. The sequence continues at coordinate 19,974 of JANYDG010000056.1, forward strand.
CCGCCGCGCGCGCACGCTATGAAGAGCTGGCAAAGAAGGTCAGGGCTGGCGATCTGGGCATTGACTGGAAAACCCTGCGCGTGGCGGCGGCGATCGGCGAAGTTGGAGATGCATCGGGAAGCATTCTGGCTGCACAGAAGGCCCACGGATTGTTGAATGAAGGCAAATTTGCAGATGCGCTAAAGATCAGCCATGAAATCGAGGCTCAGAACATAGCGGACGAGGATGCACACTATGTGGCATGGCGTTGTTTGATTGGACTGCGCCGTGAGGATGAGGCCGAGAAGGAGCGGGTACTGCTGGCGACCCTGTTGCAGTCGATCACGGATTCCGGCGATGGAAAAAGCGTGAAGACAGCCTGGTTCGCGACGACGATTCGGGAGACGTATTTGTATATGCAGGCGGTGCTGAACTTGCAGTATGTGGATCATCGGACGTGGCAGCAGGACGGCCACTACTACGATGTGGTGGTGGTGAAGGACCAAGGAGGCAAGGAGCAGACTCTCTGGTTCATTGCGGATACAGAGATGCAGAGGCAGACGGCTGCGGGGGAACGTGCGGATGAGAAGTAACTGTAGGGAGGATATCCCGGGGCTGAAGCCCACTTAGTATAGGGGGCGGCTTTGAGGGGCATTAATGCCCCTGCTCCCTCCGGTGGAAGGATCAAGCGACCTTGGTTGCTTCCCCTGTCAGGTTGATCTTCTGCTTTCTCTCCGAGAGGACGAAGCGGATTTTATGACGGCCACTCTGTAGCGGCGAATTTGTTGAATCCCGATGGCGGGGCTAAGGCGATGGGTCGGGCCATTGGCCCTGCGGATCATTTGGATGCTTTTCCGGGGCCGATGGCCCGGGCTGGTATGGTGGCGCGCCCTTGGCGCTGGGTTCGGCGCTGGGAAAGTTTTCTGGCATGCTTTTCTTGCGATTGGAGTGTCGCGGGGGCTAAGGTGTCTGCGTGAAAGCTTGCCGCAGTGGCCCACGGAAGGTCGCGCCAAGACCCGCGGCTCAAGCCGCCGGGCTTCTGGAGGCGTTTCAGCAGCCTGAAGGCTGCTGCTCCCTCCGAAAGACGGGAAACCTTCTTCCGAACGAAAGTTCTCACGCAGACGTTGAAGCCCTCATCGTTCGGGAAGCGGCAGACATTGAAGCCCTCATAGTTCAGGAAGCTGCTTTGAGGGGCATCCATGGCCCTGCTCTCTCCTGAGAAACAGGCAACGACAAAGGGGTCGGGTCGGGGTTTCGAATATTGCTTTCTTGACTGGTTTGCTGGCGGGCCGGATACTTGAGCCATGACGTACAGCTTCGAATCCGCGCAGGCTAATCTGGCTCAGCTACTCTCGGATGCTGCCGAGGGGAAGGATGTTTGGATTGAGCGCGAGGGTGGTGCGCCGATTCGGCTGGCGGTGGCGGGAGCAGCTCAGGTGAATGCCGTTGCGGGTGAACGGGAGTTTGGTCAGGACCGGGGATTAGTCGAGTACGAGGACAGTGCCCTCGACCCTCTCTCCGATCAGGAATTAGCCGAACTTGGCTTTGGCTTTCTGCTGGAGAAGAAGCTGGTAAGTGTAGAGTCTGACGCGCAGAAGGCCGGATGCCCCTTCTGATAGACACCCACGTATATCTTTGGGTAACGACTGCTCCGGAGAAACTCTCCAAGGCCGCTGCAGGTCTTCTGAAGGACCCTGTCAACACAATTCTGGTTTCAGTGGTTGTGCCGTGGGAGATGGCGATCAAGACCAACTCGGGTAAGTTAAATGCGGGGCGAGTGCTGGGCAATTTTGAGCAACGGGTTCTGCGTCTGGGTTTCCGAATGCAAGAGATTCAGACTTCGCACGCGGTCCTCTCTGGGTTGCTTCCCTTTCATCATCGAGATCCGTTCGATCGGCTCCTCGCAGCCCAATCGCTGGAATTAAAGCTGCCGCTCATCAGTCGAGATACTGTGTTTGATCAATATGGAGTGAGACGTATCTGGTGAATGGTGCTGGCGGTCTGCTTTTGGTGCCATTTGTTTGACAGGATTTTTGGTCAGAGCTTTTGTCGCGATGGAAGTGTGGCAGGGGCTGAAGCGCGGGCTCTTCTTTGGGACGGTTGCGGCACGACTGGAATTTGTGCCCCGTTTGCAGGACATCGATGGCTTGATTTGGTATGGCGGCGTGTGTTGGGTGTTGTGTCGTGGCTCGGCCGTCGCTTCGTTTGGGGATTGGGACGGGGGCGGGGCTTTGGGGCGGGGCTTTGGGGCGGGGAGTTTTGAGTGGGGAATGTCGCCGGATTTGGGGTGGGTGGCGACGGTGCTGCCGACCCGTACAATGAAGTTGAAGCGAATTTCTGAAGCGACCATCCAAAACAGACATGGCAGACGACGCGAACAAGACTGCGAAGCCGAAGAAGGCTGAAGACGAGATTACCGGCAAGGCGTATGACGCGCGGCTGATGCGGCGGCTGGCTGGGTATCTGGGGCCTTACCGGGTGCAGGCGACTGTTTCGGTGGTGGCGGTGATTTTGAAGGCTGCCTCGGATGTGGTGGGGCCTTACCTGGTGAAGGTGGGGCTGGACCGGTATCTGACCGCTCATGCGACGCTGAACTCGACAATTGGGACGAACTGGCTGGGGCGGCGGCTGAGTGCTGATCCGTTTACCGGGCTGGGGCAGTTGGCGGGGCTTTACCTGGGGGCGCTGCTGCTGGCGTATGGGTTTGAGTTTACGCAGACTTACCTGATGCAGTGGACGGGGCAGAAGGTGATGTTTGACCTGAGGCGGGAGATTTTCAGGCATATGCAGCGGATGCATATCGGGTTCTTTGACAACCATGCGGTGGGCAAGCTGGTGACGCGGCTTACTTCTGACGTGGACGCGATCAATGAGATGTTCACGGCCGGTGTGCTGAGCATGATTGATGACGTGTTTGCGCTTTCGGTGATGGTGGTGGTGATGCTGGCGATGAACTGGAAGCTGGCGTTGCTGACGTTTGCGGTGCTGCCGGGGATTGTGTGGGCGACACAGCTGTTTCGCAAGACAGTGCGGGAGAGCTACCGGCGGGTGCGGGGGGCGATTGCGCGGATTAACAGCTTTACGCAGGAGCACGTGAGCGGGATGAGTGTGGTGCAGCTTTTCAATCGCGAGGAGAAGGCGTATACGGACTTTCGCGCGGTGAACGAGCAGCACATGATTGCGTTCAAGGACACGGTGTTTGCGTATGCGCTGTATTACCCGGCGGTGGAAATACTGTCTTCGATAGCGATTGCGCTGATTATCTGGCGGGGCGGGTTTGGGGTGATGTCGGGCCTGGTGACGATTGGGGTGCTTTCGGCGTTTATCCAATATTCGCAGCGGTTTTTCAGACCGATTCAGGATTTGAGCGAGAAGCTGAATATTTTGCAGGCGGCGATGACTGCGTGTGAGCGGATTTTCAAGCTGCTGGATACGCCGAGCGAGATTGTTTCGCCGGCGGAGACGCAGGTGGGGGATGGATCGAACCGGATTGAGTTTAGAAATGTGTGGTTTACGTACCAGACGCTGACGGAGGAGCAGAAGCGAATTGTGGCTGAAGCGGAACCGGCAGAGCTGGCGGTGATGCCGGATGTTGAGTGGATATTGAAGGATGTTTCGTTCACGGTGGAGCCGGGGCAGACGGTGGCGATCGTGGGGCATACGGGGGCTGGGAAGACGACGCTGACGGGGCTGATGATGCGGTTTTATGAGGTGACGCGGGGGGCGGTGCTGCTGGACGGGTTGGACCTGCGGGAGCATGACCTGGGCGCGCTGCGGCGGCATTTTGCGGTGGTGCTGCAGGATCCTTTCCTGTTTACGGGGACGATTGCGGAGAATATTCGGCTGGGCGCGGCGGAGATTACGGACGCGCGGATGGTGGAGGCGGCGCGGGATGTGAACGTGCTGGAGTTTGTGCAGGGGCTGGCGAAGGGCTTTGAGGAGCCGGTGCTGGAGCGCGGAGCTTCGATGTCGACGGGGCAGAAGCAGCTGATCAACTTTGCGCGGGCGCTGGCGTATGACCCGCGGATTTTGATTTTGGACGAGGCGACGTCGAGCGTGGATACGGAAACAGAGCAGCAGATTCGTCTGGCGCTGGAGCGGATGGTGGAGGGGCGGACGAGTGTGCTGATTGCGCATCGGCTGAGTACTGTGCAGCGGGCGGATGTGATTCTGGTGATGCACAAGGGGCAGCTGAGGGAGTTTGGTTCGCATCAGGAGCTTTTGGGGCAGCGGGGGATTTACTGGAAGCTTTACCAGTTGCAGTACAAGGACCAGGAGCCGGGGGCGGTGGGGCTGGCGGGAGCTCAGTTGGCGCCGGGGCTGGCGGCTGGGGATTAGAGCGTGAAGGGGTTGAGGATGGTGACGGGGCCGATGGCTTGGCCGTGCTGCATGTCTTCGGAATAGAGGGTGGTGCAGCCGGATTCGAGGGCGGCGGCGATGAGCAGTGAGTCGTAGATGGTGTATTGATAGCGGCGGGCGATGGCCAACGCCAGTTCATGGATGGAGAGGGTGACGGGGACCGGAGGCTCAAGGCAGGCCCGAATCTCGTCGAGTATTTGTTCGATGCGGTGCCAGTCGAGGCGCAGATTTTTGCTGGCGACGTTTGCGAACTCATTCAAAACCTGCACGCTGATGACTCCGCCATGATCGAGCAGTTCGAAGGCGACGGCCGACCTTGGATCCGAACGCGACAGGGTGTAGATCAGTACCGAGGAGTCGAAGAAGACTCTAGCGGGCATTGGCTTCTTCGCGGTCGAACTTGTAGTCAGCCGGAAAATCGATCTGAAATTCACGGAGCCGCTGGAATGCGCGGTCTTTGCGATGGTCGCGGTCGATGGTCAGTGTCTGGCGGTTTCCGGGGCTGACTTCCACGTCGTCCCCCTCCTTTAACTGCAGGGACTCGACGACGGCGACGGGCAGGCGGACGGCGAGGCTGTTGCCCCATTTTGCGACTTTCATGGTTTGCCTCCGGGGGCAAGGATATACATGAATGGAAGTATATCCTTAGTCCGGTTTTCTGCCTAACGCTGTATAACCAGTAGTGAATGTCGAAGACTGCGCTTAACATCTTTGTTTCTGCGGGGGAGGCTAGCGGGGAGGCCTATGGGGCTTTGCTGCTGGAGGAGTTGAAGCTGCGTTTGCCAGGTGCCCGGTTCGTTGGGATGGGTGGGGAGCGGATGGAGGCGCTGGGGTTTGAGCGCGTGGTGCGGTCAGAGGACGTGGCGGTGATGGGGATTACGGAGGTGATCCGGCATCTGCCTCGGATTTATGGGGAGTACCGGAAGCTGAAGGCGGCGGTCAAGACTGCCGATGCGGGGCGGCGGCCGGATGTGGCGGTGCTGATTGATTTTCCGGATATTCATTTGAAGCTGGCGGAGGAGTTCAAGCGGCTGGGGATACCGGTGATTTTCTTTGTGAGTCCGCAGCTTTGGGCGTGGAAGAAGGGGCGGATCAAGCTGGTTCAAAACTATGTGGACCGGATGCTTGTGATTTTTCCTTTTGAGGAGGGGTTTTATCAGGGGCGGGGGGTGGATGCCAAGTATGTGGGGCATCCGCTGGCGGACCTGGCGTTGCCTGGGGTGAGCCGGGCGGAGTTTGCGGAGGCCATCGGGCTGGACGTGGCGAAGCGGTGGGTGGGATTGCTGCCGGGGAGCCGGGCGAAGGAGATTCTGCTGAATCTGCCGGAGATGCTGATGGCGGCGCGGGAGCTGCTTCGACGCAATGAGGATTTGGAGTTTCTGCTGCCGCTGGCGGCTACTTTGACGGCTGCGCAGCGGGCGATGGTGCAGGGGATGTTGGCCGAATCGGGGGCGGGGTTGCCGGTGCGGCTGGTGGAAGATGCGCGCGCGGCGCTGTTTCATGCGCGGGGGTCGATTGTGGCGAGCGGGACGGCGACGGTTGAGGCGGCGCTGATGGGGAATCCGTTTGTGGTGGTTTACCGGGTTTCGCCGGTGACGTATTGGATTGCCAAGCGGGTGGTGACGGTACCCCATGTTGCTATGGTGAATCTGGTTGCGGACAAGAGACTTGTTCCTGAATTGATTCAGGATGACTTTACTGCGGCTCGTATCGTCCAAGAGTTTGAGCCGCTGCTTTTGCAGGGTGAGGCTCGTGCGGAGATGATGACTGGGCTGGCGGCGGTGGGCGCAAAGCTGCGGGCAGGCCGGGCGCCGGGTGAGACGGCGATTGGGGTAGTGGCGGGGATTGTGGTTGAGACGCTAGGATTGGCGCTTGAGTAGTGGTTGGGTTTGGAGATTCCCGCATCTCAGAATCGAGATGGGGGGCACCCGGAGTGGTTGGGTTTGGAGATTCATGCATCTCGGAGTTGAGATGTGGGGTACCCAAGGTGGTTGGGTGGGACAAGAACTGTGTTGAGAGAGAACGGGTAGATGATGACTTCCCCTTGGTTTTTTGGAAATTTTCGATTCCCTTCCCTGCTGGCGGCGGGGTTGTTGCTGTTTCCGGTTGGGCTCGTGTCGCAGTCGGCGAACTCTGCTAACCGGATGGCGGTGCAGGGTTACGTGATTGACGCGGAGCTGGACCCGGCTGCTCATCACCTTTCGGCGACGACGACGGTGACCTTTACTGCTGCTGCGAGCGCAGATGTGGTGAATTTCGGCTTTCACCCGGCGCTGAAGTTGACGAAGATTACCGACGATGCGGGGAAGCTGCTGACGGGCGACCGTTCGGCGGATGGGGCGATTCGGATTGCTCCTGTGACTCCGTTTGTGAAGGGGCAACCGGTGCACTGGACGTTTGTTTACCAGGGCACAATTACGGGGAATGAAGACGGGCCGGAAGAGGGTCTGAAGCTGGCAGCGATAGGGGAGCCAATCAGCTATCTGCTGTATCCGGGGCGGTGGTTTCCGATGACCGGGTACCTGACGAACCGTTTCACGGCGGAGATGCATATTCGTGTGCCGCAGGGTCTGCGGGTGCTGGCGAGTGGGGCGCAGGGGGGCGGGGTTCCGGCGACGCTGGCGAACGGGAAGCCAGCGGACCAGTTCAATTTCAGTTGGACGAAGCCGGGTTTTCCGGGGACGGTGATTGCGGGGCGTTTTGTGGCTCCGCTGGCGGTAGCCGGAGGCGGCGCGAACATTCACGTGTACCTGACGGTAAGCCACCAGCAGGCGATTGGCGACCTGGGAGAGACGGCGGCGAAGCAGTTTGGGTTCTTTACGGATTTGTTTGGCGGAGGAGAGAGCGGTCGGCTGAACGTGGTGGAGTTGCCGGACGATACGTTGCCAGCGGTGTGGGCACCGGAGCTGGCGGCGATTTCTGGATCGCGGACCGGGGACAAGAGTGGAGTGCGGCTGCTGGCGAACACGATTGCGCACCAGTGGTGGGGCTCTGAGATGAGTCCTCTGACGTTGAGTGACGCGTGGATTACAAACGGCATGTCGCGCTACGGGGAGCTGATGTATCTGGAGGAAGAGAACGGGAAGACGGCGCTGAAGAACGCGATCCAGGACGTTTCAGCGGGTGCTCTGGCGTATGACACGACGCCGCTGTCGAGCGCGGGACGTTTGAGCGCGTTTTCACCGCAGTTTCAATCGATGACGCTGGAGAAGGGCGCGATGGTGTTTCACATGCTGCGCTGGGAGCTGGGCGACGGAGCATTCAAAAAAGTCTTGCAGGAGAGCCTGAGCCAGTACACAGACAAAGGAATCCGTTCGAGCGATTTTCAAAAAGTAGCCGAGGCGCAGAGTCAGCAACAGTTGACGCCGTTTTTTGCGCAGTGGGTGGATGGGACGGGTGCGCCGGTTTTTGTAAACAAGTATGCGGTGTATCGACTGGGAAACAACAAGGGATTCAGAACGATTGGGGAAGTGCAGCAGGATCTTGATTTATTCCGGATGCCGGTGGAACTGAAGGTGGAGACGGACGGCAAGACGGAGGTAAAGAAGGTGGAGGTGGTGGGGTCGAATTCGCAGTTTATTGTGGATACGTTTGGGCGGCCACGCCATATTGCGATTGATCCGGAGAACTGGCTGCTGAAGTCGACGCCGGATTTGCTGGTGCGGGTGGCGATATTGAAGGGTCAGCAATTGGTGGCGCAGGGGGATCTGGCGGGGGCGCTGGGCGAGTTTCAGAAGGCGCTGGACGCGAATTCACAGAGCTCTCTGGCGAGCTACCGGATTGGCGAGGTGCTGTTTAACCAGCGGAACTACCAGGCAAGCGCGAACGCCTATCGGGATGCGCTGCGGGGGGATGGTGACCCGCGGTGGACGGAGGTGTGGAGCCACATTCAACTGGGAAAGATCTTTGACGTGACCGGGCAGCGGGACCGGGCGGTGAACGAATATCGCCAGGCGGTGCAGACGAACGACAATACCCAGGGTGCGGTGAATGAGGCTCGACTGTATTTGCAGAAGCCTTACCAGAAGCCGGAGGGGGAGTAAGACAGGGATCAGGGGTCAGGGGGCAGGGGGCAGGGG
>JANYDG010000076.1 GCA_025359885.1 Acidobacteriota bacterium
TGCCCAACGCCGCCTTCCCCACCACCGGCGGCCCCTACCTCGTTTATCTCGACGTCTGGCAGCGTGAGGTCACCTTCATCGAAGATCCCGACCTCGTCGAAAAAGCCGTCGGCGTCGACACCACCGGACGCCTCCAGACCATCTGGCAAGTCAAATGGCTCGACGCCAGCAGCACCACCGGCGTCAGTTGCTCCACCCCAGACTCCGACATCCCTGAATGGCAGGCGCTTCTGCTCCCTCCCGGCGCGCAACTCTCCACCGGCGTCGTCCAGTCCACCCAGTCCGGTCCCTGCTGCCTGGCCCCCAACACCGGCTATACCGGCCTTGAAAATCAGCTCTACCGCGTCGAAATCCACCAGCCCAAAGGCATCGAACCCCAGGACAAGCCCACCTTCAAGTGGTCACGCGACAACGCCTCTGTCGCCACCGGCATCACTGCCATTGCCCAGGGAGGCACCAGCCTCGTCGTCCAGAGCACCGGCCGCGACTCCATCCTGCGCTTCAACCCCAATGACTGGGTCGAAATCACCGACGATTGGCAAGAGCTCCAGGGCCTGCCCGGTAGCCTTCGCCAGATCAACACCGTCACCGATGCCGCCTCCACCCTCACCCTCTACGACGCCATCTCCACCGTCGATTTCCCCGTCGACGGCAACGGCCTCACCGACCCCCTGCTCCATACCCGCATCCGCCGCTGGGACCAGAAAGGCAAAATCTACCAGAGCGACCTCGCCACCGTCTGGGCCGACCTTGATGCCGCCGGGGCTACCGGCGACATCCCCGTTCCCCCGCCCGGCACCACCCTGGTCCTCGAAGATGGCATCACCATCAGCTTCAACCTCGCCCCCAGTGGTTCGTCGTACAAGACCGGCCAGTTCTGGAACTTCGCCGCCCGCTCCACCGACGGCACCGTCGAATACCTTGACTTCGCCCCACCCCGCGGCATCCACCACCACTACGCCCGCCTCTCCATCGTGGACCTCGCCGCCGCCACGGCCAGCAACTGCCGCCTCCCCTGGCCGCCCAACTTTTCGAGCGATTGCTGCGGCTGCACCATCAACGTCAAACCCAGCGACCTCAACGGATCAACCACCCTCCAGACCATTCTCGACGGCCTGCAAGGCAAGTCAGGCGAGAGCACGGTCTGCCTTGCACCCGGCAAGTACGCCCTCAAAACGCCGCTCCGCCTCAGCGCGACCCATAGCCGCATCCACCTTGAGGCCTGCCAGCCCGGCACCGCGCTGATCGTCGCCGACGACAACAGCGTCGATCAGTTCACTGACGGCCTCATCGTCCTCGACCGCGCCAATGGCATCACCCTCAGTGGCCTCGTACTCGAGCTGCCCTCCACCAGCTTCACGAAAAACCATTTCGCCGGCCTGCCCGTAAACGCCCTCGACCCCGGCGTCCGCGCCATCATTCAAAATCTCAACGTCTCCATCGGCCTCCGCGTCGTCAACGTCTCCTCCCTCACCGTCAAAAACTGCGCCTTTGACTCCATCCTCAGCACCGCCGCCCTGCGCAAGAAAAACGCCATTGGCAACCAGGGGTATCAGTTCACCGCAGGCATCTTTGCCTCCGGCCTGGTCAACGGCCTGCACGTCGAGGGCAACACCTTCAAAGGCAGCGGAGACTTCAGCGCTGGATACCTTCATGCCCCCTCCGCAAACTTCATTGACCCCAGCACCTTCTTCAAAAAGAATCCCAACGGCTTCCAGCGCCGACGTCCCGCTCCAAACGCACAAAAGCTCACCGCAATCCACTCGGCACTCAACTTCGTCCTCCACAAGGTCCAGGAAACCGCCAACCCCGCCCCGTCTCCAGCAGAAGTAGCCGCGACCGGAGCCACCGCAGCAGCCGCCAATCAAGCCGCAATCCCTCCCGTTGAATTAACCCAGCCTGCCCCAAACCAGCCTGCCCCAACCCAGCCCGCTGCATCTCAGGCCGCCGCCGCCGCCGGCACCGCCGCAGCTAAAACCAATGTGACCCCCGGCGGCATCAACCGCTTCCCCGGCCAGGTCGCCACCATCTCCGGCGGCTTCGACGTCTTCGTCGCCTCCAGCACCCACGCCGAGTACGGTGGCTCCGCCCTGCCAGCCCAGGTACGCGCTGCCGTCATTTCCGGAAACACCTTCTCTGGCCTCAGCATCGCGGCCCTCATTCTTGCCTCCACTGAATCCGTCGACCTGCTCACCAACCAGCTCCGCGCCTGTCACGGAGGCTTCTGGCTGCTTGCCCCAGGCGACGCCTTCGTGCTCGCCGAAGAACCCCAGGAACTCGGCACCTTTGGCCTCGCCTGCGCCATCGGATACCCCCTCCCCACCGGCGACGCCAGCAGCCTCGTCACCATTGATCCGGCCCCGGATCCCGTCCGCATCTACGACGGAGCTGACAACTACACCGACTCCGCGGGCGACACCTGGCTCCCTGCCACCCAGGCAGCCTCGGTGGCAGTCTCCGGCGGGGCCATCGCCCGCCAGGTGCCCCCTCCAACCATCTTCGGAGCAACACCCGACTCCACCGACCAGGCCCTCTATCAAAGTGAACGCTACGGACCTGCCTACACCTACACCTTCTCCAACCTCGCCGCCGGTTTCTACACCGTCACACTCAAGCTCGCCGAGGTCTTCTGGAACGCCGTCGGCCAGCGCATCTTTGACGTCTCCATCAACGGCACCGAGGTCCTCAACAAGCTCGACCTCATTCAGGATGGCGGCGTCAGAGTTGCGGATGACCAGGTCTTCCTCGGCATCCCAGCTGTCAACGGCACCATCACCATCACCTTTACCGGCGACAGCAGCAGCCCAGACACCAATGCCAAGTCCGGCGCCATCGAAATCATGCCCCAGTGGTCAGCCCCCTTCCTCTCCAACTTCGCCACCTCCATCGGCGCGGGTACACCGATCGATGACCTGCAAAACTTCTACCTCGAAATTGCACAACTTGCCCAACAGGGTTACGCCACCGCCGCACCGCTCACCTCGCGCCTGCGCGTCGAAAACAACGAAATGCAGCGCCTCACCTCGATGGGACTGTTCGTCCTCGGCGATGACCAGGTCCAGACCGACCGCCACGGCTCTCTCTTTGTCCTCGCCAACCGCATGAACATGACCTCACCCTTCCTCAACCAGATTGGCGGTTTGGCCAGCGGTGCCGGGACCAAAAACGCCCCTTCACCCGAGGCCACCAACGACTTCTATTCCCCATTCGCGGGCGTCATCGTCGTCTACCTTCTCTCCCAGTCGGTGGTCGCCAACAACATGGTCCACAACCAATCCGCCAGCTTCTACAAACTGGCCATGATCCTTACCGCCGGCCAGCTCAACCAGCCCAACTCCACCCTGCCTCCACCTGAGGTCAACGTCATGGCTAACATCTTTGAGGGTCGCATCCTCGTCCAACCCTCCCGGCAGCAGTACCTCAACAACCAGAACGTTCCCTTCCCCATGAATTCGTGGAACTTTCTCAACACCATCATCCCGTGACGCCAGACCCCGAGGCTGGAATCCGGCATCGGGCACCAAAAAGGGCCCGTCTCTCATCCGAGACGGGCCCAGGGCATTGGCGCTTGATACTCACTCGATCACTGGTACCGGTTACTTCACTCAGGAAAGAAGACGGCGATGCAGTTCCGCGCAAAGTCCCGCTGCAAATAACGCCACAATCACGACTGCGCCAAAACCGCTCAGCAGAGCATTCATACTCGATTTCATCTCATCCCTCCGTGGCTGATGTTGCCCGCGCCTCAGCGGCATAGCGGGCGTTTTCTGCAGGAGTAGTGGCAAGAGGAGCTCGTTCGTGACAACCAAAATCGTTGCGCGCAGCGAGTGATGACCGCTGAAGCTTCCTTTGAGTCACATTCAAATGCTGAGCAAAAAATGGCCAAAGTCTCCGGAACCTTGCAATATATCGCTTTACTAGGTATAAAGAGTGCGTCTATGAAGCCCTCAATCAGCACCCTGCGCAGTTCAAATCCCGTCCTCGCCAAAGCCCTCGCCACAGCCTGCCTGGCCCTCCTTTTCGCCACCGTGGCGCCCCTGTTGCACAGCCAGGCGCAGCCCTCCACAAAACTGACCAACGGTGCCGGTGCCTTCGCCACCGGACATTACCCCAATCTCTTCGTCGAGCAGGGTCACCCCGCCAAAGAGGTCTCAACAAAAATCGATGCGGCTTATCAGCAGCTTTTTCACGGCGACCCGCAAACCCAGGCCATCTACTTTGAAACCGGCAAAAACGCCAACGGTCCCCTCGCCTACATCACCGACTGGGCCAACCACGACGCCCGCACTGAAGGCATGTCCTACGGCATGATGATCTCCGTCCAACTCAACCACAAGCACGAGTTCGACGCCATCTGGAACTGGGCCATGACCTACATGTACATCAGCGACCCACATCATCCTTCGTATGGGTATTTCTCCTGGTCCTGCAAAACCGACGGCACCCCCAACGAAGAAACTCCCGCCCCCGACGGCGAAGAATACTTCGTCATGGCGCTCTATTTCGCCTCCGCCCGCTGGGGCAACGGCACCGGAATCTACAACTACAAGGCCCAGGCCGACACGCTGCTCACCGCCATGCGCCACCGCGCTCTCATCTCCGGGCCAACCAGGTTCGGTCCCCGTTCCGTCGCCAACGAGGTCGATGAAGCCTCCAAAATGATCCGCTTTGTCCCCGGCGTTGACCGCGCCGGGTTCACTGACCCCTCCTACCACCTGCCTGCCTTTTATGAACTCTGGGCGCGCTGGGGCCCCGCCGCCGACCGCCAATTCTGGACCGAGGCCGCTGAAGCCAGCCGCGCTTTCTTCCCAAAGACCACAGACCCCGTCACCGGCCTCGCGCCTAACTACGCCAACTTCGACGCCACCCCCAAAGTCACACGCTCACCCGAATCCTCCACCTTCAGCTACGACGCCTGGCGCACCGCCAGCAACTGGTCCGTCGACTGGAACTGGTGGCACAAAGCACCGCAGGAGCAGGTCCTCAGCGATCGCATCCAGGCCTTTTTCGCTGCACAGGGTCTCGACAAATACGCCGACCAATACACCCTCGACGGCAAGCCGCGTTCCACTCGCCACTCCACCGGCCTCGTCGCCACCAATGCAGCCGCCAGCCTCGCCGCTACCAACCCCCGCGCCCACGAATTCGTCGAAGCCCTCTGGAAAACCCCCGTTCCCTCCGGCGAACAGCGCTACTACGACGGCCTTCTTTACCTCATGAGCTTCATGCACCTCGGCGGCGAATTCCGCATTTACACTCCCCCATCGGAACACCAGTCTAAGTAGACCTGTTTCATCGCAATGCCTCGCGTCTCGCTGCCTTCGGAGTTTTTCCCATGAGCCTTCCCCGTCTCTCCTCCCCCGGCTTCATCGCATTGCTGCTCATGATTTTGTTCCTCAGCGCCCAGCACGCCAGCGCTCTCGGGCAGGAAAAGTACGTCACTACCGCTCCCGCCAGCGGCAGCCTCTCCCTCGTTTCCGCCGGCCAGGCAGCCACCATCTACGCAGACTCCGCCGAATTCCCCGGAGTCATTCGCGCTGCGCATGATCTCCAGGCAGACATCGAGCGCGTCACTGGAGTAACGCCAGCTTTCACCTCCGACAGCAGCGCTCTCAAGGGCAACGTAGTCATCATCGGCACTATTGCCCACAACAAACTCATCGACCGCCTCATCGCTGAACACAAACTGGACGCAAGCCCAATCTCCGGCAAATGGGAATCAACCCTCACCGCAGTCGTCGATAAGCCATTCAAAGGTGTGTCTCGTGCTCTCGTCATCGTCGGCAGTGACAAGCGCGGCAGTATCTTCGGAATCTATGACTTATCTGAGCAGATAGGAGTCTCCCCATGGTACTGGTGGGCCGATGTTCCCGTCGCTCATCGGGATGCGCTCTATCTCTCACCCGGCAGCCACATTGAGGGTCCGCCCGCAGTCAAATACCGCGGCATCTTCCTCAACGATGAAGCCCCCGCACTTACCGGCTGGGTCAACGCTACCTACGGCGGATATAACCATAAATTCTATGTGAAAGTATTTGAGTTACTCCTCCGCCTGCGCGCAAATTACCTCTGGCCCGCCATGTGGGGCAGCGCATTCAACGAAGACGACCCCGACAACGCCCGCCTCGCCGACGAGTATGGCATCGTCATGGGCACCTCGCATCACGAACCCATGCTCCGCGCTCAGCAGGAGTGGAAGCGCCACGGCAATAACATCTGGGATTACTCCACCAACAAGGATGTCCTCGATAAGTTCTGGAACGATGGCATCGAGCGCAACAAGAACTTCGAAAGCACCATCACCCTCGGCATGCGCGGCGACGGCGACATGCCCATGTCCGAGGGCGCAAACATTGCCCTGCTCGAACACATCGTCGCCGACCAGCGCAATATCCTCGCCGAACACAACACCCCTACCCTCGCCGCAAATCCCAAAGTCTGGGCCCTCTACAAAGAGGTCCAGGAGTATTACGAGAAAGGAATGCGCGTTCCCGACGACATCACGCTGTTATGGTGCGACGATAACTGGGGCAACATCCGCCGCCTGCCCACTCCAGAAGAGCGCAAACGCCCCGGCGGCGCAGGTATCTACTACCACTTCGACTACGTCGGTGATCCCCGCAACTATAAGTGGATCAACACCAACCCAATCGCAAAAGTCTGGGAGCAGATGAACCTCGCCCTCAACTACGGGGCTGACCGCATCTGGATCGTCAACGTCGGCGACCTCAAGCCCATGGAGTTCCCCATCGAGTACTTCCTCAGCCTCGCGCGCAGACCTGGTCGCTGGGGCAAGGACCAGACACTGGAATTCACACGCCTCTGGGCCGAGCGCGAATTCGGCAACACCTACGCAAATGATATTGCGGAACTGATAACTCGGTACACTCAGTACAATGGCCGCCGCAAACCCGAGTTACTCGACACAGACACCTTCAGTTTCGAAAACTACCGCGAAGCCGATCGCGTTGAACAGGAATGGATTGATCTGGCAGCGAAAGCCGATAACATCGCAGCCAGGCTTCCGGCAAACACCCAAGACGCTTTCTTTGAGTTAGTCCTCTATCCACTCAAGGCTTCCGCAATTGTCAATCAGCTATACATAACCGCAGGCCGCAACCGACTCTACGCCAGGCAAGGCCGAGCCGATGCCAACGACCTTGCCGACAAGGCGCGCGCCCTCTTCAAAGCCGACGCCGATTTGAGTTATACCTATAACCATCGTCTCGCCGAGGGTAAGTGGAATCATATGATGGACCAGACCCACCTCGGCTACACCTTCTGGAATGAGCCACCCCTGAACACCATGCCTGCGGTCACCGAAGTCCAGCCAGCCAACGACGCGCGCATGGGCATTGCCGCCGAAGGCGCAGCCTCCAGCACCGGCCCCTTTCATCTTTCCTTCAATGCCATCAGCAACAAGTCCCACTTAATCTCTATCTTCAATCGCGGATTGCAATCATTCACGTATACCGCTACCGCCACTGAGCCCTGGGTCATCCTCAGCCAGTCCGGCGGCGAGGTTTCAAAGGAAAGCCGCCTCACAGTATCGATCGATTGGAGTAAAGCGCCCTTCGGCACATCGAAGGCTGACATCGAGGTGACCCAGCTCAAAGGCGCTGGCATTCCAGTTACCATTGATGCGTTTCGCCCCATGCCTGACATTGCCGCAGCCATAGCAGCATCGCGAGGCTCCTTTGTCGAATCCGACGGCTATCTCTCCTTCGAGGCCGAGCATTTCGTTGAATCAGCGCCTACGCCCTTGGCCCGTTGGGATCGCATCCCCGAATACGGCGCAACTCTCTCCGGCATGGAAGTCTTTCCAGTAACATCCCATAGCGTTGAAGCCACAGAAGAGAGGCCCTCTCTTGCTTATCACCTATATCTCTTCAATAGCGGTGAATATCACCTGCAATTTACCACCGGCCCCACGTTGAACTTCGTCCCCGGCCGCGGCCTGCGCCTCACCATTGCCCTTGACGACCAGCCACCGCATATCATCGACACCCTCGAACATAACTCCGAGAAGGATTGGTCCAGAGTAGTGAGCGATCAAGTCAGGCGGGTCGAGACGACAGTGAATGTCGCCGCCCCCGGTCCCCACACGCTAAGAATCGGCATGATAGACCCCGGCCTGGTCCTCGAAAAATTCGTACTGAGCAAAGACTCGCTCAAAGCCAGCTATCTCGGTCCGCCAGAGAGCTACCGCGTTCCATTGGTGCAATCAGTTCAATTCGCGCCATAGGGCAGAGCCGCCAGTTTCGCATATCCCACGCAAAAAAGGACCAGCCCATGAGGCCGGTCCTTTCAGCGTCACAACACTACTGGCTCAGAATTGCTTCGCAAAAGCCGAGAGCGCGGCTTGCAACCTAACCCTCAAACGCGGCAGCCTTGTGCGCACCATCGCAGTACGGTTTGTTCGCCGACGCGCCACAGCGGCAAAAAGCGGCGCGTGTCGTTGTCGCAATCGTCTGCTTCGCTGCATTCTGCACCGTCAGCGGTCCAGCCGCCAACAGCGGACCATTGGGCGCAGGCGTAAAAGTCACAGGGCCTGTCTCAGTCAATTCTGCAATGCTGGCTGCAGGTACAGCCTCACCAGCATCCACAAATCCAGATGTGCGGTGGGTACCGTCGCAGAAAGGCTTCTTCGCAGAGGCACCGCAGCGGCAAAACGATGCGCGGGGCTGGCTGAGCGGTTCAGCGCCGCCAACATGGATGTGCAGGTCACCCGTCGCAATGAGTGGACCATTGGGAGCGGTAAAAGCTGCGTTCGCAGAAACTACAGGCAAAGCGGTATCAGACAAGGGAATTCCTCCAACTCCAGTCTACCCCGCGACCCCGGCGACGCAAGGAAGCGAAAGGAAACCTGCGACGCAAGGGTGCAGCCAAAAAGTAAGGGCAACGACGCGCATAACGCCGTTACCCCAGGAGTCAAGAGACTTCATCAGCGTAACCAGATCGCAACTGCCTGTCATCGGCCATCGGACTGAGGCCCGTCTCCATCCTTCGATTGAAGCACCATCAGAGCTATGCGAAATCTCATCAAATGTGCGATTTGCGGTAACAATTCGCCGCTTTTAGCCTCCAAACCAGTTGCATATCAGCCCCGGTCGGTGTTGGATTGCAGAAGATGCTTTCAACGCGCAAAGCGGCCATGTTTCTTGCCCTCGCCTTCGTATCGGTGGCGGCCAGGCAGAGCTACGCGCTTGAGCCGACAACGCCCCTCGGCAGGTACACTCGCCAGGCCTGGACAATGGAAAACGGCCTGCCGCAGAACACCGTCTCGCGCCTGCTCCAATCCAGCAACGGCTATCTCTGGGCTGGCACAGAGCTTGGGCTGGCCCGATTTGACGGCGTCAGTTTTCAGGTTTTCGATCACTCCTCCCCTATTCCAGGCCTCTTCCCCGACGCTGAAGTGCGGTGTCTCCTCGATGCATTTGACAAGTCTGGTGCCCCCAAGTCAAAAGCCGCAGGCGGTCTATGGGTCGGCACGGGTGATGGTCTGGTCCACTGGCAAGACGGCCATCCGGCACTGCTGACCATCCGCGACGGCCTGCCCAGCAACTCCATCCGCGGTATCGCTCAAACCTCTGACGGAGTCGTCTGGGTCTGGACTGAAAACGGATTAGCCCGCTGGGATGGTACGCACTTCACGCCCGCCCCGCAGGAACCCGGCCAGCCCACCAGCGGAATTACTTCGCTGGCCGCAAACTCCTCAGGCGGCCTCTGGGTAGGTTCGGCCGGCAGAGAGTCGCTCTTGAGCCAGGGCCATTGGCAATCGGCATTGCGTATCGCGGCAGAGCAAGTCCATTGGAACGGTAAGCCTGGCCCCGTCGTTGCACTCCCTGACCGTGACGTTTTAATTTCAACCGGCAGCGGCATCTTGCTTGACCACGGAGGTGTATTGTCCAGCGCGGCCTCGCGAGCAGCCCTGCCGCAGGATGGAGTCAATTTCCTAACCCGCCTGGCCGATGGCACCCTCGCCGCAGCAAGTCAAAGCGCATTAGTACTGATTCAGGCTGGACAGGTCATCGCCCGCCTCGCGGTTTCAAAGCAACTCCCCGGCTCCCGTATTGAAACCATCTTCGCCGACCGAGAGGGATGCCTGTGGGTTGGCACCAATCGTGGGTTAGCCCGCATATCCGCAAGTCGCAGCCAGCCAGGCCATGGTGAGGGCCGCGCCCAGGCTGCGCGTGTCACCTATGCTGTTCAGCTTCTGCCCCTTACCGACCCACTTACGGGCAACTCGGTCATCGCCTTTCTTGAGGATACGGAAGGTGATCTTTGGGTCGGCACTGAAAGCGCCGGCCTGCACATCCTTCGCGATTCGCACTTTCGCATCCTCGGCATCAACGACGGTCTGAGTTCTGACAACACAACCGCCATTGTCAGCGATGGCCAGGCCGGGTTCTGGATCGGTACCCGCGATAGCGGGCTCAATCACATCTCCACAGGAAGCACCACCAACCTGACCACCGCCAACGGCCTCATGAGCAACGTCATTCTCTCCCTCGCCAGCGGCCCTGCCGGAAACGTCTGGGTGGGCACCCCCGATGGTTTGAGCCACATCCGCCCTGGCAGCATCACCAGCTTCACCTCGGCCGATGGGCTGCCCGATGACTTCATTCGCTCCCTGCTGGTTGACCCTGAGGGATCGCTCTGGATTGGCACACGGCGCGGACTCACCCACCTTCAATCAACATCCCCCGGTCATGCACAGTTCACGAGCCTCACCCAGGCCGATGGCTTGGGCAGCGACCTGGTCGGCACAATCGTTCGCGCCGCTGACGGCGACCTATGGATCGCCACCCTGAACGGCCTCTCACGCCTCCACCAGGGCAAACTGCACAACTACACCACAGCCGATGGACTGTCCAGCAACGTCATCACCGCACTCGACGAAACTCCCGATCACAAACTGTGGATTGGAACACAGGGCGACGGCCTCAACCTCTGGGATGGTACGCACTTCATCTCCCTGCGCGTCAGCAAAAACAATCCATCCGTGAGCCAACCCTCCCTCAATCGAATCGTCGAACTACCTTCCGCCATCCACGCCATCCTGCACGATGAGATGAGTCCGGGTGAGGCCGGCCATCTCTGGCTCGCGTCAAACGCGGGGCTCACGCGGGTCGCGTTGACGGGGCTTCTGGCCTGCGCCAGCCAGCTCCCCTGCCAGCCTGAAATCACCCACTTCACCACCGCAGACGGCCTCCGCAGTCGAGAAACCAGCAGCAACAGCCACCCCACTGCCGCTCGCACCAGCTCCGGGGAACTCTGGTTCACAACCCCACGCGGGGTCGTCCTCGCAGAACCACAGCACTTTGGCACCAATCCAGTCGAGCCGCCTGCCGTCATCGAGCGCTTTGCCGTCGATGACCACGACCTCCTTCAAGTACCCCAATCTTCCGCCGCTGCTGTCGGCGTTTCCAGGATCGAAGCAGGCCACCTTCGCTTCCAGTTTGACTACGCCGGCCTCAGCTTTTCCGCCCCGCAAAAAGTTCGCTATCAATACATGCTCGAGGGTTTCGATCACGCCTGGATCGATGCCGGAACTCGACGCACCGCGTACTACACCAACGTTCCGCCCGGCCAGTTCCGCTTCCGCGTCCGAGCAGACTTCGGCGACTCCAGCTCGTCTTCCGCTGCAAACAGGCCCAAAAACCTCAGTGCGACGGCGTCTGACACCGCGTCCTACATCGAGCCTGAGGCCTCCATCAGCTTTGAACTACTGCCCCACTTCTACCAGACCTGGTGGTTCCGCACCCTCCTCGTCCTCGCCGCCGCCGCACTCGTCCTGCTCGTCTTTCGCCGCCGTGTCTTACGCGTTGAACGCGAGTTTCGCGCCGTCATGGCAGAGCGCAACCGCATCGCACGAGAGATCCACGACACCCTCGCCCAGGGATACGTCGGCATCTCGCTCCAGCTCGAAATCCTCGGCCAACTGCTCAGCCACAACCGCCCCGATGCCGCCGCAAAGCTCCTCACCTCCACCCAGGATATGGTCCGCGAAGGCCTCGACGATGCTCGCCAATCCATCTGGGCCCTGCGCTCGCAGGACGCCGCCGAACACACCCTCCCCATCCGTCTCCGTCGCCTCGTCGAGCAAGCCCAGACCCAAGGCCCAAATGGCCTCAACACCACCTTCGACACTCACGGCACCTTTCGGCCCCTCGCCGCTGACACCGAAAAAGAGATCCTCCGCATCGCGCAGGAGTCAATCCATAACGTAAAGAAGCATGCCGCCGCCACCGACCTCGCCGTTCGCCTGGAGTACGATGACCGCATGCTGACCCTCACCGTCAGAGACAACGGCAAAGGATTCGAACTGCCCCCCCGAGCCACCCAGACCGGCCACTACGGCTTGACCGGAATGAAAGAGCGAGCCTCCCTCATCCAGGCAGAAATTGAAATCTCCAGCCAGCTCGATAAAGGAACCACCGTCACCCTGCGTGTTCAGGCCCGCAACAGAACCAATCCGCCCGGCAACCCCGCCAGTCAGAACGCAACATCGATTTCCAATCACCAGAAAGAGTCCTGAATATGTCAAATTCAATTCGCATCTTAGTCGTCGAAGATCATCATGTCGTTCGTCAGGGATTGGTCGCTCTGCTCAGCGTCGTTGACGGTGTCGAGGTCGTCGGGCAGGCTGCAGACGGCGCTGAAGCCCTCAAGGAATACGAGGCCCGCCATCCCGACGTGACCCTCATTGATCTGCGCCTGCCCAAGCTCAGCGGCGTCGAAGTCATCCAGAAAGTTCGCACCGACCACCCCCACGCACGCTTCATCGTCCTCACCACCTACGACGGAGACGAAGACATCTTTCGCGCACTCCAGGCTGGCGCCCGCGCTTACCTCCTCAAAGGAATGACCGTCGATGTCCTCATCGCAACCATTCGCTCCGTCCACGCCGGCAAGTCCTGCATCCCGCCAGTCATCGCGCAAAAACTCGCCGAGCGCATGGCAACCGAGCAGCTCACCCACCGCGAACAGGACGTTCTCGAACAAATTGTCCGCGGCAAAAGCAACAAAGAGATTGGCACCGAGTTGGATATCTCAGAGGCCACCGTGAAAACCCACATCAACAACCTGCTCGGCAAACTGGGCGTCGAAGACCGTACCCAGGCCGCAACCGCCGCCATCCAGCGCGGACTCGTCCAGTTGGATCAAAAAGGAGACCTGCGCATATGATTCACGCCTCGATCACTCGCCGAACGGCCATCCTTTCCGTATGCGCTGCCGCTCTCTTCCCGCTCGCAACCACCGCTGGCCAGGCGCAAAAGAGCGCGTGGCGCCAGGCTACCGACGCTGAACTTGCTGCCCTGCTCCCCGCCCGCGCCCCCGTTGAAAAGGAACACATCGAAACCGAAATGCGCACCGCCAGCGGCATTTCCGACGGCAAAGGCCACCTCATCGCAGGCGTCGTCCTCATCACCGCCGGTTACTCCGCCGACGGCAAGTACTCCCATTACCTCGTCGTCCAGGCCCCCATCCGCATCGGCGGCATCCTCCTCGCTCCCGGCGAATACGTCTTTGGATGGCAGCGCGACGGCGAGTCCCTCAGCGTTCATCTCCACGATGCGCTCACCGGCAAACCCCTCGGCCTCGCCCAGGCACACAAAATCCCCGGCACCAGCCGCGTCGAATCCCTGCGCATCTGGCCACCCTCAGAAAAACCACTCATCCAGATCGGCCGCTTTGCCGTGCCCTACGAACTGCAGGAGGAATAGCCAGATTCAGCCTCATCCACCTTCCGGAGGATTCCAAACTCCTCCTCCCGAACCGTATACTGGCTGGCATGTCCTCGGTCCGCCGTTTTCGCCATCTCCCGCATGCGCTATGCGCGCTCTTCGTCTTTCTCCCCGGCTTTGTCTCAGCCCAAAGCGGCGGCATGAGCACTGGCCCAGGGCAGGCAGAGAGCAAGCCGGCAGATGGTTCGCAGGCCGCTGCAGCCGCAGCCCAGCACCCCCCGCTGCTTGACAGCCTCAAGCGCCCCATCACCGCTGGCGGCTTCGTCTCCTCCGGCCCCGTCATCTTTCAGGACATCAGCGAAAAAGCCGGTATCACCCACTGGAAACACACCATGGGCACCGCCGATAAGCAATTCATCCTGGAGACCGACGGCTCCGGCGTCGGCCTCATCGACTACGACAACGACGGTTGGCTCGACATCTATTTCGTCAATGGCTCCACATTCAAAGCCCTCGACGGCAAAGAACCCTCCCCCCACGCCGCACTCTTCCACAACAATCACGACGGCACTTTTACCGATGTCGCAGCCAAGGCAGGCGTCACCAATGACCGCTGGGGCTTCGGCGTCGCCATCGCCGACTACGACAACGACGGATGGCCCGACATCTTCGTCGCAAACTACGGCAAAAACCGCCTCTATCACAACAACCACAACGGCACCTTCACCGACGTTGGTGAAAAAGCTGGCATCACCCTCGGCAACTGGTCCGCCGGGGCCACGTGGGGTGACTATGACGGCGATGGCCGTCTCGACCTCTTCGTCGCCGGCTACGTCCACTTTGACCGCGCCAACCCTCCCGTCAGCGGTGTCGACGGTGTTTCACTGGCCTTCTGCTCCTTCCGCGGCGAGCCCGTTAATTGCGGACCCCACGGTCTAAAAGGAGAACCCGACCACCTCTTCCATAACAACGGCGACGGCACCTTCACCGACGTCAGCGAAAAAGCAGGCGTAGCTGACCTCCCCGGATACTACGGCCTCACTGCCGTCTTCGTCGATATCAACAACGACGGCAAGCCCGACCTCCTCGTCGGCAACGATTCCACACCAAATTACCTCTATCTCAACAAAGGCGACGGTACCTTTGAAGATGTAAGTTACGCCTCCGGCTATGCCCTCAACGAAGCCGGTCGAGAAACCGCCACCATGGGCATCGCCGTCGGCGACTTCCAGAACAACGGCCAACTCGACATCTACAACACCACCTTCTCCGATGACTACAAACCCCTCTACCGCAACGAAGGCGACGCCAACTTCACCGACATCAGTTATCAGTTAGGCATCGCAGAGGTTTCCGTCCCGTTCCTCGGCTGGGGCGACTCCTTCATTGACTACGACAACGACGGCTGGAAAGATCTGCTTACCGTCAACGGCCACGTCTACCCGCAGGTCGATCAACACCCATGGGGAACAACCTGGGCTCAGCGACCCATGCTCTTTCACAACCTCGAAGGCAAAAAGTTTGACGTCGTCCCACCCGTTGAAGGCACCGGCCTGGCCATCGTCATTCCCGGCCGCGGTCTCGCCGTCGGCGACCTCTTCAATGACGGTAAACTCGCCGCCATCATCAACGTCGAAGATCAACACCCCGTCATCCTTCGCAACGTCAATGCCGATCACCATCACTGGCTCGAACTCAAGCTTGTCGGCGGCCCCAAAAGTCCCCGCGACGCCGTGGGAGCAACCGTCTACCTCACTGCAAATCAAATGCGCCAGCGAGCCGATGTCATCAGCGGCGGCAGCTATATCTCCACCAGTGACCCCCGCGCCCACTTCGGCCTCGGCGATGTCACCACCGTCGACAGCATTGAAGTCCACTGGCCCAGCGGCAAAGTGGAAAAGTTCCCCCCACCCGCCGCCGTCGACCGCATCCTCACCCTCACCGAGGGCAGTGGACAGTAACGATTCCCCTCGCCCCACCTCTGACGCAGCCTCACCGCGTCAAAGGTGCGAAACCACGGACGGGCGCATCACCATCCAAAAGCCGTGGAGCAGAATCAGAACTGCTGTACCCAGCCGGTGAATTGCAAGACGAGATTTTTTTCAGGACAAATCCATCCTCGGTGAAGCTGACCGGGCATACCTATCCTGATCCTGCTCTAGAACGAGATCTTCCCCGCCAATTCCAGACTCCTCGGTCCAGCTCCCTCGGCCGTCTGCAACTCCGGAATCGCACCAAAAGACGATGAATCCACCTGCATGTTCGGCGGCTCATAGTTTCGGTGATTAAAGACATTCGCACCCTCAACCGAAAACTCCAACGTCGTCCCCTCGTGAAGCGTCAAAACCTTCCGCAGACTCAGCGAGTAAATCGCCGTCCCAGGCCCCACTACACTGCCCACAGACGCCGTGCCAAATGAACCACGATTCGCCGCCGGAATCCCAAAAGCCGAATTCGACGGATCAGCCAATGGAGAATCCAGCCACGCGCCCGACCACTGGTGCTCAGCATAGACCCGCTTTCCCGGCAACAGGTCAGAGCGCGCCTGGCCTACCGTCGTCAGAATGTTCGTCCCCGCCGGATCATTGGTCGATTGATACGGCGTCAGAAAGGGTCCGGTCTGCAACACCGTCACGCCTCCCAGATGCCAATCACCGACCAGCGCATTCAGGGCTCCACCCGTACTCCACCACCGCTGCCCCTTGCCAAACGGCAGGTCAAAAAGATAGGTCACCAGGAAGCGGTGCCGCCGATCATAGGCAACATTGCCGTAATCCAGACCGGGATGAAACCGATCCGTCAGGAAACTTCCACCAGAACTGGAAAACGCACTCGGCGTCGCCCCGCCCGCATTCGATAGATCGCGCGTGTAGCTGTAACTCGCATCAAAGGTCAGATTCTTGCCGCTGCGCCGCGAAACCTCAACCGTCGCGCTGCTGTAGTTACTTTCCGCTATATTCTCGACACTCTGGATCACGCTCCAGCATGGATATGGACGATGATCGGCCACCGTCAACCCACCATCACTGACACACGCATCACTCACGGCGGTCGCCTCGTTGTTTGCATAACCTACCGTGTTCGCAGGCACCTGATTCAGGTCAACTTCAGACTCAAGATTCTTGCCATGGCTCCCGGTGTAAGAGGCCCGTACTCCCAGACCATGTCCTATATCCTGCTCCAGCGTCAGATTCCACTGCTGCACCGTCGGATCTTTGTAATGAATCGGAAACGCATAGTAAAAGCCCGCAGTCCCTGTGGCACTGCCCGGCGTCTGCGGCGGAAAAGGCGTGGCAAACGATAATTGAGGAGTTACATTATCCGCCAGAAATCCCTGGCTGAAAACCCCCACATAGCTGGCATGCACCGCCCAACCTGAAACCAGAGAGAACCCTAAAGGCGTCTCGATAAATCGTCCCCATCCGCCTCGCACCACCGTCTTGTCATTGCCGTAGGGCCGCCATGCAAATCCCAGTCTCGGACCCCAGTCCGTCTTGTCCGTAAAACGCAGCGTCTCCGGTAGATTTGCCTGCTTTGCAGTGAAGATCGGTGTCGGTGAAATCGCATTCTCAAAGTCCTTCGATGCAAACGACTTCGACTCGTCATTTGGCACCACCACCGCACCATGCACCGCAGTCCCACCCACACCCGCTCCACTGTACTCCGGTAAGAAAAACGCCGTATTGAAATGAGTCTCCTTCAACGGGGGGTGTAACTCATAGCGCAGCCCCAGGTTCAGCGTAAGGTTCGGTGTGATCTTCCAGTCATCCTGTCCGTAAACTGCATACGAATAACCAACCCCATCCATCGTCGGCTTGTTCACCGTAGATGCCTCGGTGTAGTCGGGATACCCGAGCAGAAATGCAGTATAAGGATCGGCGATATTCGCACCCACCTGGGACGAGCCATCAAATACATACCAGCCGCTGCGATAGTTACCAAACACGTTTTCATCGTGGTCAGATAGCCGCTTCCAGTCGCCGCCAAACTTGAACGTGTGATGCTGGCGTGACCAGGTAAGATTGTCCAGAGCTTCGATGATTTGCCCCCGCTGACGAGTCGGATTTCCCCCGCCCGTCGCCATGAATCCATTCAGCAGCAACTGCGGAGCTTCAGCCCAGTCAAGATCCGGCTGCGGCACCACCCCGGCCAATCCCGTCTGCGTCAGCAACTGGCTCGTGCTGAAACTCTGATTGTCTGAAGTATGCTGCGCATTGAATCCGCCGCGAAACTCGTTCACCAGCGAGGAAGTCAATACATAGTTATGCGCAAACGTCATTCCCTCATCAATCTCCGGCAGGTTATAAGCCCCCTGCATCGGACTCCCCGCCGTCTGGCAAAACGCAAATGTGCACGAGTAGTCAGGTGCTGCACTCACCTGGCGATTCTTGTACGAGAAACGCCCAAAGATCGATTGCTTCGCAGAGATTGTCTGGTCCAGACGTATATCTCCCTGATTCGCTGAAATCGGCGCCGGAAAATTTGCCCGGTAATTCAAAGCATACGAGTCCGCCGGACCATAGTTAGGCGCCGGCATCACATACTTCAGCAGCTTTGCCGCCACCGGGCTCACCGGCACATGCGTAGCGTCGATCGCCGTTACACCGTCCGGTTGATAGATCGCCGCCACTCCCTGCGCCGCAAGATAACTGCTCAGGTCCGCAAATCCCGCATCGTTGCCACGCATCGCTGCTGTGGGAACGCTTGTCACAATCTGGGTCTCTTTCGGCAGTCGCAGCCCCTCAAAGCTCGCGAAAAAGAAAGTGTGATCCCTCCCGTTGTAAAGCCGCGGAATCATCACCGGGCCACCCAGCGTAGCCCCAAAGTCATTCATGATGATCTTCGACTTATGCACCTGAAACGGGTCAGAGGCATTGAATACTGTATTCTCATGGTTCTCAAAGACCCCGCCATGATACGTATCCTTGCCTGACTTTGAAACCGTAGTAATATCCGCGACGCCCGAAAACTCCGCGTTGTTATTGGATTCACTCACTCGAATCTCTTCGATCGAGTTAAAGGAAGGAAACATCTCGTTCACTGGCCCGGAGTACTCCACGCCCACGCTCGAAATACCGTCTACCGTCACACTCAACAGCGCCGGAGTCGTGCCCATCACCGTCAGGTTTCCGCCGTCATCGGTCTGCACGCCCGCCTCTGTCGTCAATGTAGAAATCGGGCTGGTCGAACCCGCCGACCGAGAATAGATTGCCACCGGCAGCTCCACCAGATCATCGCCCATTTTTGTCTCGGCGAGATTCGAAACCTCCGTGGTAATCACGTTCTGTGCGTCGGCGGTCACTGTGACCGTCTCGCTTTCAGCCCCAGGCTCAAGCGCCGCATCGATGCGCCGAGTCTCTCGCGCAGTCAGAGTTATGCCGGGCAGACTGTACTTCTGAAATCCTGAGGCCGTCACCGTAACACTGTACTTACCCACATCCACGTTACTGAAGGTGAAGTCACCCCCAGCATCACTCGTCACCGTCCGCTGCGCAGAGGTTCCCGCGTTGCCAAGCACGACAGTCGCGCCAGGAATCAATGCGCCAGTCGTATCGTGCACCGACCCCAACACGGTTCCGAAGGTAGACTGGCACAGGACCAGGGGCGAAGCAAACAGCAGCAGAAGTAAGATGGCAGAGATATACAGGCAACAGCGAGTAGGACGAAGCGAAAAACTCATGCAATCACCTCACGGATGAAAATGTTAGCTTCAAAAGGGGGTTGATCTTTCCCTCCGAGTCCACCTGAGCTATCTCCAATGGTCCGGGAGATAACTCAGGCGAAAGATGGTGCAAATCTGCGTCGGCAATACGACTAAAGCATTTTCAGGAATGGTAGAAAGGGAGGCCGCACCGCTGACTGGATTTTTCATCAAGAAAAATCCATCCTCGCGAAAGCTGGACAATTCACAGTATTGCTGAAAATGCTCTATGGCACCATGGGCAAATCCATCGTCGGATTCTTCGTCAAAAATTGAAATGGACGCAGCGAAAACGTATGCCACATAATCGGCATCTGCGGCCAGTCCTCGGGTCGGGGAACATGGTGGAAACCGACCGTATACCACGCCACAATATCCGTATTCATGATGCTGCGATTCTTCTTCACCCACTCCGTCAGCGAGTCTTCACCCTTGCTCCCCATCACATACACGCCAGATACATAGCGCTCGGTCGGGTCATACGGAGTTACCCACAGATTGTGCTCTGAAAATCCAGCCCGTTTCTGCGGCCATTCACTCGACGGAAGCAGGCTGATTCCCGTCTCCCCCGGCATAATTTCAAAACTCGTGTTCTGCCCCAGCGCATTCTTGACGTTCTCATTCGCAAATCGCCACATTGCAGGATGCTCAATCGAAACATTGAGTTTCGCCTCGCCCTCCGTCTTCACCATCTCCGGCTTCATCGCCCAGATATACTTCCGCCCCATCGCCGTGTCCGGCAACTTATACGGCACCAGCTTGTCCACCATCAGCGAGTTATTCACCCCATCCACATCCAGATCCAGTCGGTAACTGAAGTAGTGGTCGTGATCCACGCCATCGATCCCCGGCGCAACCAACTGCCCAAACTGCACCTCGTTTCCGTCCGGATCCTTCCCCGCAAGTCCTGCCGATAAGGGCTCATCCGCCCGCTGATCCTTCACCGCCTTCACTTCCAGGATCCCCGTCGCTCCAATTCCCACGACAATCGAGGCATCCTGCTCAAACCGCCAGTCAAACAGGTAGTCGTAGTTCCCCACAGTCGCCACCGTGCGGAAAACGAGCTCGCGGGTCGGCCGTCCGCTCACCGCATACGTGTCCTCATCCCAGTGCCGCCATGCCGGGTCGCCCGAGACGCGCTCAAACATGCAAGCCAGTTGAGGCCGCACATACGGCGCCCCATTGTCGTGAAAAAATGTCCCGCTGAAAAACGTCGCATACGTTGGGCAATCAACACCCGGCAGCAGCGGCTTGATAATGCCCCCCGACCCCGTGTTCATGAAATACTCGCCCGCATCCAGAAACACATGCGAATTCCACGTCTCTTCCGGGTCCTGGTACGGCACATACATCTCCGATAATTCGCCCTCGTACATCACCGAACGCTGCCTGCCGGCATCCTCATACTTCACCAGGTTCACCACCGGACCCACCCGCGGGTCCAGCCTGAACCGGAAATTCCAGTGCTGCCACGAAACCTCTCCATCCTTGATCGTGAAGCTCGGCCCATCCGGCTGCCCAATCAAAATTGGCTTGGTCCCCGCCATCGCCGGTCCGCCATCCGCGTCATAAATACTCGTCGTCGCCGGCATCGGTACTGCGCCATAATCCGAGAAGCGCGTAATCTTCTTCTCGTTCATGTCCACCACAAAAAAAATCCCCGGAATCTCCCGGTCCCACGAATACTTCGCATTCCCCATGTAGGTACAGCCGCCCCAGCCAATGCGCCTTCCCTCGGTCTGCTCCGTCAGCCCAACGTGCCCCGCCGGCGTCACATAGCAGGTAATCAGCCGCATGTCGGTGATGTTCCGCTTCTTCAGCGCCTCCACCACACGCGGGTCCTTCTTCAGAATGTCGTCAAACCCATGCATCTCCGTCTCAGTCTCAGGCGCCTGTTCCTCCGCAAGCGCCCGAAACACCTCAAGTTTGCCCGCCGAAACATTCACCACCGCCTCAAACGACTTCGCATCCGTCAGCAGCACCACATCCACCTTGCGCACCATCGGCTGGCCCGGCTTCCACGCCAGCACGGCGGCTTTCGGCGGCTCCTGCAGCAGAATGCTCGAGAAGATCGTCTTTTCCGCCAACTTCCCGGCTTCGTTCAATACGTTGTAAACCGTCCAATACTCCTCAGGAGTCAGCGCGTCTAGCGGATGATGGACCGCCGGTGGCAGCGCAAAGCACGTCGTAAAAGCAAAGGAAAAGAGAGCAAAAATGAAGAGCTTCCGTCGAGATAACACCCATGACCTCCGAAAAATTCAGCCCGTTTTGAATCGGTCTATCCAGTTAGAATCGGTTTCTGCGAGGTGAGACAAATTCCCCAGCGACAAAAGCTCTCACCCGAGTAGCCATCGCCACATCCATCAGGACTTCCAGTCAAAAATAGAAAAATAGCCAGCCAGTCATTCAGGCTGCAGACAAGCACAGGTCAGCGGTCCAGATCAGCGGACCAGGCCAGCACATGAGGAGGATTCCTCACAGGGAAATTTCTCCATTTATCTGATACTTTTCATCTGAAGTCAAGATTTGTTTGATACTTCTGAAGAATGATGCCTCTGGCCGCGCATCTCGTCGACTTTGTTCAAAACACATTTCAACGAACCCCTATCCCGTCGCCCTCCAAAACGGCCCCGCTCAGACTCCATACAAAAAGGCGCACATGTCCTCGAATCAGCAAGATAGACAGCATCCTACCGGCGCCGCAAATCCCGATCCTTCGGCATCAGAAATCAGTACCTCGGGGCCCGCATCCTTCACCCGATGGCACGTCCTCACCATCTCCCTGCTCGTGCTCGGCTACTCCGGCTACTATTTCTGCCGCTCTGACCTCTCCGTCGTCATGCCCCTCCTCATTCAGGATCTAGGCCGCCACGGAATCCCCGCCAACGTCGCCCAGGTCCGCATTGGCTTTTTCGCCTCCGCAGGAGTCCTCGCCTACGCCTTCGGAAAATTCCTCTTCGGCTCACTCGCTGACCTCTTCGGCGGCCGCAACAACTTCCTCGGCGGGATGGCCGGGGCCGTCCTCTTCACCTTCATCTTCGCCCTCGGGGGCGGCCTCCCCATCTTCACCTTCGCCTGGATCGGCAACCGCATCTTTCAGTCCGCCGGATGGGTCGGCCTTGTCAAAGTCTCCTCCCGCTGGTTCTCCTACTCCATCTACGGCACCGTCATGGCCGTCCTCAGCCTTAGCTTCCTCTTTGGCGATGCTGCCGCCCGCGAAACCATGGCCCTGCTCCTCGGCGCTGGCATGGGATGGCGCGGCATCTTCTTCACCGGCG
Organism: Acidobacteriota bacterium; assembly: GCA_025359885.1. GTDB lineage: Bacteria > Acidobacteriota > Terriglobia > Terriglobales > Acidobacteriaceae > Acidicapsa. The sequence continues at coordinate 22,671 of JANYDG010000076.1, forward strand.
CTGGACTCCTCGCGTTCCTGCTCCTCGCCAACCTCATCCTGCTCCGCGAAACTCCAAAGGAGCGCGGCCTTCCCGCCCCGGCGACCAACCCCCTCAACGTGTACGCCGCACAGGCCCTGCCAGAAGGAAAATCAAACGGACTGATCACCATCCTCCGCCCCCTCCTCGCCAGTCCCTTCTTCTGGATGGTCTGCGGACTCTCCCTCGGAACCACCCTCCTCCGCGAAACCTTCAATCTCTGGACCCCCACCTACTTCTCCGCCTACGTCGGCCTCACCAATGCCGAGGCCGCCAGCCGCAGCGCCCTCTTCCCACTCTTTGGCGGAGTCTCCGTCCTCCTCGCCGGTTTCCTCAGCGACCGCCTCGGTCTCAACGGCCGCAGCCTCGTCCTCTTCGGCGGACTCGCCTCAGGCACCGTCTGCCTCTTCCTCCTCGCTCAGGTTCCCGGTGCAGGCAATCCCTGGATTCCCGTAGGCCTCGTCGCCCTCATCGGCTTCCTCCTCATGGGCCCCTACTCCTACCTCGCCGGCGCCATGTCCATGGATTTCGGCGGCGAAAAAGGGTCCGCTACCGCCGCCGGTATCATCGATGGCGTGGGCTACCTCGCCGGAGTCCTCTCCGGCGACACCATGGCCCGCGTCACCGTAAAATACGGCTGGCGAAACGCCTTCATGGCCCTCGCCGTCACCTGCCTCCTCACCGCACTCCTGTCTCTGGTCTTGGCCATCAGCCAGCGCCGCGAGGCTCAGCAGCGACACTTGTTCGAGGAGAATGCACGTGGTTGAACTGCTTGAACCAACCCTCCAAAGCCCTGAAGCCGTCCTCCAGCTGCTCTCCACCCGTGGCGGCGATTCCTACTTCGGTGAGCCAGTCACCGTCCTCGAGCATTGCCTCCAGGCCGCCCACTTCGCCACCGCTGACGCCCGCTCCCCCGAACTCATCGTCGCCGCCCTCCTCCACGACCTGGGCCATCTGCTCCACGACGCCGGCGAAAACGTCGCCGACCACGGCATCGACTCCCGCCACGAAGAACTCGCAGTCCACCTCCTCGGCCAGCATCTGCCCCCCTCCGTCACCGAACCCATCCGCCTCCACGTCGCCGCCAAGCGCTACCTCTGCTCCACCGACCCCGCTTACCTCGCCGAACTCTCCCCCTCCTCCCTCCTCAGCCTCAGCCTCCAGGGTGGCCCCATGACCGCCAGCGAAGCCGCAAGCTTCCTCGCCGGTCCCTTCGCCCTCGACGCTGTCATCCTTCGCCGCTACGACGACGCCGCCAAAATCGAAGGACTTCAGGTGCCAGGCCCGGAAGCCTATCTTGACCACGTAAAAGCTCTCTGGCTTTAGTCCCACTTCCGTCCGTGGCAACTGGGCTATAGTATGGAAGTATGAAACAGGGGTGCTCCGCAATCATGCGGGGCTGAGAGAGTCCCTTTGGACCCGATCCGGATAATGCCGGCGTGGGAAGTTTTCTCGGACACTGCCAGAGTCGATTGGCCCCGTGTCACGCGAGCACCTTCTGTTTCCCGTTCCAGCTCCAGGGGGAAACCATGAAGTCAGTTGCTCCACACCGCTACCTGTCAAACATCCTCATGATCTGCATGCTCACAGGCTCGGTGGGTCTTGCCCAGACGCCAGCCAGCGATAAAATCCAGCCCGTCACCACCACCGTCCTTGTCCAGGGCCACGTTTCAGACGATTACCTCCCCACCACCTCGACCGTCGGCAGCCTGGACATCTTTGACACCCTTCCCCTCGCTGAATCCCCCCTCTCCGCCTCCGTCGTCACGCGCAACCTCCTCACAGATCAGTTCGCCCGCGTCCTCTCCGACGTCGTCAAAAATGACGCCTCCATCGGCGAAGACTACGCCCCCGTCGGCTACTACGGTGACTTCCAGATCCGCGGCTTCACCCTCGACCTCGCCACCGGCCTCCAGATCAACGGCCAGGTCATCGCCGGCGAACAGGACGTCCCCCTCGAAAACAAGGAGCGTGTCGAACTCCTCAAAGGCATCGCCGGCGTCGAAAGCGGCGTCACCTCCGCCGGCGGCCTCATCAACTACGTCACCAAGCGCCCCGCCCTCGTCCAATCCGCTGAGCTCGCCACCGACCACCGTGGCACCGCCTTTGCAGCCGTAGACCTCGGCCGCCTCTTCGGTGCCCGCAAACAAGCCGGAGCCCGCATCAACCTCGCCGCTGAATCCATCCAGTCCTACGTTCAAAGCACACACGGCTGGCGCGGCGTCGGCGCAGCCTCAGCCGATTGGCGGCTCACCGACAAAGCCTCCCTCAAGTCCGATTTCGAATTCCAGCACAAACGCCAGCGCTCCGTCGCCGGATACCAGTTGCTCGGCGGCACCGCCCTGCCCGACATCAAGCGCCTCCATACCTCGACGATGCTCGCCGACCAGCCCTGGTCCAAACCCAACATCTTTGACACCTTCAACGCCGGCTCCCGCCTCGACCTCGACCTGCCCGCCGCCTGGAAGCTCTCCCTCTCCGGCAGCTACAGCCACTCCCTCATCGACGACAACGTCATCTATCCCTACGGCGCCGCCTACGACGAAGCAGGCAACTCCCTCTGCCCCGACTCCCCCTACTACTTTTACTGCCCCGACGGCAGCTACCAGGCCTACGACTACCGCAGCCCCCTCGAACTCCGCATCGACGCCACCGGTCAGGCCATCGCCGCAGGCCGCCTCAAGACCGGCAAAATCACTCACAATCTCGTCTTCGGCGGCTCTCTCTTTGACCGCCTCGTCGAACTTTCCCCCACCATCATCTACGACCCCATCGGCCCGGAAAACATCTACCAGCCCAACATCATCTACACCGAAAAGTCCTACCAGGCTCCCGGCCCCTCAATCGCCGCCGACTTCAACCGCCAATCCTCCGCCATCCTCCAGGACCGCATCGAACTCCCCTTCCACATCCGCCTCACCGCCGCTACCCGCTACGCCTCTGTCGCCGACTTCAACTTCAACGGACACAAAAAAGGCGTCTGGCTCCCCCAGTTCGCCGCCACATGGAGCCCCCTCGCCACCCTGACCGCCTACGCCAACTCCAGTGTCCTGCTCTCTCTCGGCCCCCAGGCTCCCTTCTGGGTCGTCAACGCCAGCTCCTATCTCGCCCCCTTCCACACCCGCCAAACCGAGCTCGGCATAAAATTCCAACCCGGCTCCCGCCTCCTCCTCACCGCCTCCGCCTACCGCATGCGCGCCCCCTTCTTCTACCCCAAACAGGACGACTCCGCCGGCGGCCTCGTCTTCCTCAGCCAGGGCCACGAAACCCACCGCGGCATCGAACTCAGCGCCCAGGGCAAAGCCGCCCCCTGGCTGCGCCTTTCCGCCTCCGCCGCCGCCATCCTCGCCCAGGGCAGCAACACCGGCACACCCGCCTACGACAGCAAGCAAGTCATCAATGTCCCAGAATTCAAACTGACCACCTTCGCCGACATCGCCCTGCCCCACACCCGATTCCTCGGCACCCGTGACCTCCATCTCCTCCCCGGCTACACCTTCTCCGGCAGCAAACAAGCCACCCGCGACGACTCCGTCAGCGTCCCCTGCTATCACCTCTTCAGCCTCGGCGCGCGCTACGCCCCCGGCGGCGAAGAGGGCCGCGTCAGCTTCCGCATCTTCGCCGACAATCTCTTCAACCGCCGCTACTGGAAAGACACCGGCGCCAGCTACGGTGACACCTTCGTCCATCTCGGCGCACCCGCCACCGTCCGCGCTTCCGCCAGCTACCGCTTTTAAGCAGCCGCCCCGCCCCACACACGATACTCTTGATGAATCGAACGAAATCGCAACCTGAGGAGCCTCTTGAAATGATGCGCAAGCCTGTTTTTATCTGGATCACTGCCCTGTGCCTGTCAGCAACCACAGGATTTGCCACCGCTCAAGAGATCAGGCCCGACACCAAAGCCGACCACAAGACCACTGAAACCTCTCCGGCTGCATCCCAGGCTCCAGCCCAGGCCGACTCCATCACCGAGGGTTCCGTCACCGTCGGTGGCCAGGCCATCGCCTACAAAGCCATCGCCGGAACCCTCACCGTCGGCGCCACCAACGCCCAGGATGCCCTCCTCGGCCTCGACGGCAAGCTCCTCGCAGACTCCGGCGAACGCCCCGCCGAGAAGCCAGAAGACGCCCTCCCCACCGCCCGCATCTTCTACGCCGCCTACTTCAAAAAAGGCGCGCCCTCTGAATCGCGCCCCGTCACCTTCATTTACAACGGCGGACCAGGCTCCTCGACCATGTGGCTCCACATGGGCTCATTCGGTCCCAAGCGGGTCGTCACCGCTGATACCCTCCACGAAGCAGCCGCTCCCTACAAAATCATCAGCAACCAGTTCAGCCTCCTCGACGTCAGCGACCTCGTCTTCATCGATGCCCCCGGCACCGGATTCAGCCGCATCTTCGGCAAAGGCAAAGAAGACGCATTCTGGGGATTGGACCCCGACGCCCACGCCTTCGAGCGCTTCATCCGACGCTTCCTCACCAAATACGACCGCTGGAACTCCCCCAAGTACCTCTTCGGCGAAAGCTACGGAACCCCCCGCAGCGCCGTTCTCAGCGCCGACCTGCGCGGCGTAGACCTCAACGGCATCGTCCTCCTCTCCGCCATCCTCAGCTTCGATAACAGCGCCGACGACCCCAAAGTCAATCCCGGCGTCGATCAGGCCTACGCGCTCGCGCTGCCCACCTACGCGGCCAGCGCCTGGTATCACAAACTGGTCCCCAATCCCCCAGCCACCCTCGAACCCCTCCTCGCCGAAGTCGAAAAGTTCGCCCTCGGCGACTACATGTCCGCCCTCCTGCAAGGCTCAGAACTGCCCGAAACTCAGCGCCAGGCCATCGCCGCCAAACTCCACGACTACACCGGCCTGCCCCTCGCCTACATTCTCAAAAGCGATCTCAGAATCGAAGGCGGCGCTTTCTCCAAGACCCTCCAGGACGACGCCGGCATCACCACCGGGCGCCTCGATACCCGCTACGAAGGCCCCGATCTCGACCGCCTCAGTGAGAGCGCCCAGTACGACCCGCAAAGCATCGCCATCAGCTCCGCCTACACCACCGCCATCAACCAGTACCTGCGAGACGATTTGAACTACGGTGCCAACTGGACCTACAAGGTCAACACCTACGGCGACCCCGGCTTCAAATGGCCCTTCCGCACCACCGAGTCCGGCCCCAATGTCATGCCAGATCTCGCCCGCACCATGATCGCCAATCCCAAAACCCGCGTCCTGCTCGCCGGCGGATACTACGACCTCGCCACTCCCTACTTCGAGGGCAAGTTCGAAATGCACCACCTGCCCATCCCCGCAAAACTCCAGAGCAACATCAGCTACCGCTACTACCAGGCCGGCCACATGATCTACGTCAACGAGGCCATCCTCAAGCAGTTCCACGAAGACGTAGCCGCCTTCATCAAAGGCACCGAAGCCGCCAAATAGAAGTTTTTTTAGGGCGCGGCTTTTTCCGCGCCCTAAAAAACCCCAAAAATCCGGTAGTGTCCTAATTTGGGTTCTGGTGCTATGTGCATTTTGTGTATTCGGCTGGAGCTTCAAGGAAAGGACGGAATCGAATTCTCAATGGGTAGGACTCTCGATCTTCCCATTCGCTAATGAAGTCGTCGCAGAATCTAGATTCGTGCAAGTCTTTGTCGAGCGTGGTTTTGTACTTCACGAACCCATACGCAATGAGCCAAATCGGATCAACGGAACCGGCGGTTTCGCGGAACACCACTCCGTTCGGATCAGCCCAAAAAGTGTGAAACTCGATGGAGTCTCCCGGTCCAAGCATTCTCTCCTGATACGGAACAGAGTCGTTGGGATAAGCGGGAACTTCAGGGATTTTTATGCTTTCAGTTACTTTGCACCATGCTTGAGTTTCTACGATCATGGCAGGCGTACTTCCGACATTCTTGACTCGCCACCAGTACAAGGGTGGAGTCGAATTATTGTGAGCAACACTATCTCTTCGGTTTGCGGACGATATTGTGAGCCAAGCACGTTGCGAAGCGATCATGCAGTTAGATTGCGCAAGAGCGGCCTGAACGGACTCTCTTGCAGCCTGAGCCGAACGGTAGGTTTCAAACGATTGCCACAATATCGCCTCCAGAGTGAGCAGTATGGCCCAATTCTGGATACCTCCCGGCCATGTCACGAATTCGTACCACTGCGGAGGCTGTTCGTTGGCCTTTTTCTGATT
>JANYDG010000079.1 GCA_025359885.1 Acidobacteriota bacterium
ACAGGATGAAAACAAAACGAAAAACAAAAACAGGTAGAGGAAATATGGAAATCGAAAATACCGATTCCCACATTCCCCCCACCTCGACGGCTGATAAAATCTCCCAAAATCAAAAAAACAAAGGAGCCTTCCAAAGCACGACTACTCTACAACCTTCAGGCTCATCCTTCGATTGGAAAAGACTTGAACAGGGGCATCTGATTACTCCAGGGTAAAGTCCGCTAGGCTTGCTTCGATCCCGCTGGCCGGTGCATTCGTGATTCCCCGCACAAAACGGCAATCTGTGAATGCATGCCTGTCGGGGCATACTAGGGTCATGCGATTTCCCCGATTGCCGCGCAGTTTCAAGTTCCATGCCTCAACTCACCTGGTGACGAAGACCGTATCAATCATCATGCTGGCCGCTGCGTTCGCACTGTCGGCTCGGATGGCAACTGCCCAGCCGACCATCGAAGGCTTCCACTGGGTCGACTTTCACTCCGACAAGGACGCCCCCTTCGTAGCCTGGGTCACCCAGTCGCTGAAAGCGGAAAACTGGACATCAATTCGCGAAATTGGCGTGCAATGGGATTCGGCTCTGGTAGTGACTTCGCTGCGAAGCACGCCGCAATCGACTCCCCCAACCGATCTCTACACCGTCTGGAGTGTGTCCCTCTCGAAGCATGAGGCCCAACCGCTCTTGCATGGCGTGAGCCCGCGCATTCTCAACTGGACAACCTTCGCCGGAACAAGCCTGCGAACGCCGGAACTCGGCCTGGTCTACGATGATTGCTTTGCCTGCGACGCAGCCTCGACCTTTTTTACGACGCTCTACTACAGCTTTCCTGACCATGGCTGGCGGGCGCGGTGGGTCCATGCGGATCAGGGTGCGACGCTTTGGTCTGCAGGGTCGGTTGACGGCGTGAGCAAGACACAAATTTACGGGCTGCTCACCGAACCGCCCGGCCGCGATGTCCTGGCCACCTGGAATCACCTTGACTACGGCAAGACCAAGCCCGCCGAAGACTACGTCTTCGTCTACAGCGTTGACCCGGCGACGGGCCTTGAACAGACCCAGGGACTCAGCGGAGACCATGCTGAGTCCATGATGCTGCGGCTGTGCAAAGCTGATCCGGCGCAGGTTGATCCTGCGCTCGCTGAACTCGCCCGCGGCCAGGATTCAGCTCTGTGCCGAGATATGATTCAGGCCAACACCAAGTCCATGCCGACCCGCAGGCCCGTAACGACGCCGCCAGCCAATAATCAGGGCCGTGCCACTCCTCCCGGAGCAAGGCGGCCCAGCGCGGTGTTGCCCGGTTCAAGCCAGCCCGGTGCGCGTCCACCCGCCGCAAAGCCCGCTGAAGTAGAGAAGTAGCGCCGCGCCTACTGCGCAGTCATCACCCGAATCGCCGCCAGATTGCGTACCCATCGGCTGGGATGCTTTTCCCCTGTCGCAACCAGCTGAAATGGGCCGCTCTCCGCGAGTGGTTTGCCGTCGACAGTGTCGGCAACCAATACCGTTGCATCGTGGACGGTCGGCGCGATTTCAGCATACGAATAGACGACCCCATAGCCGTCAGCTCCCTCAGCCACCAGGTAGAGATGGAAATCCGCACCTCCGTGAGGCTTTTCCGGTAGTCCAAGACGGCTCAGTAATGAGATGAGCGGCACGCCAGTGTAGGTCTCGTTGGCCTTTGTATGCTCGTTGAATACGGTGATGCTGGCGTGCGGAAGGGCAGCAAGTGCCGCCGCCGTCCACTCCGCGGATTTGCCTTCATAGCTTAATTTGAGCGGGCCAGCTGGCCCTATAGGCTTGGCCGACGGGTCCCCCATCGCATGGTCCATCTTCATCCCACCCATCGGCGCGGGAGCCTGCGCGTCGACGGTCGTGGACGCGACGATCAAAGGGAATGCAATGAGGAAAACGGCAACGGAAATCATCTTAAGCATGCTGAAAGCCTCTCGGAATCCATCGTATACTGAGCCTATGTCGATCGTGCGCAACATCGCGGCAATTGCCAAGGGCATGAGCATCACCTTCGGGGAGATGCTGGAGCCGACGCAGGTAGAAAACTATCCCGACGGCCCAGGGCCGCTCAAGGGAGCGAAATTCGAACAGCGCTATCGTGGAGCCCACGAGCTGCAGCGCGACGAAAACGGCCTCGAAAAATGCGTCGCCTGCTTCCTCTGCGCAGCCGCCTGCCCCTCCAACTGCATCTTCATCGAAGCAGCCGAAAACACGGCAGAGGTCCGCATCTCATCCAGCGAGCGCTACGCCAAGACATACAACATCGACTACAACCGCTGCATCTTCTGCGGCTACTGCGTAGAGGCTTGCCCGACAGACGCCATCACCCACGGCCACGGCTTCGAACTCGCCACCCTCAACGCCACCAGCCTCGTCATGCGCAAGGAAAACATGCTCGTGCCGGTTGCGGCGTTGACGGGGAAGTAGTTCAGCGGCTGCTCTCTGCCAACAATTCCTTTCGAATTTGAATTGCACGGCGGAGTGTCTTGACGTCGTGCGTCCAACGGGGCAAAAGCGCCGACATAAGCAAGCCCTCAAGATCACACAGAATTCCCCATCCCAAAGCAACCGTGAGTAGCCAATACCAACGATCAAAGCAGAGTAGAGCTACGGTTGCTGTCGCCAGAAGTACTCCCCACAACTTTGCGGCATAGGAATGATAACTGGCCATTCGCTTGAACTTGATCCAATCGAAGGCCATTCGCAGTGCTTCAAGGGCCAGCAGAGCAGCCAGTAACCAGATTCGTTCTCGAAGAACGAGCCAGTGGCGCAGAATGATTGCAACCAGCACTCCGAGGTAGAAAATCGTATCGGCGATAGAGTCGGAAACGCGCAGTGAGGCCGTCTCCGTACCCCAGCCCCGGGCAAGGATGCCGTCATACACATCTGAGAGGAATCCAACCGCAATCATGGCTCCCAGCCAAGGCTGTGGCCCTGCAATACTGAGAGCGGTAACCACCAACATTGGTCCGAGCAGCGCTCTCAAGACTACCATCGACCATGGAATTGCTCGTCCCACGCTCCATCTTGCCACAGGCGATCGGAAATGTTCTGCAAAGGAATTCTTCGAACAATCCGGGGAGCAGTTTGGACGAAGATTTTTGACCGTTTATCCTGAATAGTTAGCCGTTTGTTGCTTTGGCGGTTCTGAGGTCGTTTTTCTTGGCGGATTTTCTTTCACTTCTCAAGGATCGCGTGCTCGTCTATGACGGCGCGATGGGCACAACTCTGCAAAAGCACGCTCTGACGCTCGATGATTTCTGGGGCAAAGAGGGTTGCAACGAAATTCTCGTGCTCTCTCGCCCAGACGTGATTCGTCAGGTGCATGCCGCGTTTCTTGAGGCCGGCTGTGATGTGATCGAGACAGACAGCTTTGGTTCCGCAAGTATTGTGCTGGCTGAATACGAGCTCGAAGACCGTGCCCGCGAACTCAATGTCGCTGCGGCGCGCCTGGCCCGCGAAGTAGCCGACGCCTATTCCACGCCTGAAAAGCCCCGCTTTGTAGCCGGCTCGATGGGGCCAACGACCAAGCTGCCCTCGCTCGGCCACATCGGCTATGACGCCATGGCAGCCAGCTATCTCGAACAGGCCTCCGCGCTCATCGAGGGCGGCGTCGACATTCTGCTCATCGAAACCTGCCAGGACCTGCTGCAGGCCCGCATCGCCATGGCTGCCTGCCAGGATGCGATCAACGCTGAGATTGCACGCGGTGGTCGCCGTGTCGCCCTGCAGGTGCAGGTAACGCTTGAGGCTACCGGAACCATGCTGCTGGGCTCTGAAATTGGCGCGGCACTCGCCGTGCTTGAGGCCTTCCAGCCCGACGTCATCGGCCTCAACTGCGCCACTGGCCCGGAGGAGATGAACGACGCGGTCCGGTTTCTCTGCCAGAATTCGACGCTGCCGATTTCCGTGCTGCCCAATGCCGGCCTTCCGCAGAACGAGGGCGGTCGCGCCGTCTACAAGCTCACGCCGGCGGAGTTGGCCGCGCATCAGCGGCGGTTTGTCATTGAATACGGTGTCAGCGTCGTCGGCGGCTGCTGCGGAACGACCCCGGAGCACCTGCGCGCGGTCGCCGAGGCGGTCCAAGGCCTCACGCCGCTTGTGCGCAATAACAAGCCGCAATCAGTCGTCGCAAGCGCCTTCGCCGCCGTTCCGCTGGAGATGGATGGGCAACCCGTCGTCATCGCCGAGGAGATGAATACGACCACGCGCCTCGAACACTTCCGCAACATGGTGCGAGAACAGGATTACGACGGCATCCTGACCATGGCCAAGCGGCTGGTCGGCGAAGGTTCGCAGATGCTTGACTTATGCTGCGCAATTGTCGGCGAAGATGAGCAGGCTTACATGAATGCGGTGTTGGAGAAGATCGCCACGCGCGTCCTGGCACCAATTGTGGTCGATTCGACCGAGTCGGAAGTCATTGAGGAGGCGCTGAAGCGCATCCCGGGCAAGCCGATTATCAATTCCATCAATCTCGAAGACGGCGAAAAGCGCACCAGCAAGGTTCTTCCCATGGCCCGTCGCTACGGCGCAGCGGTGATAGCGCTCACCATCGACGAAGCCGGCATGGCGCTGACCGCCGATAAAAAAGTCGCCATTGCCCACCGCATCCACGATATGGCCATCCATCGCTACGGATTGCGCCCGCAGGACCTGATATTTGACCCGCTGACCTTGCCCATTTCGACGGGGCAGGAGGATTACCGTTCGGCGGCGATTGAGACGCTCGAAGCCGTCCGCCGCATCAAGCTTGAACTACCCGAGTGCAAGACCGTTCTCGGCGTCTCCAACGTGTCCTTTGGCCTGAACGCCTATGCGCGCAGAGTGCTGAACTCGGTGTTCCTCAAGGAAGCTGTAGATCGCGGCCTCGATACGGCAATCGTGAATTACTCGCGCATCTATCCCCTGTACAAGATCCCCGCGATGGAAGTGGAACTGGCGAGAAAGCTAATTTTCCAGGACTGGGGACCCGGTGGATCGACTGCGGAGGCGCGGGTTGATCCCTTGCAGGCGTACATGGCCTACTTCACCAGCCTCACCAAAGGCTCGGTGCAGGAAGACGTGGTTGAAGTAGAAAATCTGACCATCGAAGACCGGCTCAAGCAACTGGTCATCCGCGGTGAGCGTACCATTGGCCTGGGCGAGAATAAGCAATCCCTGGAAGAGGCGCTTGAAGCGGCGTTAGCGACTTACACGCCTCTACAACTCATCAATGATGTGTTGCTCGACGCCATGAAGACGGTCGGAGAGTTGTTCGGATCACGCAAGATGCAGCTGCCTTCGGTGCTCGATTCCGCGGCAGTCATGAAAGCGGCGGTCGCCTACCTTGAGCCAAAGATGGAGAAGTCTGGCGGCGGCGGCAAGGGCACCATGGTTTTGGCCACGGTCAAGGGTGACGTGCACGATATCGGCAAAAATCTGGTGGATATCATCCTGACCAACAACGGCTACCGGGTGATTAACCTGGGCATCAAGCAACCTTCAGATGCAATTGTGCACGCAGCCAGAGAAAATAAGACCGACGCTATCGGATTGAGTGGCTTGCTCGTCAAATCGACTCTGGAGATGAAGTACGTGCTGCAGGATCTGGAGCGGCTGGGCCTCGAAATTCCGGTAATCTGCGGCGGCGCGGCACTTACGCGTAAGTATGTGGAAGAGGACTTGCGCCAGGAATACGCAGGTCCCGTCTACTATGCAGAGGACGCTTTTGCCGGGCTGCACATCATCGCCGATCTCACCAGCAGCGATGCGGCGGTTCGGGATGCGCGAACTGCCGAAGGCAAGACCGTAAAAATCTACGCCAAGGGCAGGTCTGCATCGCTTGAATTGGAGTCGGTGGAGCTAACCGCAAACGGGCGCTCTCCGGCAATTGAAGCCGCATCGCGAATTCCGGTGCCTGCTCATTGGGGTGCGCGAATTTACACAGACTACCGGCTTGATGATCTGTTCCCGTATTTAAATGAGACCGCACTCTTCAAGAACCAGTGGCAATTGAAGACGGCGGCCCAGGGGGACTACCTGCGCATCGTCGAGGAAAAATATCGGCCCATTCTGGAGAAGCTGAAGGAGGAGGTGAAGGCTGCAGGGTGCTTCCATCCCAAGTCGGTCATCGGCTTCTATCCATGCAACAGCCAGGGCAACGATGTCATCGTTTATGATGCTCTCGATCAGGATCGGGAGATTGAACGATTCACGTTTCCTCGGCAAGCCCAGGGACGACGGCTCTCCATTGCCGACTATTTCGAGCCGATTCGAACGGATGGAACAGCAAAAAAAGACGTAATTGGCTTCACGATTGTCACAATCGGCGATCAGGCATCACTAGAAACTCAGAAGTTGTTCGAAGCGGGTGATTTCACCCGGTATTTATACCTGCACGGGCTTTCGGTGGAGACGGCAGAGGCTTTGGCCGAGTACGTTCACAAGCAGGCCAGGCAGTTTTTGGGAATTGGTAGCGCAGATTCTGCAAAAGTAACCGATCTTTTTCACCAGAAGTACCAAGGTTCGCGTTACTCTTTCGGATATCCCGCCTGTCCGAACCTTGAGGACCAGGCGAAGATATTTAGATTGCTGGAGCCTGAAAAGTCAATTGGGGTGCGATTGACCGAGGGCTACCACCTGGAACCAGAGCAAAGTACCAACGCGATTCTGGTGCATCATCCGCAGGCAAAGTACTTTGTGGCGTGAGGCGGGGGCCTTTGTCACTCAGGGGGGAAGGAATGAAATCGTCGATGACGAGTGCGGCAACTGGCCGAATCGGGAGTCGTATGCCTGTCAATCGCACCTTTGAGCGGGAGTTAGCTCAACTGGAATCCATGAGTGGAAAGGTACCGGACGAAGCCGGTATTGAGCGGCTCCATGCAGCCTTGGGAAAAGAGAATAACTACCTCGTGGCGAAGGCAGCCCGGCTTGTCGCCGATCAGTCCCTGGTGGGTCTCCTTCCCGAGGTCCTGGTGGCCTTCAATCGATTCTTCGAAGATGCGGTCAAAAGCGACCCGCAGTGCTGGGCAAAGAACGCGCTTGCCAAGGCATTGGTGAAGTTGGAGTGCCAGGACGCCGACGTGTATCTTCGCGGACTGCGCCACCATCAGGAAGAGCCCGTTTGGGGTGGGCAATCTGATACTGCAGGGGCGCTGCGGGCCACCTGTACCCATGCCCTCGTGGCATGCGACGGATTGAATGATTCTGAACTCCTCAATATCCTCCTCGAACCCTTCGTCGACCTCGACAAGACAGTGCGCATGGAGGCGGCACGCGCCTTTGGTCAGGTGGGCGGTGAGAGTGCATCTCTGCTTCTCAAGCTCAGGATTCTGCTGCGCAAGGAAGATGATGAGGTGCTCGGTGCCTGCTTTTCAGCCTTGCTGGGGCTGGACAACGGAGACACGGCCGGCTCGATTCGGCTGGTTGCCGACTTCCTTGACGATGGCGAAGAAGCGGCGGCTGAAGCGGCCTTTGCCCTGGCCGAAACGCATGAACCGGCCGCGCTCGCGGCGTTGAAGACGCGGCGGCTCAAAGGCGCAGATCCGTGGTTTACCTCCGTGCTGGATAATGCAATCGCGCTTACCCGACTCGCAGAGGGAATGGAATTTTTGCTGGGGATGATTGAAAAAGACCCACGCCAGGCAGCTTCCGCACTGGACGCGATCAGCCGGGTTCATCAGTCGGATGAGGTGCGGGCCAGGGTAACCGCAGCAGTCATCGCATCAAAGAGTGAGCGCGTCTTGCTGGCGTTTCATCAGTATTTCCCTGAGATTGTCGAAGACGAAAAATCGGACTAAAGCATTTTCAGGAAGGGTATCAAGGGAGTCCGCACTACTGACTGGATTTTCCATTAAGAAAAATCCATCCTCGCGAAAGCTAGGCGCTTCACAGTATTCCTGAAAATGCTGTAATACGAGCAGCGTGTTTGATTGCGCAAACTTTCTGTGCGACCGTTGCCGATAATTATGGATGAGTCAGTAACAATCACAGACAGGCGATGACTCGCAGTCATGCGACCTCCTTCGAACGGCCGGGGTGATTCACTCCCGGCCGTTCGTCTTTTCAATAGGAGATAAATGTATGAATACAAGGCATTTGACTCCCATCAAGATGCAGTGCTACAACGAAGCATTGCAGATCCCTGAAAATCTCAGGCTGCAAGAGGAGAATCTTGCATGGCCGCTGGATATCGTTTAGCTGTTTTATCGCTCTTATGTGCATCCTCTCTCGTTGGCTGTGGCGGTAGTGGCTCGGCTACAGTGACTCCCCCCACGCAGACCCAGGTAGCAACGCCCACGGCTGCAACCAAAGCGGCGCAGAACGGTGCTCAGATCGTGTCACTGTCCTCGACTACCTCCGGCGCGAATATCTACTACACGCTCGATGGAACTGCCCCGAGCAAGTCATCTACCCAATACCTGGCTCCGTTTCTCGTCACCGCCAACGTGACACTCAAGAGCTACGCCACTCTCTCTGGAGATACTGACAGCGCAGTGAGCAGCCAGGCGCTCACCGCCAACGTCCCCTCGTCGACGCTGGTCTGGAGCGACGAGTTTGCCAATGCGACCGGCAGCAATCAGTTGCCCGACGCTAAGACCTGGGGCTACGACACAGGCAACAGCGGATTTGGAAACAGCGAGCTTGAGAACTACTGCGCTGCTGGATCCGCCGCTTCGCCATGCGACCCGGCCAATCCAAACGCCTATGTCGGCACCGATGGAGTGCTGCACATCGTCGCGCGTAAGCCATCATCGGGTGTTTATACCTCAGCGCGCATGAAGACCCAGGGCCTCTTCAGCTTTCAATACGGTCGTTTGGAGGCAAAGATGAAGCTGCCGGAGTCGCAGGGAATGTGGCCAGCCTTCTGGCTGCTCGGCAACAACATCGCCACAGTCAACTGGCCTGCTTGCGGCGAGCTTGACGTGATGGAGCATATCAACGGCAGCAATCCCCAGAACGAGGGCTTCGACTGGACGCAGGGTTCAATCCACGGCACAGGCCTGAACGGCGGCACCCAGTACCACCCGGCAGGCTTCTCGGCTACCGACTGGCACACGTACGGCATGATCTGGAAGAAGGGTGAAGTCGATTACTACATCGACGACCCGGCCAACATCTACGCAACGTTCCCAGCCAGTTCGCAGGGCGGTACCTGGCCGTTCGAAGCTGGGCCACAGTTTGTCATTCTGAATCTCGCCGTCGGCGGCAGCTGGCCCGGCCCTCCCAACGATGCCACCGTTTTCCCATCAGAGGTGCAGGTGGATTACGTGCGCATTTATACCAACTGAGTGCCAACATCTCCGCTTGCGGGCAGAACCGTTCAAACGCGGATTGGCACCGTGTGCTGCAGAGCTTGTTGCGCGTGCGTAGCGACTGTGGTATCACAGATATATATTCTGGTTCGGTCCTGACGGGGTCGAGCCTGGATTTCATGAAGAGTGGTTGAGGGACGAGCCCTTTGACGCCACGACAACCGGCCGGAGCAATTCTGGATCACGGTGTCAACTCTCGCCCGGAAACGGGGGACATGAGATTCGAAAAATGCTTCTGGGCCGGGGGTTCAGGGCGTTTTGCAGACGGAATCCTCTCAAGTTCACTCCTCAGTGGAGTCGGTTTAGGCGTACTCGTTTCCGGCCGCTCTCGCATACTGCGAGGGAACTTTGACGACGGCTTACGAACTGCGATGTCGAGAGTGTGGCAAAAGCTATGGGAACCAGCCGCTTTCGATCTGTGATGACTGTTTTTCTCCCCTGGAAGTCGACTTTGACCTGGACTACGCGCGCAGCCGCTTCACGCGCGACGCCATCCAGGCCGGCCCGTTAAATATGTGGCGCTATCGTACGCTGCTCCCGGTTGCCGACAGCTACGTTCCCACCACGCCCACCGGCCTCACGCCGCTCATCGAAGCTCCCCGGCTCGGTGCGCGCATCGGCGCAAAAAATCTCTATATCAAAAATGACGCCGTCTGCCTGCCTACCCTCAGCTTCAAAGACCGCGTCGTTGCCGTCGCCCTCGCCAACGCCGTTTCCTTCGGATTCGACACCGTCGGCTGCTCGTCTACCGGCAATCTCGCCAACGCCGTCGCCGCCGGAGCGGCCCGCCTCGGCTTGAAAACCTACATCCTCGTCCCAGGCGACCTCGAACCGGCCAAGATTCTCAATACCCAGGTCTACGGCGCAAATCTGATCCGGATTGACGGCAACTACGACCACTGCAACCGCCTCTGCTCGCAGATTGCAGAGAAGTATAACTGGGGCTTCGTCAACGTCAACCTGCGCCCCTACTACGCCGAGGGTTCGAAGTCGGTCGGCTTTGAGATCGCCGAGCAGCTTGGCTGGCGGCTACCTGACAATGTTGTCGTGCCTATGGCGGGCGGCTCGCTGATTACCAAGATTCGCAAGGCTTTCAAGGAACTCGTCGCCCTCGGCCTCGTTGCCGACAAGCATGTGAAATTCTTCGGCGCCCAGGCATCCGGCTGCTCGCCGATCTCAACCGCTGTGCGCAATGGCGCAGACGGCATTGAGCCGCAACGCCCCAACACAATCGCCCGCTCGCTGGCGATTGGTAACCCGGCCGACGGTCCCTATGCGATTCGCGCTATTCGCGACTCGGGCGGCTGGGCTGAAGATGTTTCAGACGTTGAGATCGTCTCGGGAATCCAGGAACTCGCCGAAACCGAAGGCGTTTTCACTGAAACGGCAGGCGGCGTGACTACCGCGGTTACTGCCAGGCTCTACGCCAGCGGCCGCATCAAGGCTGGCGATCTGACCGTAAGCTGCATCACCGGCAACGGCCTCAAGACGACAGACGTGCTCCAGGGTGCCTACGAGCACCACGACGCTGTTCGGCCGCGTATGGCTGACTTTGCGGCTTATATTGAGCAACAAGATAAACAACATGACAAGCAGCAGGAGAGTCGGGCCCTCAGCCTGGCAGGAGCGGTCTATGCCGATTAAGGTTCTATTGCCTAACGCGTTTCAAAAGCACACCAACAACGTGCGCGAAATCGAAAGCACCGCCGCCAATCTGCCCGAGTTGGTCAAAGACATGGAAGCCCGCTTCCCCGCACTCCGCCAGCACCTGCGCGGCGAAGACGGCCAGGTCCGCAAGTTCATCAACTTCTACGTCAACGAAGAAGACATCCGCTTCCTCGGCAATGAGGGCTATGCCTTCCAGGATGGGGATGAAGTGCTTGTGATTCCCTCGATTGCCGGGGGCTCGGTCTAAGGCTGCATCTGTCCATCTACCAGGTTCAGAACGCAAGAATTTGCACGCTGTTCGCATGGGGTTCACCGTCCTTTAGCAAAGTTCTTGCCATAATCGTCCGGTGAACTCTCAGACAAGATTGCAGGTTCCTTCCAGGATGGCGGTGGCTGTTTCACCGCTTTGGGATGTTTCTCTTTCGGGTGGCGGGGTTGCCGGAACTGTTTCGACGCCGGAGTTGCGCGTCGCAGTTCCTTCTCGGATCGCTCGTCCACGGATTCACGCCGAGGTCGGCCGCTACCGGCTCAGGTTGGCAGAGTCGGTTGCAGACCGTGACGCGGTTTGCCGACTGCGCTTCAAGGTCTTCAATATAGAGCTGGGCAAAGGGCTTGAAGCATCCTACGAAACCGGCCTCGATACCGACCACTTCGATCTCTTTTGCGAGCATCTGATCGTCGAAGACAAGCAGGCTGAGAACGGTTCCGCGCGCCGTATCGTCGGTACCTACCGCATGCAGTCTGGTACCACGGCAGCGCAAAATCTCGGCTATTATTCTGAGCAGGAGTTCGATTTTTCGCCCTATGAGGCCATGCGCGGCGAAATTCTGGAACTTGGCCGGGCTGCCATCGATCGCGAACATCGCACCCCCGAAGTCCTCACGCTGCTCTGGCGAGGCATCGCACAGTATGCTACGGATATGCAGTTGCGCTATTTGATCGGTTGCTCGTCGCTCAATTCAGTTGACCCGCGTGAGGGCTGGGAGATGTATGCCCAGCTTGGCCAGTACCGCGCCGCACAGGAATTCGAGACGCATCCCATGCCTGGCTTTATCTGCCCCGGCGCGGGTGAAAATCAGGGCACCGAGCCGGATGCAATCCCGGTCAAGGCTCCCAAGCTCCTCAAGACCTATCTTGCAATCGGGGCGCGCATCTGCAGTGCGCCAGCCTGGGATACGGAGTTCGGCACCATCGACTTCCTGACACTTCTGGATCTGCGCACAATTACGTCGTCGGCGCGGAACCGGTTCCTGGCTCCGCTGGCCGGGTGAGCCTGCGGGCCGCGCGACGCGGCCTCGTCCTGGTGCTCTCTCTCCTCTTCTGCTTTTTTCGCTATCAGGCGGTGCGCCTACTGGCCGCGTTGCAGGGTAAGCCCGTCACCGTGCAGCAAAAAGCAGACTGGATGCATTTTTGTGGGCGGATTACACTGCCGGCAATGGGCATCCACTACCGAGTTGAGGGCAATCGACCCACTGGCCCAACTCTCATTGTGGCCAATCACCTCAGCTACCTCGACATCGCAATCCTCAGCGCAGCTCTGCCCTGCTCTTTTGTCGCTAAGCGGGAAATTGGGGATTGGCCCGGTTTTGGGCCGCTTTCACGCATGGGAGGCACGATTTTCGTCGATCGCAGCAGCCGTACCAGCGCCTGGGTCACGGCACAAGCCATTCGGGAGCGCCTCGCACTCGGTGTCCCCGTGCTTTTCTTTCCTGAAGGAACCAGCACGGACGGGAGCGAAGTGCAGCGCTTCCATTCAACTCTCTTTGAACCGGCCGTCGAGAGTGGACTGACAGTGACGCCTGCTGCTGTCTTTTACGAGGCTCACGGCAGTGCAACAGAGCGTGATCTCTGCTGGTTTGGCGACGACCCCTTCCTGCCCCACCTCGTTCAGGTACTAGAGGTCGAGGGGTTTGCCGCAGTCGTCCGCTTTGGACCCCCGGAGACCTTCCCTGACCGCAAGGCAGCAGCATGGCGGAGTCACGACACAATCTCAGGAATGCGCAACCTGTGAATCCTTTTCACTTCAATTTGCCTCCTGATTGTGTAAGGAGTTTTTTCAAATGATTGTCGTGGAATCGGTAGCCGTCAGCCCGGAGGTATTGGATAGCGAGATGCGTTTGGGACCGCGCCCGCTCATACTCGATGTTTGTTCCCCAGGTGAGTTCGCCACAGGACACCTGCCGGGTGCAATGAATATCCCCCTCGAACAGCTCAGCAGCAGATTACGTGATATTTCCTGGTCCCGTACCCTGGTGCTGGTGTGCCGTTCCGGCAACAGGGCCGCGATTGCGCAACGGAACCTCGCTGACCACGGCCTCAAGAGCCGCATACTGACTGGGGGCATTCAGGCATGGATAAAGTTGCAGTTGCCGCTGGTCTTTACGAGCTCATCGGGTTGGGCCTTGGAACGTCAGGTGCGATTCGTTGCTGGGCTCTTGATCCTCGCTGGAGTTGTCCTCGCTTTCGCACTATCGCCGATTTGGATTGGCCTTGCTGGAGTCATTGGGCTCGGCCTGACTGCCTCCGGAATCACCGGGCTCTGCCCCATGGCGATGGCTCTCGCCCGGATGCCCTGGAATCGGCCGCGCCTCAACCCGAACCAGTCTCCCGTTGCTCAATGCAACAGCTGATGCTCAATCAGGAGTGCAATGGATTTTGAAAGGCTCGCCAACCGGCACAAGGACCAGGTCTATCGACATTTGGTCCGTGTTTGTGGCAATCGAGAGGATGCCGAAGACGCGCTGATGGAGGCCCTGCTCAAAGCCTGGCAATGCGCTCAAGACCTGCGCGCCCCGGAAGCTTTCCGCGCCTGGCTGGCGCAGATCGCTCGCCGCGTTTGCTGGCAGCTCAAACGGCAAGAGGCACTCCATCCGATCCTTCAACTCTCCGAACTTGAGGCGCAAGGTCAAGAGCCGATGACCAAAGGCCCATCAGCTGAGGAGTCGATCGATAGGATGCGTAACAAGCAGAGGCTTGATGCTGTGCTCGATTCCATCCCCGGCGACTATGCCGAAGTCTACCGACTCAGGGACATCGACGAGCTTTCTGGAGAAGAGGCCTGTGCCCAGCTCAGCATTTCAAAAGCGGCGATGAAAAGCCGCCTCCATCGCGCGCGCTCGATGGTCCGAATCGGGATCAACGCAATCTTTACCCATAAGCCGGGTGAACATCAGTCCGGCGCTCATTCAGAAGGAGAAGTAAATCATGGAAGTTCAAGTGAAATATCGAGGCAACGTTCAATTTGAAATTACCGCCCGAGGACACTCGCTTCAGAGCGATCAACCGGTAGCAATGGGTGGCCACGATCAGGGAATGACCCCGCCAGAGCTATTCCTGGCATCTCTGGGCTCCTGCGCGGGATACTATGCGGCCGCATATCTGCGCAAGAAGGGGCTGGACGCCCAGGGGACCGTGATCCGTGTGACCGCCGAGAAAGCTGGCCCTCCGGCGCGACTCGACCGATTTATCATCGAGGTCTCTGTCCCCGCAGAACTCTCCGAAACCACCCTGGCTGGGTTGGATGATTCCGTTCACCGCTGCCTCATCCACAACACTTTAATCAGCCCACCATCCAT
Organism: Acidobacteriota bacterium; assembly: GCA_025359885.1. Taxonomy (GTDB): domain Bacteria; phylum Acidobacteriota; class Terriglobia; order Terriglobales; family Acidobacteriaceae; genus Acidicapsa. The sequence continues at coordinate 14,547 of JANYDG010000079.1, forward strand.
CGAGATTCGGGTTCTGCAAACTGCGGTTATCTAGCCTCTACCGACCGCCAAACCCAAAATCCTGATTCCGGGCCGGTTTCAAAGTTTCGATGGACTTGGGTCCGGCGCGGGCGAGGCGGTGGAACCGCGGACCACGAGGGTCGTCGACACCAGAAATTCCCGCTGTATGGCAGTATCCGTCGAGGCGTTCGCCGAATTTTCCGCCTGAAACAGGAGAGCGTCAAACGCTGCTTTGGCCAACTCGACGCGGGAGAGCCGTATCGTGGTCAGCGGCGGCAAAGTGAATTCGGCAAAGTCAATGTCGTCAAGACCAATCACAGACAGATCTTCAGGCACCCGCAGACCCGCCATGTAGACCGCCCGCAGCACGCCGATCGCGGTCATGTCGTTCGAGCAGATCAGCGCGGTCGGCCGGGTCTTCAGGTTCATCAGCTTGCCAAATCCGGCGACTCCACCCTTGAGCGTGTGGTCGCACTCAATGATCCAGTTCTTGTGCACCTTCAGATTCGATTCAACCATCGTCTGCTGGAAAGCTTCGAGACGGGTAATGGCCGAGTGCAGCGTATGTGGACCGGCGAGAAAGCCGATGCGGGTATGGCCCAACTCGACCAGATGCGCCACCGCCGCGTGAATTCCAGCCGAGTAATCCAGCAGAATGGTGCTGATCTTGGGGTCGTCCACATGAAACTCGCAAAGCACAATCGGCATGTTGTGCACCGCCAGCTGGTCCAGCACAGATTCCTCGCTGCCAAAAGTCAGTACCGCAACACCCTCGACCTTCCGCTCCAGCATGCGGCGAACGCAGCCGGTCAGTTGGCTGGCAGAGTTGATGTTGGTCGAGCTGACCAGAATCTCGTAGCCGCTGGCCACGGCGATCTCTTCAAAACTGGAGATGAGTTCCGGGAAGAACGGGTTGGTCATGTTTTCGACAATGATGCCAAAAATGCGGCTCCGGCCAGAGACCAGGCTGCGCGCGTGCGTATTGGGAAAGTAATTCAGTTGCTCAATCGCCTGCCAGACGCGCTGCGCCAGCTTTTCGCTTACCGCTGGGGATGAATTGATGGTGCGCGACACCGTAGCAATCGAAACCTTGGCAAGTGCGGCCACGGTTCGAATGTCTGGTTTACTCGAGACGGTAGTGCGGCTTCCTTTGCGGCTCACGAGTCCTAGGGTACCGTATTTTGATTCATGTACCAAGATTTGAGAAGTTCTTTTGAGTGATTGATGTAGCAAGACTTCTGAAATTGTTTCTCAACCAAAACCGAACCCCACTTTTATCGCATCAATTGCGCGAAAGAGAGGGGTCCAGTCTCTTGCCGTGCGCCTTAGCGAGGCAGCGGTTGGGTGCCCACCACGCTAAAGCTGGCTTCGGATTTCGCTTTCGTTTCATCCGGTTGGGTGCTGGCCAGCGTCAGGGTGTACTTTCCTGCCAAAACGGCGCGGTCACCCTTCTCGTCCACGCTTGAGAGCGTGCGAGGTTCAAAGTGCAAAGTAACGTCGCGCGACTCTCCTGCCTGCAGGTGTACGCGTTCAAAAGCTGCAAGCGAATGAATCGGTCCACCCGCCTGAGGGGTCTTCAGATAAGCCTCGACTACCTCATCGCCTGCCAGCGCACTCGCGTTGGTCACGCTGACCGTCGCGGTGAGCGGGTCGCCAGCCCTAAGCGAGTTTGTCGACAGGCTCACAGGTCCGTAGGTGAAGCGAGAGTAGCTCAAGCCATAGCCAAAGCCCCATGCCGGCTTCCCGACGTAGTAGCGGTAGGTCCGGCCCTTGAGCGCGTAGTCGGTAAACGCCGGTAGGTCGTCCACTCCTTTATAGAAGGTGACAGGCAACCGGCCAGCAGGGTTGTTGAGCCCCGCCAGCGTGCGAGCGATGGCAGTGCCACCCTCGACGCCGGGGTACCACGCTTCGAGGATGGCCGCAGCGTGCTCCTGCGCCCACGGCAGCGCAATGGCCGACCCTGTCTGCACCACCACGATGACTGGCTTGCCCGTAGCGGCCACTGTTTCTATTAGCTTTTCCTGAGAAGCGGGCAGAGCAATCTTGGTGCGGTCGCCGCCTGCAAAGCCATCGATTTTGACATCCATCTCTTCGCCCTCAAGCTGAGCGTCAAGACCCACAAAAACCACAACGGCGTCTGACTTGTTGGCCGCTGCAACGGCTTCATCCAGCAGCGCCTGCGCCGGGGCCTCCCACTTGAAATAGACACCTCCACCTGCCTGGTCGCCAGAGTGGCTGTACTCCAGCTTGAAGTCGTGAGCCGTGGTGTCGGCGAAGTCAAATGAAAACACCACCGGTCCACCTCCATTCATGATTGGCGGCGCAGAGGGCGATGCTCCCGGAGCAAACTTGAAGTTGCCCATATTCAGCGTGTCACTGGATTTACGCAGGCTGGCTTCTGCTATCACCTTTCCGTCCAGCGTGACGCGCACACTGTCCTTCGGCGAATATGGGAAAGCGTCGGCCGGCTCGACCGAAAACGTGTAATGCCCGGCTGCCGGAACCGCCAGCTTGCCGCTCCAGCGCACCGAGTAGTTGTGTGTGCGAATCTCAGGCACCGGCACAGAATCGCCCCACTCAGCCTGAATGTTATGGTCCGTGCCAACCGCCACCGGGCGGCCAGTCCAGTCCGTCGTGGCAAAGTATTCCGTGGTAAGCCCTGCGCCGCCATTAAAAGCCGACCGTGGTACCGGAACCCCCGAACCCTCAGCAAGGGTTGCGCCCTGCGCATAGTGGATCTGCGCATTCTTGAACTGGGCGGTAATACCGTCAATTGGCTCCACCGGGTGATATGAAACTCCGTTATAGTTGCCCTCCAGGCCGTAGATAAGGTCCGCCTCAGGGCCCACGACTGCGATGCTCGTGGCCTTTTGCAACGGCAGGGTGCCGTCGTTCTTGAGTAGAACAATCGATTCTTCAGCGGCTTTGAGAGCCACGGCGCGGTTGGCATTCGAGGCGTTCGCGCTGAACGGGATGCTGTCATAGGCATTGCTGCCCGGCGCGTCAAACAGTCCAAGCTCAAAGCGCGCCGTATACAGGCGCTCCGCAGCGCGGGTCACCAGCTCTTCAGAAACCGCCTTCTGGCGCACAGCCTCAGCCAGAGTGTTGAAGCCCGGCGCCCAGATGCTACAAGACAGATCCGTCCCGGCTTCGAGCGAAATCACCGATGCATGCAAAATGTCCGGTGCGTTGTGGTGGCCGTTGGTCACATCCTGGATCGCTCCGCAATCTGAAACCACAAAGCCCTGAAAGCCCCAGGCCTTGCGCAGATGCTCGGTGAGCAGGTTTTTGTTGGCGCAGGCGGCATCACTATCAATGGCGTTGTAGGCGCACATGACCGACGCGACATGGCCATCGATGACCGTCGTGCGGAAGGCCGGCAGGTAGGTCTCTTCGAGATCGCGCGGGCTGGGGTTCACGTTAAATCCGTGGCGCTGCGATTCCGGGCCGCTATGCACTGCAAAATGCTTGCTCGTCGCCATCGCCTTGGGATGGCTCGGGTCGTCGCCCTGAACCCCGGTGATGAACGCAACACCCAGCTTGCCGGTCAGGAAGGGGTCTTCGCCATAGGTTTCCTGGCCGCGTCCCCAGCGCGGATCGCGAAAGATGTTGATATTCGGCGACCAGAAGGTCAGTCCGTAAAAAATGCGATGGTTGCCCTCGCGCTGCGCCTGGTTGTACTTGGCGCGAGCTTCGGTCGAGATAACGTCGCCCATCGCGTGCACGATCTTCGGGTCCCACGTCGCCGCCATGCCAATAGCCTGGGGAAAGACCGTCGCGTACCCGGCGCGGGCAACACCGTGAAGGGATTCGTTCCAGGTCTGGTAATCCGGAATTCCAAGCCGGGGAATCGCAGTGGCCCAGTCTTCAAGCTGCGCCGCCTTCTCATCCAGGGTCATGCGGCCCACCAGGTCGTGGGCGCGCGCCTGGGGGCTGAGCTGGGTGTTCTGGTAATCCGGCTGCTGCCCGTTTACGGCAACAGATGCGGCAAAAACCAGGGCCAAAGGGAGCAGTGTGGCGGTCACAAAGCGGCGAGTCAGCGACAGAAGCGTACGGCAGTTCATGCGATATTTCTCCTCAAAACGATTCAGGCAGCCAGAAAATCGGGCAGACGGGTAACGAAAGAAATCTACAGGCTCAAGGGTTGTTTTGGCTAGCTTTATCGCTTTACTGCACTGTGCGATATCAACGACGTCTGCGGGCGGACTTCTCTTGTCCCCACTCTTGCCTCATCTTCGACGCAATGAAAAAAGCTCTGAAGAATTGGCAATCATGGCCATACGCCATGAGCCAATCCTCCAGAGCAGAATGCGATCGCTAAAGTTTTACTTCTTGCTAAAGCTGAAACCGAGCCCCGTCGTCAAAATCAGATCGTTGTGTTTGGTGCCTGCCGGCGGCAGCGAGACGTAAGTCTCGCTCAATGCGGTCTGCCAACTCAGAAACGAATTGATCCGCGTATTCAGCGCCGCGTTGCCGGTCATCCTATACTGGCTCGTGTCGTTCAGGTCGGGAAAGATGTACGCCTGTTCAGTAAAGCTGCTGGTCTTGCCCAGCTTGCGTGAATATTGCTGACCAAAGTCAAGCGCCGCAAAGCTGTTCGTGAAGGCTGGCGTAGGTTTGGGATTGCCCGTAACGCTCGTCGGCACTGGCTGTAGCCTTCACGCGTCCAGACGACACCGCCAAAGACGTCCAGCTGCTGAATCGGCTTGGCATACGCATGCCAACCGAAGCCGCCTCCCAGCACCGTGCGCAAATCAAGATACTGCAGCTTGTTGGTGGCAAAGTCGGCGGTGCTAAACGCAAATAGTTTCGGATTCACATTATGGTCGTAGCGCAGTCCAGCAGCGGTTGATTCAGCCGTCGTCGCCTTGAGTACGCTGTCATGCGAATAGATGGTGGTGAAGTACAGCGTGGTCTTGTCTGTGCGCGTGGGACGAGCCACATTCACTCCGGCTCCCAGCGAAGCGGTCTGGCTATTTCCAGAAGACAAGGCAAAAGACACGTTGGTTGAGCCCGCCCAGCCGTGGGTCCAGCCCGGCCGCAGAGAGGCTTCATAGGCATGCTGTGCCGCCGCATCGCGCAGGGTGGTGAGGCCCGTTACAGGCACTGGCTGCGGGCCTTGAGCGGTGGTCACCACAAAGCCGGTGCTGGTGCGCTCAATGGCCGTAATCTCCTGGGTGTGAATCTCAACCGTCTTGCCCGTCTTGGTTTCCGTCGGCAGGATCAAAGATTTGTCCAGCTTGACGTTCGTCACTTCGTCCCAGCTGATGGTCAAAGCTCCGGCGTAGCTCGTGGTCAGCGTCAATTTGCCGCCAGCAAGCTGAGTCACGGTTCCGGTCAGATGGTCGCCATTCTTGAGCGTGATGGAGTCAGCCAACGCCAGCGATGAAACAGCCAATGCGAAACCTGCCAGCGCAATGCCGCGCAGCAGCCCTGCAAAAACGTTAAAACGTGATCGGGAAAGCCTGCGATCAAAGGGGATTGAAACAACAGAAATGTTCACCGGGGGAGTTCCTTTCAGGTTCGTATGCGTTTCGCGCGTGTACTACCAAACCACGGGTCTCACGCGGTAGCAACGAGACTCAACCAATCTTATCTCAGCGTGTTTCACTCCTTGCTGGTTTCCGGTGAGTCTACCTGGTTTTTCGGGGCGGGTTCGAGACGATTTCCGTGATGCCCGCCATCGCAAATCAGCGGCCAACTCTGGATGTTGGGAATGAAAAGCTGCCTCCCGGATTCGACGGCTTGGAACACGGTATTTCCATGTATGATGGCCGATGTTCCTGCAACCGGGCACAGAACCGGCGGAGACGTGGCTGGCGGAGAGCCGTGCGAAGAAAAATGCAGAGAATCAGCGGAGAAATGGATGCGACCGAATTTCTATTTGATGAAGGCAACCATCAGCGGTGCCTTGGGCGGACTCCTCTTTGGCTTTGACACAGCCGTCATTGCAGGCGCGATCGACGCCCTCACCAGGCTCTATCACCTCTCGGATGCGACCGAAGGCCTCGCCGGATGGATCAATGTCTTCTTTCTGCACCTGGGGCTGGCTAATTTCGCCCAGGGATTTACTGTCTTCATCGCCGTCTTCGGCACCGTTTTTGGAGCCATGTTTGCCGGGCAGGTAGGACAGATGCTAGGCGGCCGTGAGACCCTGCGCATCACGGCTGTCCTCTATGTGATTTCGGCACTCGGCTGCGCGATCGCCTGGAACTGGCCTGCGCTGCTCATCTTCCGCTTTATCGGAGGGTTGGGCATCGGAGCTTCCTCTGTCCTGGGCCCGGTTTACATTACGGAACTCGCTCCAGCCAAGTGGCGGGGACGCATGGTTGGCACCTTTCAGGTGAATGTCGTCGTTGGCATCCTCCTCGCCTATGCCTCGAACTTCGCCATCCGCCTGCTCCATCTGGGCGATGCAGAATGGCGCGTACAACTGGGCGTTGCCGCCGTGCCCGCCGTACTCTTCCTGATCCTGCTCTTCGGCATTCCCCGCAGCCCTCGCTGGTCCGTCTCAAAAGCCCGCATCGACGAGGCCATGGAAGTGCTCAAGCTCATGGGTGACCCTGACCCCGATGCGGAACTGGCTGAAATCCAGCAGGCCCTCAAAGAGAGCCACGCCGTCGCCAACGAGCCTGTCTTCCAGTGGAAATACCGCTACCCGCTCTTCCTCGCGATCACCATCGGCGCATTCAATCAGCTCGCCGGCATCAATGCCATCCTCTACTACCTGAACAACATCTTCGCCTCCGCAGGGTTCACGCAGCTCTCAGGCGATCTGCAGGCCATCGCCATTGGCGCGACAAATCTTGTCTTCACACTCATCGGCATGACGCTCATTGACCGTCTCGGGCGCAAGACCCTTCTCCTCATCGGCGCCGCCGGCTGTGCTGCCTGTCTCAGCGGCGTCGCGTATGTCTTCCTGACGCAATCGCATCAGGCTGCACTGCTCTGGCTGCTGGTTGTCTACATCGCCTTCTTTGCCGTCTCTCAGGGGGCAGTGATCTGGGTCTACATTGGCGAAGTCTTCCCCAACGCCGTGCGCAACAAGGGCCAGAGTGTCGGCAACAGCTCCCACTGGATCATGAACGCAGCCATCGCGCTCGTCTTCCCCATACTCGCGGCGAAATCCGGCGGCGCGCCCTTCGTCTTCTTCGCCGTCATGACCGTGGTGCAGTTCGTCGTCGTCCTGCTCATGTATCCAGAAACCAAGGGCCAGACCCTCGAAGCCCTCCAACGCAAGTTGGTCCGCGAATAGTTCACCACGCTCGCTTTTGCATGCGATGGAATCTCTCCTCGAGATTCCATCGCATCTCTGCTTGAACCGCGGCTTGAACGCGCTATCATCAGCCCGTTGACTACTGCATTTGTATCTCCTGACATCCGTTTCAAGCCCGGCGCTCGCCAGCCCGACGGCCCGGCATTCTGGCCCCGCCTCCTGCGCGGCGACGTGTTCCGGCAGAATGCGGCCGACTTTCTCGAAGCGAATGCCCGCCAGTTCGGCGATCTCGTCCACTTTGAAACCCTCGGCATCCGCGTCCTGCAGTTCAATCACCCCACCCTCGTTCAGGAAATGCTCGTCCGCGACGCACCCCACCATCACCGCAACATGGTCATGCAGCGCTCAAAAATGGTGCTCGGCGAGGGCCTCCTCACCAGCGAAGAACCCCTGCACATGCGCCAGCGCCGCATGGCCGCGCCTGCCTTTCACCGCCAGCGCATCGCCGCCTACGGTGAAGTCATCACCCATTTCACCCGCCAAATGACCAGCCAGTGGCAGGACGGCGCAACCGTGGACGTCCATGCCGAAATGCTCCTGCTCGCCTTGCGCATCGTCGGCAAAACCCTCTTCGATACCAATGTCGAGCAGGAGGTCGGCAAGATTGCCGCAGCTGTCGAAGCATTCATGGGGTTTATGCCGCTCGCCTTTCTGCCCTTTCCTGACCTGATGGTGAAGTTGCCGCTGCCCGCGATGCGCCGCATTCGCGACGGGCGCGCCGGTCTCGATGAACTGATTTATCGCATGATTCGCGAGCGTCGCGCTGATCCCGCCGACCGTGGCGACCTGCTCAGCATGCTGCTGGCCGCCGTCGATGAAGAGGCCCCAACCAAAGCACCCGCCGCGAAAATGACCGACCAGCAGGTACGCGACGAGTGTCTTACCGTTCTACTCGCCGGTCACGAAACCACCGCCAACGCCCTCAGTTTCGCCCTCCGGCTGCTCGCCGGCCATCCTGAAATTCAAGAGCAGCTTGCCGCCGAATCGTATGACGTCCTGGGCGACCGCCTTGCCACCGCAGAGGACTATACCCGCTTGAACATGGCCGAAAAGGTCTTCGCCGAAGCCCTGCGCCTCTACCCACCCGTATGGGTCACTGCCCGCACAGCAGCTGAAACGTATGAATATCGAGGCATTTCCATCGCCAGGGGAACCATCCTCGTTGCCCCGCAATACGCTGTCCACCGCGACCCGCGATGGTGGCCCAACCCCGACCGCTTTGACCCCGAGCGATTCACCGCTGCCGCCAAAGCCGCACGCCCCAGGGGAGCCTATTTCCCCTTCGGAGCAGGGAATCGCCAATGCATCGGCGAGGGGCTGGCATGGATGGAGGGTGTTCTCGCCCTCGCCACCATCGCTCGGCACTGGCAGCTTTTGCCGCTGCAGGGCGGAATGGGGCCCATTCCCATCGCGCCCTCGATTTCACTGCGGCCCCAAGGAGCGGTTCCACTCCAGGTGCGGCGTCGCGCCCTCCACTGAATCATCAGGGCTCGGGAGTCGCATCAATTCTCATAGATGAAGAACTGGGCAAAATTGAATTTCTCCCCTCCGCTATAGCTCCCAACCGAACGAACCGAAATGCCTTCGTCAGTGCCATTGGGGGCCAGCGGAGTCTTTACCACGAGCAGGAACGCTGAATGCTGGCGCGCAAAGTTAGCAAACTCCACAACCTTCAGCGGCAAACGTGTCGAAAACAGCCGGATCGAAAGCTCAGTGTCGCGGTCCTCTGCCGAGCGCAGCACCTCGGGCGTATTCAGCGTATAAAACAGCCACCGCTTGCAGGGTGGGCGCATGAACAACCCGGCCCGCCGCGAAATGTGACTCAAAGCTTTCGACATCGATGCTCAGTTTCGTTGACTCCACACCCATTTTCGGGTATTCTGAGGTTCTTGCGCGGTGTTGCGTCTGCTGTGCCTGGGCTCCAAAGAATCTGTGTGGTTCGTCATCCGGGTTCGAACTCAGGCAAGCGTTCAAGGCAGAGGACATCCACCTTGCGGAAACTGGTCGGCTGGATCAAGACCAAATCCAAAAGGATCAAGAGCCCGGTAGGGCCTCACGCGAACAGGTTTGTTTAGCCGTGGGTTTCAGATTGAGCCCCGCCATGTCTGGCGTGGGCATATCGTGCTGAGTTTTCTCAGCGCGAATGAGTTTTGCCAGAGGTTTTGGCCCAAGTGAGAAGCAGGAGCGAGATGTCGACCTATATCCCGAGCGCGAAAGAAATCAACCGCAAATGGTTCGTTGTGGATGCCAGTGGCAAGACCCTGGGCCGCCTGGCCACCCATGCTGCCGACATCCTCAGCGGCAAGCTGAACCCCAAGTACGTCCCCTACATTGACATGGGCGATCACGTCATCGTCATCAATGCAGAAAAGATCGTGCTCACCGGCCTCAAGGCACAGCAGAAGCTCTATCGCCGATACACCGGTTTCCCCGGCGGTTTGCGCGAAGAGTCTTTCACGCGCCTGCTCAATCGCCGTCCAGAAAAGATCATCGAAGAAGCCATCCGCGGCATGCTTCCCAAGTCCAAAATGGGCCGCCAGATGGGCACCAAGCTCAAGGTCTACAAGGGCGACAAGCATCCCCACGAAGCGCAGTTGCCGGAAGTTCTGGCATAACCCAGGTTTTCGCCGGATTCACTTCGGCAATCAGTTGCAGCCCCAAAAGGGCGCGGAAGAGAGCACATGGCAGATTTGGTTCAATACTACGGAACGGGCCGCCGCAAGTCGGCGATTGCCCGTGTTTTCCTGCGCCCCGGCACGGGTGAGATCAAGGTCAATGGCAAGGGCTACGAAGAGTACTTCGTCACCCCGGCTCAGCGTGTGGCTGGCAAGCGCTCGCTGGTACTGACCGAACTGCTTTCCTCCTTCGACGTGGTCACCACGGTCAAGGGCGGCGGTGTTTCGGCCCAGGCCGATGCCGTCAAGATGGGTTCAGCCCGCGCACTCGTGGTCTTCAACCCCGAGCTGCGCAAGCTGCTCAAATCAGAAGACCTTCTGACCCGCGACGCGCGCCAGAAGGAACGCAAGAAGTACGGGCAGAAGGGCGCTCGCGCTCGCTTCCAGTTCAGCAAGCGGTAGGTTTCAGTTGTCAGGGATCAGGGATCAGGTTTTTCTGATCTCTGCCCCCTGATCCCTGAACCCTCAGTACCTAACTCTTCCGCGTAAAGCGGAACTTAATCCGGACAAGGCGAACGCCAGCCCGGATGCAATGCAATAAGGAGCTCCATTGGCAACCATTACCATGAAGGAACTGCTCGAAGCCGGTGTGCACTTCGGGCATCAGACCAAGCGCTGGAACCCCAAGATGAAGGAATATAACTTCGGCGAGCGCAACGGCATCTACATCATTGACCTGCAAAAGACGCTCAAGATGTTCAAGGACGCCTCCAAGTACGTTACCGACCTCTGCGCCAGTGGCAAGACGGTGCTCTTCGTCGGAACCAAGCGCCAGGCTCAGGACGCAATCGCTGAGGAAGCAACCCGCGCCGGAATGCCTTACATCAATCAGCGCTGGCTGGGCGGCCTGCTCACCAACTGGGTCACCGTGCAGAAGTCTGTGAAGCGCCTTCAGGAACTCGACGAAATGGCTACCGATGGCCGTTACGAACTGCTCACCAAGAAGGAAGTCATCAAGCTTGAGCGCGAGCGCAAGCACCTGCAGGCCAATCTGGCCGGCATCAAAAACATGAAGCGGCTACCCGATGCGCTCTTCATCGTTGACTCCAACAATGAAGCCATCGCCGTTTCAGAAGCCCGCAAGCTCGGCATCCCGGTCGTCGCCGTGGTCGATACCAACTGCGATCCGACGGTTGTCGATTACGTCATACCCGGCAACGATGACGCACTGCGCGCCATCCGCCTCTTCACCTCCAAGATCTCCGATTCGGCGATCGAAGGCGTCAACCTCGTCGGCGACAAAGCCTTTGCTGAGGTTGCCGAAGAAGCGCCCGCTGAGATCATCACCATGGAAGTAACCGGCGAAGGCGAAGAGATCGGCGAAGTCGGCGACGTCATTGACCTCGACGCGGTCCTCGGTGGTGGAATTCGCAAGGCGCCAGGCGTGGTTTCCGCCCTTGATGCAGAACCCGAGGCGGCTGAAACAGCCCTGTAATCTTCGGCGTCCCTCAAAGGCGCACAATAGGAAGAAGCGTGGCCGCCGAGGAATCAGTGCCACGCTTTTTCTGCGTAGAAGCGTTTAAACGGAATTGGAATCTAAGTACCATTGAAGACAACAGGAGTGGAGATGACGACGGTGACAGAAAAAATTGGTGCAAGTCAGGTCAAGGAGCTGCGTGAGAAGTCCGGCGCGCCCATGGGCGATTGTTTGAAGGCATTGCAGGAAGCCAAAGGCGACATTGAAGCCGCATTCGTAGTCCTGCGCAAGCGCGGCATGGCGTCGGCCCAGAAGAAGGCCGCCCGTACCACCAACGAAGGAGCAGTGGGTACCTACATCCACGCCGGCGGCAAGATCGGCGTCCTGCTTGAAGTCAATTGTGAGAGCGATTTCGTCGCCCGCACCGACGACTTCCAGAACCTGCTCAAAGACATCTCAATGCATATCGCCGCGAGCGACCCCCGCTACGTCCGTCCAGAGGACGTCACCCAGGAAGACCTCGACCGCGAAAAGGAAATCTACAAGGCGCAGGCCATCGCCAGCGGCAAGCCGGAAGCGATTGCCGAAAAGATGGTTGTCGGCAAGATGGCCAAGTTCTATGAAGAAGTCTGCCTGCTTGAGCAGCCCTTCATCAAAGAGCAGTCCATCTCCATCAAGGAACTGATCGCGCAAAAGGTCGGCAAGCTCGGTGAAAACATCACCGTCCGCCGCTTCGCCCGTTTCAAGGTTGGCGACCCCAACTGGACCGTCGCCACCACCAGGCTCGTCGAAGGCACCTCAGCCGAGTAATTGCCTTCTTCATCACGAATCCACAAAGGCCCGGAGCATCCGCTTCGGGCCTTTGTGCGTCTTCACGCACGCAGGCTGCGCAACCTCATCGCGGGCAATTAAGATTAGACGTTTGAGAATTGCCGTAACCAGAGGGACCTTTCCTTGCAAATTCGCCTGAGAATGCTGACGCCGCTCCTGTTTTCCCTGTTTTTCGCCGCTCTTCCAGCCAGCCCAGCCCCGGCCCAATCCGCCCTCGCCTCCGGCTGCGGAGGCGGCTTTGGCCCTGTGATCGTGCTCGACTGCGCCTGGCAGATGCAGTTCGCAACCAAGGTCGCTGAATCAGGAGCAGCCCTCTCCACCCCCGGCTACAAGCCCACCGGCTGGTACCAGGCCGTCGTCCCCGGTACCATCCTCACCACGCTCGTCAAAGCCGGAGTCTACCCCGAGCCCCTCTATGGCGAAAACAACCGCCCCGACCGCATCCCTGACTCCCTCAGCCGCAATTCCTACTGGTATGTCACCTCCGCCATCGCCCCCGCAGCTTCCAAGGGCAGCCACACCTGGCTCAACTTCGACGGCATCAACTACTCCGCAGACGTCTGGGTCAACGGTGCCCAAGTCGGCTCCATGCGCGGAGCCTTCAAGCGCGGCATCTTCGACATCACCCCCCAGCTCGCCTCCCAGGTCACCCCCGGCCAGCCAGCCCAGATCGTCCAAATCGCCGTCCTCATCACCCCCCAGCCCCACCCCGGCGACCCCCACGAACACACCATCGCCGACGGCATGGTCACCAACGGCGGCATCACCGCCATCGACGGCCCCACCTTCCTCTCCACCATCGGCTGGGACTGGCTCCCCGGCATCCGCGACCGCGACTCCGGCATCTGGGCCAAAGTCTTCCTCTCGACCTCCGGCCCCGTCCTCGTCAAAGACCCCCTCGTCACCACCGATCTGCCGCTGCCCAGGACCGACTCAGCCGACGTCGCCATCACCACCACCCTCCAGAACCTCACCGACCAGCCCCAGACCGGCACCCTCAAAGCGAAACTCGGCGAAATCTCCGTCCAGCGGCAAGTCACTCTCCCCCCCCACACCTCCACCCCCATCGCCCTCGATCCCAAATCCTTCCCCGCCCTCCACCTCCTCAATCCCAGGCTCTGGTGGCCCAACGGCTACGGCCCGCAAAATCTCTACCCCCTCAAGCTCAGCTTTGAACAAAACGGCAACGCCTCCGACAGCCAGACCCTCCAGGTCGGCGTCCGCAAGATTCAGTACACCGTCCCCGACTCTGAAAACCTCACCATCTCCGTCAACGGAGTCCGCATCTTCATCCGTGGCGGTGACTGGGGCCTCGACGAAGGCCTCAAGCGCCTCTCCCGCGAGCGTCTCGATGCAGAATTTCGCCTCCATCAGCTCGCCAACATGAACCTTATCCGCAACTGGGTCGGTCAATCCACCAGCGAAGATTTCTACGAGCTCGCCGACAAATACGGCATCCTCCTGTGGGACGAGTTCTTCCAGCCCAACCCCTCCGATGGCCCCAACCCTACCGACCTGCCTACGTACATGGCCAACGTGCGCGACAAGATTCTCCGCTACCGCAACCATCCCTCCATCGCCGTCTGGTGCGCCCGCAACGAGGGCTTCCCGCCTAAGCAAATCGACGACCAGCTCCGAATCCTCATGGCAGAGCTTGAACCCACGCGCCTCTACCAGCCCAGCTCCACCTCCGGCCACGGCGTCAACTCTGGCGGCCCCTACCGCTGGCGCACCCCCCGCGAATATTACGCCTACTCTGAAGCCTTCAAAACTGAAATCGGCAGCTCGTCGATCCCCACCATCGAGAGCCTGCAAGGCATGATGCCCCAGAAGGATTGGGAGCAAATCGACGACGACTGGGCCGAGCACGACCTCGCCCGCGGTGCTTCCGCCGGAGACACCTACCCCACCACACTGGCGAACCGCTACGGCAAGCTCGCCAACATGGCCGACTTCGTCCGCAAAAGCCAACTCGCCAACTACGAGGCCTACCGGGCCATGTATGAGGGGCGCAACGCCAAGCTCTTTAACCCCTCTACCGCCGTCATTACCTGGATGAGCGCCCCCGCCCAGCCCAGCTTCGTCTGGCAGCTCTACCACTACGACCTCGAACCCAACGCCTCGCTCTTCGCCGTGAAGAAAGCAGGCGAAATGGTCCACGTCCAGCTCAATGAATCGAATGGCGAACTCCAGGTCATCAACAACCGCCCCGAAATCCTCAAAGGCGCAACGGTCCACGAATCCATCTACGCCCTCGACGGCACTCTCAGCTTTGAACACGACTTCGACGTCACCGGTCCCGCCACCTCCGCCATCAACCTCGGCCAGGCTGATCCCTTCGGCGGCTTCTGTGAGGGCTGGGACCCGGCCTGCAAGGTCTTCTCCACTCAGGTACACTTCGTTCGCCTCGTGCTAAAAGACTCCACCGGCCTGCCCATCTCTGAGAATTTCTACTGGCGGGGCTCTCTCGCCGAACCAGAAAACCTCCTCGCGCTCGACTCAATGAAGCCGGTAACGCTTGAAGCCAAAGCCACCCGCCTCGACCGCGACGGCAACGCCTACTTCGTCGTTACCCTGCACAACCCGTCAAAGCAGATCGCCCTCATGGCCCACCTCCAGCTCCGCCGCAACAAGCCCGGTACCGCCGAGCCCGGCGCGTCTGAGAGCCAGCGCGTCCTGCCCGTCTACGCCAGCGACAACTACGTCTCGCTCGTCCCCGGCGAAACCCGCTCCATCACCCTCGAAGCAGCCACTGCATCGCTCAAAGGCGAATCTCCGCTCATCACCCTCGACGGCTGGAATATCGCCGTCACCGCCCCCGGCTCACCGATTCCCGTCGAACCGAACACCAACGCCCTGGTCAGCCACTGGCCCATCACCGGCCTGCCCATGGTCGCCCATACGTGGAAGTAGCTTCGCAACAGGTTTCTCGTGGATACGACCAAACCAGTCAAAGACTTCTGATGTATTTCGAATTTGAGTTTCAGACCCGGGTTTCTCAAATTCCCAGGCAAACAGACCACCACTTCCTTGCCGAGGATTAAAACCCTTCCGCGTACACTCGCAATAGACTTGGCACCCAAACCACCCGCTCCCAACCAGACAAAGCAGACAAGAGTGCCGAAATATTGCAATACGCAATAAAGAGGCACGCAGAACGCCGGAAATACCCGAAAAGGTACCCCCCTCCCCCCCCCTTTATTATCAGACATTGTCGAGAATGACGCCGCTCTCAACCAACCACAGCAGTGAGCTCCGCCTTGACCTGCTCCACCGCAACCTTGACCGCCTTCGAAATCGCCGGCGAAAGGCTCAGCGTAATCGGCTGCTTTGGATCGATGCTGATTGCGTACAGCACCACGTTATGCTCGCCGCCCAGCATGTAAAACACATCCAGCAGGTCCTTCACCCCGACATCATGAGCCGTCAGGGTCGGCGGATAATCCCGCGAAAAGCGAGGAACCGTCCGCGTCACCGTACCAATCGGGTTACCGTCTGCCGCCGCGTCAATCAGCACAACGCGGTCGGCACACTGCATCGGCTCGAGCAGGATGAATCCACCTGTGCCGCCATCCAGCAACTCCGCATGGGGCGGCAATGGCTGCGCTTTGAGAGCGCGCACCACATGCACGCCGACCCCCTCGTCGCCCATCAGAACGTTGCCAAGCCCCAGCACCAACGTTTTTCCATTTTTACTTCTCACGCTTCTCCCGCTCAAACTTCCAGCCACCAATGATCGACGAAACCGTGCCACGCCCTTCAATGTAGTCGTGATAAAACGCAAGGTAAACATGAACCACGACGAACGTGACAAAGAACCACAGGAACAGGTGATGCCAGAACCGCACACTGAATTCGCCTCCCATCAACGGCACGATCCAAACAAACATGCGCGGTAGCCACGAAGAACTCATGCTGGAATACAAGGCAAATCCCGTAATCGTTTGGAAGACAAACGCCAGGAAGGTGAAGAAGTAAATCAGCCCGGCAAGAGAATTGTGCCCCGTCGAGATCGGCCCATGCAGCTTGGTTTCAAGTACATCGGCCTTGATTACATCCACCATCTCCTGCCGCTGCGCTGGCTTCAAGGGAAAGAAGGCGGTCCAATGAGAGTATTTGTTGCCCACAAATCCCCAGTAAATCCGCGCCATGAAGTTGAACACATACACAAACGCCGCAGTGAAATGCAGGAATCGCACCCACCCAAACCAGTACTGCTGGTAGGCCTCAGCCGCATACAGTGGGCTCGTGGGCGCGCCGATCAGGTAGCCGGTCGCACACAGCAGCACCAGCGCTACCGCATTGATCCAGTGGTAGATGCGTACCGGCAATTCCCACACATACACGCGCCGGTACTCTACCGGTTGCTGATGGTCCAGCGGCGTCCTGCGCCCTCGACCGATGCCTACGCCAATCTCTGGAGAGCTCATAATCTCACTCGAAGGAAACCTGGTGAAGGTGCCGGCCCTGCGGATCGTACAAATGCACAGCGCAGGCCAGGCACGGGTCAAAAGAATGAATGGTGCGCAGTATCTCAACCGGCTCGTCAATCTTCGCCACCGGCGTCCCGATCAAGGCCTGCTCAAACGAGGATCGCTGCTGCTTGGCATCGCGCGGCGAGCCGTTCCACGTCGTCGGCACCACCAGTTGGTAGTTCTCAATTGCCCCATCGCGAATCTTGATCCAATGCGCCAACGCCCCTCGCGGTGCCTCGGTCAGGCCAACCCCTTCAGCAGAAGCAGGCCAGGTCTTAGGCTCCCAAAGCGCGCCGTTGAAGGTAGAAACCTCGTTGATCTTGACTCGCGCCATCAATTCGTCAAAGAACTCCTTCAGCCAGCGCATCGCCAGATCCGCGTCCAACGCCCGCGCCGCCGTCCGGCCCAGCGTCGAGAAGAGCGCGCCAACCGGCACATTCAGCTTGCCCAGTGTCTGGCCCACCAGTTCTTTCACGTCCGTGTGTCCCGCAGCATAGGCCACCACCAGCCGTGATAGCGGGCCCACTTCCATCGCCTGTTCTTTCCAGCGTGGCGTCTTCAGAAAGGAGTACTTCTCAAACCCCTCCAGCGTCTCAAAGGGCGGTTTCGGGCCCGTGTAGTTCAGCTTCGTTTCGCCAGCCCAGGGGTGAATACCTTGCTCGTTACCGCCATCGTAGCTGTACCAGGAGTGTGCAATGTATTCCTTGATCTCCTGCGAGTCGGTTGGATTCACAGGATGCACGGTGCTCAAATCGCGATTAAGCACCACCCCACGCGGATACTTGAAGGCCTCAATCTGGGCATACCCTCGGGTTGGGAACTCGCCATAGCTAAGGTAATTCGATAGCCCGCCACCCCATTGCGACCAATCCTTGTAGAAGGAAGCCACAGCCATCACGTCAGGAATGTAAACCTCGTTCACAAACTCAGTCGCCTGATCGATCAGACGCGAAACCAGATTAAGCCGTTCCGAGTTGATCGCCGCTACTTCATTGGTGTCGATCGAACAGGGAACGCCGCCAACGACATAATTCGGATGCGGATTCTTCCCGCCAAACACCGCGTGTATCTTGACGATCTCTTTCTGCCACACGAGAGCATCCAGGTAGTGTGCTACCGCAATCAGGTTCACCTCTGGCGGCAGCTTGTAGGAAGGGTGCCCCCAATAGCCGTTGGCAAAGATACCCAGACCGTTCGCGGCAAACGACTTGATCTTGTCCTGAACTTCAGAGAAGTATGCAGGCGTGTTCTTATCCCACTTTGAAAACGATCCGGCCAGCTCGGCTGCCTTCTTTGGATCTGCCTTGAGAGCGTTCACGATATCCACCCAGTCGAGGGCATGCAGGTGGTAAAAGTGGACCACATGATCCTGTACGTACTGCGCAGCCATCATGATGTTGCGAATCAGCTCTGCGGTAGGAGGGACTGCGATCCCAAGCGCATTCTCAACGGCACGCACGCTGGTCAGGGCATGCACCGTTGTGCAGACACCACAGACGCGTTCGCAAATAGCCCATGCATCCCGTGGGTCGCGGCCAATCAGAATCTTCTCCAGGCCGCGCACCATCGTACCTGCGCTGTAGGCGTCGGTGATGACACCGTTTTCGACCACTGCCTCAATCCGCAGGTGCCCTTCAATTCGAGTTACAGGATCGACTACGATACGCGTCATATTTCCTCACACCTCTGGTTGATCTTCTTCATGCACTTCTGCAATGACTTTTCTCTTGCGCACGTTGGTAACGACCGCGTGAGCCGCCACCCCTGCGACCGTCGCAATTCCCACCAGTCCGCCGATCTTGTCTGCGGTGCTCTCGACACCAAAGCCAGGGAACGACGGCAGATGTTGATAGATAGGACCGTTGTCCCAGAATCCCGTCTCGCTACAACCAATGCAGCCGTGGCCAGATTGAATCGGGTAGCTGGTGCCCTCATTCCACTTCACCACCGAACAGGCGTTGTAGGTGACCGGTCCCTTGCAGCCCATCTTGTACAGGCAATAGCCTTTTCGCGCATTTTCGTCGTCAAACGACTCAACAAACAGCCCAGCGTCATAGTTGGGCCTGCGGTAGCAGGTGTCATGAACGCGGCGTCCGTAAAACTCCTTGGGACGATTCTGGTTATCCAGCGCCGGTACCTGGCCAAGTACCAGCAAATGCGTCACGACCGCCATCATCACGTCCGCGATAGGTGGGCAACCCGGAACGTTGATCACCGGCTTGTCAATCAACTTGTAGATAGGTGTCGCTCCAGTCGGATTGGGCTTGGCTGCTTGAACACATCCATTCGAAGCGCAACTGCCCCAGGCCACTACCGCCGCAGCATCGCGTGCGACCGTCTGCAGAATCGACTCAGCAGTTTTGCCGCCGATCATGCAATAAACGCCGTCGGCACCGGTCGGCACCGCCCCTTCCACCAGAACAATGTACTTCCCCTTGTTGTTCTTGATGGTGTCGTTGAGACTTTTTTCAGCCTGAAAACCCGAAGCAGCCATCAGTGTTTCGGAGTAGTTGAGCGAAAGCACATCGAGCAGTACGTCGAGCACAATCGGGTGCGACGCCCTGAGAAACGATTCGCTGCAGCAGGTGCACTCCTGAAAATGCATCCAGAGAACTGCTGGCTTTTCCTTCTTCTCAAAGGCCGAGGCGACCTGGCTCACCCCGCTAGGGCCAAGTCCGGCCACCGTCGCCGCCGCCGCGCAAAACTGAAAAAAATCCCTGCGGGTGTAGCCTTTCTGCTGCATGGATTGCCAAATCGAGAGAGACATTCCTACCTCACTATCGGTGCAGGCATCTTCGGTAAGCCTGAGTCGCTGGGCAAATCCAGGCAGTCCGCGTTCGTGCATCCCCGACGAATGACAGCCACGCTACGCCGCTCGTACAGCCCTGCGCTGTGCGCCGTGTCACACGATATTTGCCCAGCAACCTTGGCCCAACAGTCACCGACAATCCTTGACCGCTGAGCCTCAGGCTGCCGCGCACTGCAGTCCGGCCCAATGCAACCCGAGGTATGCGATACTCGAAAAGGCATGTATAAACGGATCGTACTCAAGCTTTCAGGGGAAGCGCTCGCAGGCAAGAAGGGTTTTGGCCTGGATGCAGAGCGCGTCATTGAGATCACTAACGAAATCGTCGAAGTCCGCTCACTGGGCGTCGAGGTAGCAATCGTCGTTGGCGGTGGCAATTTCTTTCGTGGCGTCGCCGAGCAGGCCAAGGAAATGGATCGCGTCTCTGCCGACAACATGGGCATGCTGTCCACTGTCATCAACGCAATCGCTCTCCAGGACGCCATCGAAAAGCATGATGTCCAGTGCCGCGTCATGACTGCCATTTCCATGGATCAGGTCGCCGAGCCCTATATTCGCCGCCGGGCCGTCCGGCATCTCGAAAAAGGCCGCGTCGTTATCTTTGCAGCTGGTATTGGAAACCCCTTTTTTTCCACCGATACGGCGGCTTCACTGCGCGCCATGGAGATCAAGGCTGACGTTCTCATGAAGGCAACCAAGGTGGAGGGCATCTACAACGCCGACCCCGTCCTCTTCAAAGATGCCGTCAAGTACGACGAAATCACCTACATGGAGATCCTCAAGCAGGGGCTCAAAGTGATGGACTTGACCGCCGTAAGTCTCTGCAAAGACAACAACTTGCCGATGATCATCTTCAACATGAACCGGCCCGGCAACATTCGCCGCGTCGCCATGGGTGAAAAGGTCGGTTCGCTGGTAACTTCCTAGCCGTCTCCGCGCTCTGCTACTGTCGTCTAATTGCCCAGTGGAAGCTCAAAAGCCAGCCCGGCTTGATGCACTGACAGGACTGCGCTGCTTCGCGGCCCTGAACATTGTCTTTTTCCATTTCTCCAATCCTGACTGGTTCGGTCCGCTTTCGCCTGTTGTGAATGCGGGATACCTGTCGGTGAGCTTTTTCATCATGCTCTCAGGCTTTGTTCTGGCCTACAACTATGCCGGGCGGGCCCGTGCAGGCACTTTAAACAGGATGCGCTTCTGGGAAGCCCGCTTCACCCGGCTCTACCCCGTCTATCTGCTGAGTCTGCTTATCGGCTGGAAGATGTTTGCAGCGGAGAGGGCTGCACATTCTCCAGCGATGTTCTGGACAGGCGTAGCATTGACCCCGGTCTTATTGCAGGGTTGGATTCCCGAGATCGCCACCTTCTGGAATACTCCAGCGTGGACGATGTCAGCGGAAGTCTCCTATTATCTGCTGTTTCCATGGGTTGCAGCCCTGCCCAGGCCGATGCGATTCAGTGGCCATCTCTGGCGATTGGCTGCTCTCTGGGCCCTTGGCTTGCTCCCCGGCGCACTGTACGTCATCTTCAATCCTGATGGATTTCAACTCGTAGACCGTTTCTCTTCCGGGCCGTGGTTGCAGGCGCTTAAATTTACGCCGCTGCCGCATCTGCCCAGCTTTTTGTTTGGCGTGATGTTGGCCGGCCTGGACGAAGTTGTTCAGCGCAAAGGGGTGGTGCGCTTTGCACTGGGTGTGGCTGGGTTTGTTGGGATATATGGGGTGCTCGTAATGGGGTCGAGGGTGCCTTTTGCGCTGCTTCACGATGGGTTGCTGATGCCCTTGTTTGGTTGCATCATTCTCGGTTTATCCGGTACGAACCCGATGGCTAAACTGTTTGGATTCAGGGGCTTTGTGTTTGTAGGTGAGTCAAGCTACTGCCTTTATCTCATGCACTTCAACCTGTGGAACTGGCTGCATGAAAGTGGCCTGCTGCCGCGCCTTGGGCTGAGCCGCTTTGACCCGTGGATCAGCTATGCGCTGCTGGTAGCTCTTGGGCTGTTGACCCTGCATGTGGTCGAAAAGCCCGCCCAGAAGCTACTGAGGCGATGGATGGGAGTCGCATAGATCGAAAAGAATTGAACGAGAGTTGCCGATGGGGAATGCCATCCGCAGGATGGAATGCGCCATTTGTTCAACAAACAACGGAATCATGCCGACAAATCAGGCGCTGCACACATGTTCCCCTGTCTCAGGCGCGATAGAAGTAAAAAGGGCAGCCACCGCGCGGGGCTGCCCTTGTAGATTCCCGAACCAACCCGCTTACGGCTGGTTGATCTGGATGGAGTGGTTGCCGTGCGGCACCATTGCAAGAGCCGAGGGTTCACCAATCGAGGGGAAGGGACCGTTTTGTGCCGGCGCGAGCGTGCCGGTACTCGGGTTCAACTGGAAACCGCTGAGCGAATTGTCCAGCAGGTTGGCGGTGTAGACGTAGCGGCCAAAGCCGGGATCGATCAGAATGGCGACCGGTTGGGTGCCCGTGATGTTGTACGCAGAGCCGGTGGCATTGACTGCGGCAGACGGAGTACCGGTAGCAATTTCAATTGCGTACGCAGAAACCGTGTTGTCGAGTGAGTTCGAAAGGTAAATGAATCTGCCGCGGGGATCAACCTGAATGGCGGTTGGCTGACTGCCGGTACGGAACGGACCATTGATCAGTGGCCGCAGAACACCTTTGTCGATGATGCTGTAGGCAATCAGTTGATTTTGCGAGAAATCGGTCGCGTAGACGAAGCGGCTTGTAGGGTCGGATGCAATGCCAGACGGCTTGACGCCAGCGGCATACGGGCTCCCTGCAAGCTGCGACAAAGCCCCTGCACTGGTGGCGGTAAAGCCATAGACATGTCCGAGACCTGCCGTTGGATCAAAAGATGTAACGTAGACGGCACTGCCGTCGGCCAATGCGGTAAGAGCGGTCGGGTTCACGCCGACGGGAAAGTAGCTGAGGCCGCCGTTAGCCACCGCAGCGCTGATCGTTCCATCCGCAGAGATTGGAAAGACAGCCAGGGCGCCCGCGCAGGGGCTCATGCTGGAGCAGCCGGGCTGATAGAGATTCGCGACATACAGCAGGGTTCCCGCTGCATTCATGGCGATGGCGACAGGGGTGTTGCCTTCTGAGCTTAAGGAGACGGATTTGACAGAGCTCAGTTGGCCGCCGGCCGAGATGCTGAATTCCACCAGGGTGCTGTCACCCTGATTGGCAACGTAGAGATGCTTGAAATCGGTAGAAACGGCCTCGGAGACCGGCTTGACGCCGCCTGAAGATACGGTAGACCCAACCACACTCAGAGCCCCGGAAACGCGGTCCACCTGAAAGGTTTGAATCTGTCCGGGACTCTGCTTGTAGCCGGCGACGAAAAGATAATCAATGGTGACAGGGTTGCACGCAGTAAAGGTGGTGGCCAGTATCAGGGCAATGGCAGAGACCAGAAATACTTGGCCGATTTTGTTGAACTTCATCTGTTTCCTTCATCGTGGGCCAGAACAATTGGCCGCATGCAAACTGGGTTAAGTTGTATCCATCTCGATTGTAAAAGCTTGAGATGGCGTTCGGCTATGGCATTTCAAGCTTAGGCTGGAGCGACTTTCCAACCCCTGCGCCACTTTTCGTCAAGAAAAACGGCTCGATCCTAAACTCTTCGTTCCACAATAAAGTGGAAACGCCCAGGTTCACGGTTCTGACTTACTTGGCCTTCGCTGTACCGCCGTGCGGAATACCTGCGATCGCGGTGGGCTGCAGACTCGAGAGGTAGGGAGTGCTCTGCGTGTTGATCAGGCTGCCTTTGCTGGGGTCAATCTGGAAGCCGCTGAGCGAATTCCCAAGGAAGTTGACGGTGTAGAGAAATCCAAGCTTTCTCGGATCAACAGTGATTGCGATCGGATTGGTATCGGAGGCGTACGTTGAGATTTTCGCCAGGCTGCCAGATGCTACGGTGTAGCCGGTGACCGTCGAGTCTCCGGAATTCGTCACATAGAGGAACTTGCTTCCGTCAAGCGTCAAGGCGGCTGGCTGATCGCCGGTGGCGACTGTACTGTTCAAACTCAAGCTGCCGTCTGACTGCACAGCAAAGATTGAAATCTTGTTCAATTGCTTGTCGGCAACATACACGGTTGCACCCGCGTCGTCGCTGGCAATGGCAGCAGGCTGCGCACCGACGGGGTAGGGCAGACCCCCGTTAAGCGGCGAAAGTGTGCCGTCAGCACCGGTGGCAAATGCGAAAACGTAGCCCGCGTTGGTCGCGCTGTTATACGCGCTCACATAGGCAAAGTTTCCGCTGGCCAGCAGATTCAGCGAGGTCGGCGTAAGCACCGTTTTTGTGTCAGCGGGCGTCAGCTGCAGGCTGGCGGAATTGAGGCATTGGTTCGTGCCGTCGACCAGGGTGCCAAGGGAGCCGTCCGCGTTGATGTTGCAGCTTGCCAGTAAGCCGGGGCAGGGGTTGGTCAGGCTGCAGGCACCAATGCGCTGCAACGTGTCAAGAACATACACAAACTTGTTGGATGAGTTGATGGTTACCGCCAGGGGGAAAGACCCAGGCGTATTGACAGTACTCTGCGGATACAACTTGCCGTCGGTTCCGATGCCAAACTGAACGATATTGTTGTCGTCCCGGTTGGCGACGTAAAGATTCTTGTAATCCGGCGAGGCCACTTCAGCGACGGGATTTCGGCCACCGGAAGGAAATGGTGAAGTGGGTAGTGTCCGCAGTGACCCTGACTCAGAATTCACCTCGTACACTTCAATCTGTCCTGGGGACTGTTTGTTGGTCGCGACAAAGATGAAGCCGACGTTGAGCGTGCCGCAGGCGGTAAATAATGTGGCCACCACGAGGGCGATGGCGGAGACCAGCGTGATCTGGCCGGGTTTGCCGAACTTCATGCGTTTCCTTCGTTGAAGACTTGGGCTTGTCGGCAGAGGACCAATGGTCGGAAGCCGAGTTGCCCGGTTTCAGGTTGATCAGAGGGGCCCGCGCCGGATCGTAGCGAGTTGTGCGGGCCCTTCTGTGAGGTGATGCGGAAAATCACACCAGCCTAGTTTGTGCGGCCTGTCGCGACGCACCAGCTGGCTGGTCCGTTGAGAGGAAATGTACCGCTGCTGCCGCTCAATTGACGCAACGCGCCAGAGTTGGGGTCGAGAAGCCGACCGGTCACCGTTGAATCATCCGCGTTGGCCGTATAGATGAACTGATTGGAGGGGTCTTCGAGCAAGCACTGTGGACCCGCGCCTGTGCCCCAGGGGGAGCCGGGTGCGGCGCTGAGTTCGCTGTCAGAGGGGTTGACTGAGAAGCCGGCGATGCCTGCACCGGTAGCCGTACTGGCTCCCTGCTGATTCGCAACGTAGACAAATTTGCCCTTGGATTCGCTGATCAGGTAGATCGGATGAGATTGCGTCGGATCATTCGGTACTGCGCCACCGGTAAGCGACTGGAGAGCACCGTTCGTGCCGATCGTGAACGGCAGCAGCTGCGACGGGCTGGTCGTGCCGTTGGCGGTAATGCTCTCGTTATCCAGGAGGTAAATTTTGCTGCCAGCGTATACCAGGGCCGTGCCTTGACCCATCGGATTACCGCTGCCGTTGGTGATCACCTGTGGCGTACTCTGGCTTTGGCTCAACTGACCTGAGGCTGAGCTGTACGAGTAGGGATACACAGTCTGAGCGCTACCCGCGGCTCCGCTGAGGGTCATCAGGTATCCAGCGGCGAAAGAGAAGTCGATGGGGTTGGCGGGAACGGGGAAGTAGGTCACCGGCTTTCCGCTGGAGGCCGTCAACTGGGCGTTGGTAACCAGCGACAGGCGTCCCGTACTGGGGTTGATGGCATACACGGTGACATCGCCACAAGAAGTTGCGCCGGCGACGACGGTGCCACAAAACTCTCCGCTGGGGGCGTCGTGATCGAGTGCCATCAGAAAGTTGCCAGACGTATCAGAGATCAGTCGAATCGGGTTGATTCCCTGAGTGAAAAAGGTCTGCTGCGGAGTCAGAACCCCATTGCCGCCCACCACAAACTGGGTGATGTTAGAGTTTTGGCAAGGGTCAGCAGTGGTGCATACCGATCCGTGAGCCGCATTCGCACCCCGATTGAGGACGTAGACGAAGCGGCCCCCGGCAAGCAGAACGATCCTGACCGGGTTGGCACCGCCGCTCGAAACAGGCAATCCATGCATGGCAGTGAGCTTGCCCGTATTGTTATCAATTTTGAAGCCGCTGATGATGCCGTTGCCTGAGGGCGTGGCGGTAACAGTGCCCGTGACATACAAATAGCCAACCGTAAAACTTCGAACGCAAGAGCTGAGGCTGAATACAATGGCCGAGCTGAGGGCAGCGGTCAGCACCGTCTTGCCGAATTTCCTGAACTTCATGCTTTTCCTTCGTCCTGAGCGCGTCTTGTGCCGCCAGGTTTCATGTTCCGCAGCAGAGCTGGGTGGGGTTTGGTCCCTCGCTGCATTGTAGAAGGTACGGGGGCATTGTGCATAGTTTCCGGGGGCACGGATGCGCCGCACAGTGATTACCCCGCGTGATTGCTGGAGTTTTGGACGCGCCGGGGAGCAATAGGGTATCTGGGATTTTGGCGAATGTAGTCGTTGCGAGTGGGAATTGATGCAGAGGCCCCGACGACTGCCAGGGTGGCGGTCGTCAGGGGCTTTCACCGCTGTTTCGAGGTTTACCAGACGCGGCAGGAGTGTTCGGGATACATGGGCTGACCCCTCTTGCAGCCAAAGGCCTTGCCAAACTCTTCAAAGTTCTGGACTGACCCATTCGTGCGCCATTGGCCGGGAGAATGCGGGTCAGTCAATGCCGACTGGCGGGCGTATTCGTCTTTTGAATTTTCACACCACACCTGCGCAAAGCCGAGAAAGAAGCGCTGCGCGGGGGTGTAGCCATCGATTTTGGCATCGCTTGCCGTGTGCTGTGCGGCCAGCGTGTCAAGCAGCGCCATATAGGCGATGCGCAGGCCTCCATTGTCGGCCGTGTTTTCCCCCAGGGTCAGCTTGCCGTTGAGCTTTTGCGCGGGGAGACCGTCGTGGGCGGGCGAGGCGTCAAAGCTGCCATACTCAGCCACTTCGCAATCGGTGCGCTCCGTGAATTTCTTGCGGTCTTCCGCAGTCTGCCATTCGCGCAGATTGCCTTTGCCATCAAACTTCGAGCCTTGATCGTCGAATCCATGGGTCATTTCGTGGCCGATAACGACGCCGATGCCGCCGAAGTTCACGGCTGGGTCGATCTTGAAATCAAAAAAAGGCGGTTGCAGGATGCCGGCAGGGAAGTTAATGTCGTTCATCGAAGAACTGTAGTAGGCATTAACTGTCGGCGGCGTCATGTTCCATTCGGTCTCATCGACGGGCTTTCCAAGCTTGTCGAGACGGTAGTTGCGGCTAAACACCTCTTCGCGCTGCAGGTTGCCCATCAGGTCATCGCGCACCACGTGCAGGGCTGTGTAGTCGCGCCATTTCTCCGGGTATCCGATCTTCCTTCGGAACAGGGAAAGCTTGGTTTCGGCTTCCTTTTTCGTAGCCTCGCTCATCCAGGGAAGGGTTTTGATGTCCTCGCCGAGAGATTTTTCAAGGGCTGCTACGAGTTTGTCCATGCTGTTTTTGGCGGCGGGAGGGAAGTTCTGCTTGACCCAATCCTGCCCCACTGCCTCGCCGAGAGCCTGGTCTGTCATGAACGTGCATTCTTTCCAGCGCGGGGTAGGCTCAGCTTGTCCAGAGAGCGTTTTGTCAAAGAATGCGAAATTCTCATTGAAGAAGGCTTTGGGCAGGTTGCTCGCCACGCCGTGGAGGGTATGCCATCGGAGATAAGACTTCCAGTTTTCTATGGATTCAGACGCGGTCAATTCATTGAGAGCCTTGAAGAACCCTGGCGTGGCCACGTTAAGCGTGGCAAAGGGACGGAACTTGATGGCGGCGAAGTAGGTCGGTAAGTCGAGTCCCGGAGCGAGCTTTTGGAGCTCTGCAACGGTGTAGATGTGGTATCGATTTTCGGGCTGGCGCAGCTCGGTGCGGCTGGTAGAGGCCTTGGCCAGTGCGGTTTCAATCGCAAGCACGGCCGCTGCCTCCCCGGCGGCTTGCTCTGGAGTGTCGCCGGCGAGGGTGAACATGCTGGCAATGTGCGCGGAGTACTGCTTGCGGACCTCGACAAAATGGGGATTATCGACGATGTAATAGTCGCGGTCAGGCAGCGAGAGCCCCGCCTGGGAGATGGTAGCGATTTGCTGCGAAGAATCCTTCTGGTCCTGCTGAACGCCAACGCGGAACAGCGGTGCGGAAAATCCGCTCGCGGCAAGGTCGCCGAGTACCTCAGAAAGCTGGGTGGGACTGGTGAGCGCTGCGATCCGCTTCATCGGCAAATCGAGGGGCGAAATACCCTTCTTCTCGATGAGATCGGTATTCATGCAGGCGGCAAAGTAGTCGCCGTACTGTTTCTCTAGCGATGATTTTGGACTCTTGGCAGCCGCATCCAACTGCTGCCAAAGCAGGTAGATATTCCGCTCCTCAAGCAGGGAAAAGGATCGGTCCCAGACCGTCTGGTCTGCCGGGATGGGGTTGTCCTTCTTCCAGCCGCCGCAGGCAAACTGGTAAAAGTCGGTGCAAGGGTCCGCGGTCTTGTCAATTGCATTCAGATCAAAGCTTTTCACTTCCTTGGGCCGAGACGGCGCTGCGGAGGAATCGGCAGGGCTGGCAAGGTTCACCAAAGCCAGCATGGATTGCGCCCGCAATCCCGCTGTGAAAACAAGGCTGCACAGCAAGGCTGCCAAACCGAAGGCGACTGAGGTGCGAAAAGGCTTCATTTGAATCTCCCCGAAAGTAGTTGCTGCATGAGCATCACGGTTGGGAATGAACAAAAAAGAGGCGGCCAGGGATTGTGATTCGCTTGGCCGCCTCTGATCACTCAAGGGATGGTACGGGCTACCAGACCCGGCACGAGTGTTCGGGGTACATCGGCTGGCCCTTCTTGCAGCCAAAGGCTTTGCCGAACTCTTCAAAGTTCTGCACCGAGCCATTGGTGCGCCAGCGGCCGGGGGAGTGCGGGTCAGTCATCGCAGATTGGCGCGCGGCCTGATCCGTCTGGTTTTGGCACCAAACCTGCGCAAAGCCGAGGAAGTAACGCTGTGACTCAGTGAAGCCGTCAATCTTGCTGTCGATGGTCTTTTTCTCGGCAGCGAGCGTATCCAGCAGGGCCATGTAGGCGATGCGCAGGCCACCATTGTCTGCGGTGTTTTCCCCCAGGGTAAGGTCGCCCTTTAGCTTTTGCGCAGGCAACTCATCGTGAGCCGGAGATGCCTCAAAGCTGCTGTACTCAGCAACTTCGCAGTCGGTGCGCTCGGTGAACTTCTTCCGGTCATCGGCGGTCTGCCATTCGCGCAGGTTGCCGTGCCCGTCATATTTGCTGCCCTCATCGTCGAAACCATGGGTCATTTCATGGCCAATCACTACGCCGATGCCACCAAAGTTCACTGCAGGATCAATCGTGAAATCAAAAAACGGCGGCTGAAGGATGCCGGCAGGGAAGTTGATATCGTTCATCGAGGGGTCATAGTAGGCGTTGACCGTCGGCGGCGTCATACCCCATTCCTTTTCGTCCACCGGCTGGCCGAGATGGCCAAGCTCAAAGTTACGCCGGAAAATGGTCGAGCGGTGGATGTTTCCCATCAGGTCATCATTCGCTGTGGCCAGAGCCGTATAGTCGCGCCATTTTTCCGGGTAGCCAATCTTGTTCCGGATAAGGCTCAGCTTTTCTGCCGCAGCCTTTTTGGTCGCGTCGCTCATCCAGGGCAGCGTGCTGATGTCGTCGCCGAGTGATTTTTCCAGTGCCGCGACCAGCTTATCCATGCTGGCCTTGGCCGCTGGCGGAAAGTTCTGCTTGACCCAGTCCTGGCCAACAGCCTCGCCAAGCGCCTGGTCGGTCATCGAAGTGCACTGCTTCCAGCGCGGAGTAGGTTCCTTTTGACCGGCGAGGGTTTTCTCAAAAAAGGCAAAATTTTCGTCAAAGAAAGCCTTGGGCAGATTACTCGCCGAGCCGTGCAGGGTATGCCAGCGGAAGTAGGCCTTCCAGGCGTCGACAGGTTCAGAGGTCGCCAGCTGGTTCACCGTCTTGAAGAACTCCGGCGTCGCCACGTTGAGCGAGTCAAAGTGGCCGATCTTGATGGCCTTCCAATAGGTGGCCCATTCGAAGTCTGGCGTAAGTTCCTGCAGCTTCTGAACCGTGTAGATGTGATAGCGATTGGTGGGCTCGCGAAGATCGGTGCGGCTGGTGGAGCCTTTGGCCAGAGCGGTCTCAATACGCAGAACTGAAGCGGCCTCGATGGCAGCCTTTTCTGGGGAATCGCCCGCGAGGCTGAACATCTTGGTCAAATGGGTAACGTACTGAGCACGGATGTCCTGGAATCGCTTGGCGTCCGAGAGGTAGTAGTCGCGGTCAGGAAGCGAAAGGCCAGCCTGGAAGGCCTGTGCAATCTGCTGGGTCGAATCCTTGTCGTCCTGGCCGACGCCAAAGGCGAACAGGGGTGCCGGGCTTCCGGCGGCGGCGAGGTTGCCCATGAGTGTGGCAAGCTTTTTAGGGTCAGAGAATGCCGCGATCTGATCAAGTGCTGGGGCGATAGGTGCCAGACCCTTGGTCTCGACGAGGTCGGTATTCATGCAGGCGGTATAGTAGTCGCCGTATTTTTTCTCGAGCTGAGACTTGGGAGCCTTGGCGGCGGCGTCTAGTTGCTGCCAAAGCAGGTATCGGTTGCGCTCTCCAAGCATCGAGAAGGACCGTGCCCAACGCGTCTGGTCAGAGGGTACCGGATTGTCCTTCATCCAGTTGCCGCAGGCAAACTGATAGAAGTCGACGCAAGGGTCCGCGCTCTTGTCAAGCGCGGCCAGGTCAAAACTCTTCACGGATTTTGGGGGTGCAGGGGCAGCTGCAGTATCGGCAACATAGCCCAGAGTCTGGCCGTGCAGGGGGCTCATGGTGAAAAGCAGTGTTGCGGTACATAAAGCAGTCGAGAGGATTGAAGCGAGGCGAAGCGATTTCATCGGATTCCTTGGGTTTGGAGTGACCCGCGTCATGCCGGGGTCCGTGAGCGAATGATGGGTGCAGGACAGGCCTGCACTGCTGCCTAGAAAGGTAACACGAGGATGAATTTTCGAGAATATTGTTGGTTCCCGGGTTTGACAGGGCATCAAAGCATCAATAAAGCTTCTATCAGTGCGCAGTGCCGCTGGGACAGCCAACAATCGTAAGGGCGAGTTCCGCTCTACTGACAGTCTCATGCGATGAAACCGCTCACCTGCGCGCCTGGCTGGGTGAAAAGCTTCTAAAAGAGTTTGACGTGGAAAGTCAGATACGTCTTCGGATTCTTGCGGATTCCCGACACCAATTCACCTGTATCCTGGATAGTTTTATCCAGCGAATCGTACATCGAGCGGTTCACGACAAACTGTCCGAGCGACCCCTTGCCCTCGTTCATCCCTTGCAGCAGCATGTTCAGTCGATCGAGAGAGATTTCGACCTTCTCCGCGAAGGCGGGGTCTTTCGCCAGCTTGCCCAGTGACCCTTTGCCTGAGTTGATCCCGGCGAGCAGGGTGTTCGTGTTCTCGATGGCCAGATTCAGATTCTTGTAAAGAGTGTCGTCTTTGAGCAGCTTGCCAGCCGTTCCCTGTCCACTCTGCAACTCAGTCGCAATCGTGTCAAGTTTTGTGATGGTCGAGTTGGCGCGGTTATAGAGTTCGTCGTCGGTGAGCAGTTTGCCCAGAGTCCCCTTGCCATTGGAAAGCCCATCGGTCAGAGCTTGCAACTGGTCGATGGTGCGAATGATTTTCTTCGCGACGACGGGGTCGTTCAGCATGACGCCAGCAGTCCCCTGACCGCCGTTCATGGTGTCGATAAGAGTACCGACTTTGTGGATGACGTCAGTGACAGCTTCGATGGAGCCCTGGCTGGTGCGAATCACGTCCTGAATTCCCGGAATCGCTGCGGTTGCCAGCGTCGCGTTGTCATTGGGCTGGGGTCCGTGTGCCTTGAGCGATGAAATATCAAGAAACGCGTCGCCCAGCACGCCGGCCTGATCGATTGCGGCAGTCGAGTCGGTGTGTAGCGAAGGCATGAATTTCTTGCCCACGTCGATCATCACTTCGACCGGAGTGGCTTCGTGTGCGGGAACAATGCGCACACTAGTCACGTTACCGACAGTGACGCCGTCCAGCGTGACTGGAGCGCCAACTTTCAGCCCATTCGCGTTTTCAAAATAAGCTTTGAGATGAATCTTCCTCGTGAACAAGCCGCCTGTCGTGCCAGACATAAGAAAGATGAGTACAGTGAGGGCCGCGAAGGCTGAAAGGGCCAGTATGCCGACCTTGAGTTGGGACCAACGGAGCTCTTTTTGGCTTGGCATTACACCTTCCCCTTGTTGAGTGAGGATACCAGACAGGTAAAGATGCGCCGAAGCCAAATATTAGGACTGGCCGCCCACGATGGTCCGTTCAACGGTCCAGAAGCAGGACCAAGGTTTCATTGAAGAAGCCTGGGAGCCAGTTCGGCGTGCGAAACAGCTTTACTCAGCTTGCGTTCCCGTGCCTTCCAGCACCACGCTGGCCATGGCGAGATTCTCGGTATGCGTAAGCGAAAGAGCGGCGTGCATGACGCCGAGACTGGCTGCCAGGCGAGCGGCGCGACCAAAGAACTGCAGACCGGGGCGTCCGCTGGGCGCACGCGTTACCTCAATCTCAAGCCAGGTAACGCCGTGGCTGATCCCGGTGCCGAGAGCCTTGGCTGCGGCCTCCTTGGCGGCGAATCGCGCTGCGAAGCTTTCGGCGGCCTTTCGTTTGCGCATGCAATAGGCTTTCTCACGGGGCGTGTAGATGCGATCCAGAAATCGGTCGCCAAATCGGGCAATCGTCTTTTGGATGCGTGCAATTTCAGTGAGATCGATTCCTGTGCCGACCAGCATTCTGGTTGGAGCCTACCATACATCGCACCCGTCGGACGGGTTGAACCAGGGCAGCATGAAGGGATACGAAACACCGTCAGTGGCAAATGGAGCCGCCGCGAGGTGTCCCATAGCGGTGCAGGACCGTAGCACTCCTGAACAGCGGTGAAGGGTCGCTGGGACTCACCGATGAACAGGGAGATGATTGCAACCACACTATCTTCCGCGGGATCGAAATCAGGTTCACCCTGGGCGCTCCACATGAAGGCCACGACTATCGATGAGCCTGCGAGGCTGATCCAGACGCTGACCGGCGCGATCCTCGGCAGCGGAGGATGGGTACTCAGCCGTGGAGCCAACGACGCAGGCCTGATTAACATGCTGTTTGAGTTTGAACGGATGCAATGCGTGGAGATATACACGGTTTTGATTGCCGTTGGGCTTGAACTGAGCCAGTTGGCGCACCTCCGCTTTACCGAGCTATGCCAATGCACCCGCAGTCATCATGAAGATTGTGGCGGGGAAATCGTAAGCGTCGATCTTGAAATCTATTCATTTCCGTCAGAATTGACCTTGCAGGCAAATTCGACTGAGGCTGCTTAGAAGCGGTGCGCTGGCGGAAGCAAGGTTCATCCCGCTTCCATCAGGCCATAGCGGCGCTGCCAGGCATGGCGCAAATGATCCCAGACGCGCTTTCGCTCAGCCTCGGTAACAGACTCTTCCGGAACGGTGGCGAAAGCGGCTGCCTCCTTTTTCGCCAGTTCGAGCAGGTCACGGTCGCGGACAAGGTTGGCTACCCGAAAGCCGGGCAAACCAGCCTGGCGGGTGCCAAAAAACTCACCCGGCCCGCGCATCGCCAGGTCCAGTTCCGCCAGTTCAAACCCATTCTGCGTACGAACCATCGCCGCTAGGCGCTCCTCCGCCTCAGGCGAAACTCGCTCCCCGGTCATCAGCAGACAATAACTCTTAGCCGCTCCACGGCCCACCCGCCCGCGCAGCTGGTGCAGCTGGGCCAGGCCAAACCGTTCAGCATGGTCTACAACCATCAGGGTCGCGTTGGGCACGTCCACGCCCACTTCAATCACCGTGGTCGAGACAAGTACATCGATGTCGCCCCGTTGAAATCGCCGCATGATGACGTCCTTTTCGTCGGCGTCCAGGCGTCCGTGCAGCAGGCCCACGCGCAGGTCGCTCAAGGCTCCAGTGCGGAGCTGGTCATACATCTCCGTAGCCGATCGCAAATCCAGCTTGGTGGCCTTCACCGGCTCCGGCGCTGGAAAAAGCTTCGCCGTCTTGCCTTTGCGGGTCTTTTTGGCAGGTGCTGCCGGAGCTTCAACCGCTGCTTCCGCGTCGGCTCGGGCAAAATCCAGCCCCGGCTGGTCATCCTTTGCGCCCTCGATAATCGGGTACACAATGTACGCCTGTCGCTTTTGCGCCACCTGCTTGCGAACGAACTCCCACACATCCTCCTGCCGTTCGCCGGGAACACGGCGAGTCAGAATCGGCGTCCGGCCCGGCGGCAGCTCATCCAGCACGCTCGAATCAAGGTCGCCATAAAGCGTCAGCGCCAGCGTTCGCGGAATCGGCGTAGCCGTCATCACCAGCACATCCGGCTCCGCAGCCCCCGGCTTTTTCATCAACCTGAAGCGCTGCAACACCCCAAACCGATGCTGCTCGTCCACAATCACAAGACCAAGCGCGGAGAACTCCACCTTTTCCTCGATCAGCGCATGCGTCCCAATCACCAGTTGCG
Organism: Acidobacteriota bacterium; assembly: GCA_025359885.1. Classification (GTDB taxonomy): domain Bacteria; phylum Acidobacteriota; class Terriglobia; order Terriglobales; family Acidobacteriaceae; genus Acidicapsa. Next base: position 48,683 of record JANYDG010000079.1, read on the forward strand.
CCTCTCCAGAGAAGATCTGGCTCCGCGCCAGCCGCTTGCGGTCCTGGTCAAGCGAGCCGGTAAGCAGCACCACCTTGTAGCTCTTCGATGCCCGGCTCAGCAGCTTCCGCGCCGCCAGATAATGCTGCGTCGCCAGTATCTCCGTCGGAGCCATCATCGCCGCCTGGTACCCGTTCTCAATCGCCACCAGCATTGCCTGCAACGCCACGATCGTCTTGCCCGAGCCAACATCCCCCTGCAGCAGCCGCCGCATCGGGTGCGGCTGGCGCATGTCGGCCACAATCTCGCCGAGCGTGCGCCTTTGCGCGGCGGTCGGGTGAAAGGGCAGCACCTCGCGAATCGCCGCCCGCACCTGGTCGGTAGTTTTAAACGGGATCCCAAGCTGCTTTTGCGCCTTCCGCCGCTTCAGTTCGAGGCCAAGTTCAAGAAAAAAAAGCTCCTCAAAGATCAGCCGTCGCAGCGCCGGCGTCCGCGCCTCCATCAGGGCAATTTGCGTCGTCCCTTCTGAGGGAAAGTGGGCTTCGCGCAGGGCGCTGGCGCGATCCGGTAGCCCAAGCCGTTCCAGCATCGCCTGCGGCAAACACTCCGGCACCGCTCCTCGAATCGACTCCAGCAGCCGAAACAGCACCTTCCGCTGCCATCGCGAAGCCAGTTGCGCCCCGCCCAGCGACTCATACACCGGCGTAATCCGCCCGACCTCCAGCATCCGCGTCTCGGCGTCTTCCCCCGCTTCAGGAATCAGCTCAAACTGCGGCTGGATCATCTTCATATTCCGTGTCGAACGCGAAGGCTCCACCTTGCCAAACAACGCAATCGTCTGCCCCGCCTTGAACCGCCCCTGCAGATACCCCCCGTTGAACCACACGCACTTCATCGCCAGATTGCCCTGCCCCACCGTCATCTCAAAGATCGGCGCGCGCTTGGTCGAGAGCAGCCCCGACCCGCGAATCTCCGCAATCACACTCGCCATCTCCCCCGGCTTCAACTCGTCCAGCGAACGCGGGTTCTGCCGGTCCTCATAGCGAAAAGGCAAGTGATACAGCAAGTCTTCCGCCGTAAGAAATCCCTTGCCCGCAATCAGCCCAGCAATCCGCGGCCCCACCCCGCGTATGTAGGTGACAGGCGTATCCAGCTTCGAAGGAGGTCCAGGCTTGCGCAATTCGTCAGGCACAATCTGGATGCTACAAGGCCACCATCCCCCCACGCCAACCCCGCTCGGCCTAAGAGAAACAAAGGGTGGTCGGTCCGATCAGCCATAGGTTCTTACAAGCCGATATTGATTCTCACTTTCAAAACTTGCGTCTGAATGCAAAATGGTATAACTGTTACTCATGCGCTTTCGCTTCGATCCCGAGAAAAGCAAGGCTCTGCGGGCAAACCCAAAGCGCGGCATTGGCTTTGACGAAGTACAGGAGCTGTTCGAGGGCGACCATATTGTCGACCGCCGTTCAGATGATCCCGAACAATGGCGCGCCATCGGATGGGTAGCGGGCAAATTGTATAGCGTGATTTACGAAGTCCGCCAGGACAACGCTGGCGAGTTCTACCACCTGGTCACTTTGTGGCCCGCAACAACAGAGGAAAGGAGACTGTATGCCGAAAACATCTAAGCCCGTCAGTGCGGAAGAAATTGCGGAAATGGCCGATCGCGGTGAGGATATTTCTGCTCACTTTACAAATAGCTTTACTGTCGTTCGGCGCGTGAATGTCGATTTCACCGCTCCCATGCTACGTGAGCTGGACGAGGAAGCGATGATGCTGAATGTCAGCCGCCAAGCCGTAATCAAGACCCTGCTCCGCGATGCTCTGGACCGTCGCCACCTGGCCGCAAAATCCCGCCAGGCGCACTAGAGCAAACTCGCAGTAGGTGTGTCCCGAAGCCGCGAATATACATCGCAGGAGTATCCAGCTTCGAAGGAGGTCCAGGCTTGCGCAACTCTTCAGGCACAGTCTGGATGCTACTAGGCCACCGTCCCCCCACGCCAACTGCTCGGCTTTAGAGGAAAAACGGATCGTCGCTCTCGCAAACAGTACTGAATTCCGCCGCCGATTGAAATCCGGGACTTCTTGTTTAGCGGGTGCACTTTTGCTGTGTATTGTTGTTATGCAATGATGCAACTCAAGCAGTCTGTGCTAAAAGAAGATAACCGTCCAAGAGGTTACTACCAGGGTGTCGTATGGAAAAGAAAAGCACGAACGCATCTGTGCAGCCTCAAACCTTATCTGAATTCATAGGAGAATTTGCTCGATACTTTTCCGGCTCTAGCCACTTGAAGTGTTATCGAGGCCAGCGGGACTCGTCTTGGCTAAACGTTGGAGGTATATTCCGACCTGAGTTTAAAGAGCTACTGGAAAACGAGAAAAGGGCAGTTCGTGAACTGATTTCAGTTCAGCCTCATGAGTTTGCATCCGACGAAACGATGTTTGACAAGCTCGTTCGAATGCAGCATTTTGGGCTGCCTACTCGACTGCTGGATGTTTCGCGGAACGCAATGGTCGCGCTTTTCTTCGCAACCGACCCAGGACCTTTTGGTAGCGAACCGAGTGATGGCTTGGTGACTGCTTTTGCAATTCCACCAGAACTTGAAAAGTATTATGACAGCGATTCCGTGAGCTGCATTGCCAATTTGGCGAATATGACTGCTGAGGAAAAGGCTGATATTTATCGATTGAGAGAATCGCTAACAGGAGATCTAACGGATATTGAAAACATCGAGAAATTCAATAAAAACGGAGTTGTGGAGCGACTTCTTCAATTTATCAGGTCTGAAAAACCATACTTCCTGCCAATTATGAACCCGATAGATTTATTTGTGCCATATTACGTTCATCCCAAGATGAGCAACAGGCGCATTCTGGCACAATCTGGGGCCTTCATCCTCTACGGCATTGTGCCGCCACCCAAGACTATGTTTTTCCCATACGAGATCGAAAAGACACCGTTCATTGTCCCGCAAGGTCAAAAGAGGTCTATTCGAGAGGCGCTCGACAATATTGGCATTAATGAAAGCACCCTATTTCCAGAAATCGACATGGCAGCTGCGCGGATAAAGAGCAAATATAAAGTATAAGAACGCTTCGATCGAAAACGGCATACCAACCGCAATGGCTACGCCTTTAACGGCAGACTCGATCTGGAAGCAAGACGGCTTGACTTTTTACGACAGCAGGGCGAGCTCTTTAGCGGTTATGCCTTCCGCCATTTGTCTCTACCTCCAACATTGGTATCACGGACACGCTCAACGTGCACCGCTGCATCCGGATTCAGTTCGCGAGCCCGCTCAATGGCTTCAGCTTGGGTCTGGAGGACCGCACTTGCTCTTTCCGAACCTGGTTTTCTTACTGCATAATCTCCCTGCTCACGTCTTTCGATAAATAGTTCAGCCCTGGCCATGAAAGTCTCCCTTCTACGAAACAGAATACACCGAAGCAGAATGCTGGTACCACCGACATTCTGTTTGATAGCTGCTGCTCTCATTCAGAATTTTGGATTCCGGCGAAGTCAACTTTGAAGAGAGATGCGATCCCCTTCCCCTTCCATAGGTGCTGTTGCCATATGCGGCGTAAAACTCCGCTTGAGCTTCATCCGACCAAAGGACAGGCAACCTCACCGCTTGGGTAGCCCCGCCCTCACCTGTTCCCAAGTTGAACCGACGGGTGGATTCGCCTCATACGCAGCAATGCGCCGATCCAGTTCCTCCGCCTGTTCCGCGCTGATCGCTCGTGGATGCGTTTCGAGGTCTTCCCAAAGGGCGTCGATTAGTTCGTATTTTTCGGCATCGGAAAGCGCGCTGATATTGCTCGGTAGAGTCGCCATGCTTCGAGAGTAGAAATCTCCATTCTCAATGTCAACTTTTCGCCTTGTGATCGTGGCGAATCAACCGCCACCCAGCGCCAATGGCGCGGCGTCATGCCAGCACAGCCCAACGGGCTGGAAAAAGAGCCGCCAAATTCCGAGAGCTGAAGGCCCGACCCATCCTTGCTACACTTGGGGCAATCCAAAGTTGCTTGGTGAAAAGGGGACCGCATGCGCATCCGTTCTGAATTACTTCTTGCTTTGTCTCTCACGTGTGTCGGCCTCTCCGGTTTGGCCCAGCCCGCCGCAACCCCCACCCGCACCCTCATCCGCGCAGGACACCTGCTCGACGTCCATTCCGGCAAGCTCCTTGACGCCCAGACCATCGTCGTCGTCGGCGAAACCATCCAGTCCATCGCCCCCACCGCCTCCACGCCCGCCGCCCCCGGCGACAAGGAAATCGACCTCGGCTCCATGACCGTCACCCCCGGCCTCATCGACGTCCACACTCACATCACCATGAACACCGAGTTCGATCCCTATAAGGAACTCACCAGCACCAACGCCAAGGAAGCCATCAACGGCGTCGTCAATGCGCAAAAGACGCTGCTTGCCGGTTTCACCACCATCCGCAACGTCGGCGCGGGCGGCTACACCGACGTCGATCTGCGCGACGCCGTCGATTCCGGACAGGTTATCGGACCGCACATGCAGGTCTCCGGCCCCGCCCTCGGCATCACCGGCGGCCACTGCGACGACAACCTGCTGCCTTTCGAATATCACCAGGTCGGCGAAGGCGTAGCCGACGGCATCGCCGCCGTCCAACAAAAGGTCCGCCAGAACATCAAGTACGGCGCCACCGTCATCAAGGTCTGCGCCACTGGCGGCGTCCTCTCCAAGGGCGACAGCCTGCAGGCCTCCCAGTACACCCTCGAAGAACTCAAGGCCATCGTCGCCGAAGCCCACCGTCTCGGCCTCAAAGTCGCCGCTCACGCCCATGGCGCGCAGGGCATCCTCTGGTCCTCTCAGGCGGGAATCGACTCCATCGAGCACGGCTCCTTCGTCGATGCCGCCGGCATCGCCGAGATGAAGAAGAACGGCACCTACATGGTCCCCACCCTCTACCTCGAAGACTGGATGATTGAGAACGGCCACCTCCCGCCCTTCTACCAGCAAAAGATGAAAGACACCATCGCTGTCGCCAAGCCCAACATCAAAAAAGCCTACGAAGCCGGAGTCAAATTCGCTCTCGGCACCGACGCCGCCGTCTATCCCCACGGCCTCAACGGCCACGAGCTCGAAGTCTACGTCCGCGACCTCGGCATGACCCCACTCGCCGCCATCCAGTCCGGCACCGTCAATGCTGCCGACCTGATGGGATGGAGCGACAAGACCGGCTCCCTCGACCCCGGCAAATGGGCCGACATCATCGCCGTCGACGGCAATCCACTGCAAGACGTAAAGCTCTTCCAGGACGTAAAGTTCGTGATGAAGTCCGGCGTGGTTTACAAGGGCGGCAACGCAGCCAAATAAACCGACTCCCCCAGTCTCTCCTTCGAGACTGGGGGAGTCGGGCAAATCCCAGGCTGCCGGGCTGTGTGACACAGCCCGCTAAAATGGTCAATATTACCGTTCGCTGTAACAAGGCACAAAAGCACCATAAAAACGGCAAATGGAACTGATAGAAAACAAACTACTTCCAACAAAGTTTTCCAGACCCGTCCCATTCGCTGAAATGTTACACGTGTGACATTTTGATTCCATGGCTACTTCTCGTAGCTGCGCACCCATTCCAGAATGCTGCGTACCCCGAACCCACTCGGCCCTTTGGCGATGAAAGGCTTGGTGTCTTCGTACCAGGCCATCCCAGCGATGTCCAGGTGAATCCACGGCGTATCGCCAGCGAAAACCTGCAGGAACTGCGCGGCAGTCGAGGCTCCGCCCCAGCGGCCGCCCGTGTTTTTAAGGTCAGCAATGTCCGACTTGATCTGCTCCAGATATTCGTCCCCGAGCGGCAGACGCCAGATTTTTTCGCCGGAGATTTCCAGCGATTTGACCAGCTTTTCGTAGGTCTCATCGTTGTTTGAGAAGCCTCCGGCGCTCACCGGCCCGAGCGCGACGACGCAGGCTCCGGTGAGTGTGGCGGCGTCGATCAGGTGGGTGCATCCAAGCTGGCGGGCGTAGGTGAGACCGTCAGCAAGCACCATGCGGCCCTCCGCGTCGGTATTGATCACTTCGATGGTTTTGCCTGGTTCGTCGGCGGAAAAAGGCATAGCGGTCTGTACATCCCCCGGTTTTTGGGCCTTGCCGTCAGGCATGTTTTCAGCTGAACAGACTACGCTGATGACTTTGACCTTGGGCTTGATGCGGCCAATGGCTGCCATGGCGCCGAGCATGGCCGCTGAGCCGCCCATGTCGTACTTCATAAGTTCCATCTTTTCAGAGGGTTTGATTGAGATGCCGCCGGTGTCAAAGGTGATGCCTTTGCCGACCAGTCCCAAAACGGGACCGGTGTAGGTGGCGGGGTCGTAGCCTTCTGGTTCGTAGGTGAGGACGATTAGGGCGGGTGGTTCTTCAGAACCCTGGGAGACGGCCCAGAAGGCACCCATCTTGAGTTCGTGGAGCTTAGAGGTGCTGTAAACCTCTGATTTTAATCCGTTTGTGGTTGCCATGGCGGCGGCGCGCTGGCCCAGGATGGTGGGGGTGAGTTTGTTGCCTGGCTCGTTGACGAGTTCGCGGGCGAAGTTCTGGCTTTCGGCAACGATGATGCCTTCGGCGTAGCCAAGATTGACGGCGGCTGCATCCGCACCGGCGGTGGCAATGACGGTGAAGTCATAGATACTAAGGTCTTTACGGTCAGAGCGGTAGGTGTCTGGGTCGTAGTCGGCCAGCAAGGCGCCTTCGACGGCGGCGCGGGCTGCCGAACCTGCGGGGAATTCTGCCGCGTAGGGGAGGGCAAATGCCGCGGCGCGAATGGCACGTGGCTTGGCGAAGCGGATTGCAGTGCCGACGGCTGCGCGGACCGAGTGGGCAGTTGCCTTGGTCAGCTTACCTACGCCGACGATGAGCAGGCGCTTGGCGGCGAGGCCTACCGGGGTGTGGATGAGCAGGGTTTCGTTGGTTCCGGCCTTGAACTCGCCGAGCGAGAGCACGGTGGCTGCGGCGGCTTTCACGGCGGCATCTGCGGTCAGCAGGACCAATTCAGGTTTGGCGTCGGGGCCCTTGGCTAACTGTGTGTCGGCAGCGAGTACGATGAGGAGTTCCGTGGCGATGCCAGAGGGGGCGGTGAAAATGAGTTCGGTCTTCATGGACCGTATTATTTCACTGCCAGGCGGGGAGCGGGGTTGCAGGGTCGGAAGGGTGTGAGAATTTGGTCTCGCGGTGGGATTGTGGTGGTTCGGCGGGCGCGATGGGTGGGCGGGTGTGGGTTGCTGTAGGGTTGGAACCGTTTGGCGGCTGAGGATAACGGCGTTTATCTGCGCCGAATCGGTCTGACCTAAAGACCGCAAGAGTGTTCATGACGACAGGAGCATGGTAGCCTTCACTTGGCTGCTGCCTGAGCTACAAGAAAAATGGGCGATCACAGCTCTCCGGGATAGGGTTGCTAGCAAACGATGACGGCCAACGAACATTTCGAAGCGAAGCCTTTTGCCCTGCCCGAGTACGAGCGTGCACAGTTCGAATTCCTGAGTCTGGCTGTCAAGGGGCTGATGAAAACTAAGAATCCGGTCTACGCGCAGTTACGTGAAGCCGAGCCGATGGAGAACATACCAATCACCCAGAACACCATGCCCTCAGGCGAGGTTGTGGCGACTGCGCCATTGATGATGGTGTCTAAAGCGGTTGTAAAGCTCGATGACGTACGAATGCGCAACCTTGAGTATCTTGCGGAACAAGCAGATTCGATCGCGGAAGAAAGAATCGGCCACTGCATGCGTCATTTTTACGACACACTCGCGCGGACCTGCGAAGGAGCGGGAACAGCAACAATCATGAACGGTGCGCCATTCACATTCGAAGCCTATCTCCAGAGTTTTTCGAAAATGGACCTTCGTTTCCGGAAGGACGGGACGCCGATTTTGCCGCAATTGATTGCCAGCCCTGAAATGGTGAAGGCAATCTCGGCGCTGCCTCAGTGGACAGTGGACCAGCAGAAACAGTGGGACGACATGATTGAGGGTAAACGTAAGGAGTTTTTTGCTAACCGACGCCATCGCAAGCTATGTTAAGTCGCTGACCGAACGTGAGTTCGATGCGCCATTCATGGCACTCCTGCGCCTGCAAGGTTTTAGGGACATCCACTTTCTGCACGGATCGTTTGAGTTCGGCAAGGATTTTATCGCCAAAGGCATCGACGAAGGCAAACCAGCTCAGTTCCTTTTCCAGTCCAAGGCAGGCGACATCAATCTTACTGACTGGAACGCCTTGCGCGGCCAGATCGACATGTTGCGCACAAATTCGCTCGCTCATCCAAATTTCGATCAGGATCTTCCACGCAAGGCGATTCTCGTTATCACTGGAAGGCTCGTGGGTGGCGCGCCTTTGGCGGCGCAACAGTACGCGGAGCAGCTCAAGGCGCGGGGCGAGATTCAATTCACTACATGGGACAGGGATTCTCTAATCGACATGCTCGCCCGTGATCCAGTGTGCTTGAGCGGTTCATCACTTGAATTGCTCCAGATATTAGGGTCACAGCATGATCAGCTGAACTTCACCGTCCTCGAAAGATACTCGCGGTCGTGGATACGCACAGCATGGAATACCCAAAACTTACGGGATTCGCTTGAGGCTGCGGTCATCGCAAGCCATTGCCGACGGTCGAACCGTCTCGACCTCGCCTGCCACATCGCCCTTATGCTCCTGCGCTCGACCCTTGCGACGATCCACAGTTTGAGGCCGGTGCCTGAGACAGCTGTGGTCTCTGTGGCCACGGCGAAGGCTCAATTCCGCCACTATGGGCTGGATCTATGGAGCGAATGCGAGGGACGATTTCTAGAGCCTGACGCAATCCTGTGGTCCGATGGGTCGCCGTTCCCATTTGTCTCCTACCCGGTTCGTTGCATGCATATTTTGGAGCTTTTGGGCATGCTCGGGCTTCTGGAACGAGACATAGACCAAAATAGTCAGATTTCACCGAAAGTGGCCGCATACTTGGAGCAGTTCATTGAAGCGAATGTCGGAACCACGCATCTTCCTTCCGATCGGTGGGCTGTTTCACTTGTGCCTCCCTCTCTTTTGATCGCTACTTCCGCAAAAGCGGCGACAGTACAGTCCTTTCTCACAATGAGTACTAAGTGGATTGCAGACTCTTACGACGAGGGCAGCTTCGGGTTGGCGCATGTCCATGCCACTCCTGCGGAGGAAACGGCCTATTTTCTTGGATCTCCGTTCGATTTCATTGAGCTGAAGGAGAGGAGCGAAAGCCTCGCAGCGTCGATAATCCTTGATCTTGCTTGTGTTCTGGAATTCGAAGAGCTATATAACACTGCCCGCAACGAATTTTTGGCGGTCGATATAGTGCTACCCGTGATCGAGACTGGTGACGACCAAAGCCAATACTGCCTACACGCTGGAAGTCATACCTATGAGCCCAACATGCCCTACGAAGAAAATTGGAAGCCAATTGAAGGGTGGAGGAACGCACCTCATCACAGCCGAGGCGTTGAAGTTCACTATCCCGAGTCGATCGGAACAGCCTGGGACCAACTTGCAATGAGTTGCGTTCTGAGAGATAGGTTTTTTGTAAAGAGTTGGAGACGCCTTCTGGGCAAGCCGGTTTGAGCCTTGCTTGACTTCAGTAAGGTTGTTCGCAAATCACTCCTCATAAGTCGGATTGGGGGAAGTCGAAAGTTCGGGCCGTCGAGGCCCCTCGGGAGGGCTTTGGCTGCTGTCTGTTTGGCACGGCTGAAGCCGTGCCCTTTTACAAAGCGAAGGGTGGGGTGCGAGGCAAAGGCAGATTCTCTGCGGGCATTTGAGGCGAGAAAAGCAACGGCAAAAGCAGCGACTCATGGGCAATTGCGGTTCCCATGTCCCACCACTCCGGCGAGGAATTCGCTTCGCTGGAGGCTCGGGAGAGGCGGGAGATGGGTCACCCGGCCCGTCATACACCTCGGCGATGGGACATAGAAGGCACGGCCAAGGCCGTTTGATTTGCTGGTGTTGGCGTCGGGGTTGCGGCTGGGGCTGGGTTGTTTTTGGGGATTTACCGTCCGCCTTTGTGTTTGCTTTCGTTGATGGCGGCGCGGGATTCGCGGTCGGCTTCGCGGCGTTTTTCGGTTTCGCGCTTGTCCCACTCCTGTTTGCCTTTGGCGACGGCCAGTTCGCATTTGACGCGGCCGTTGCGGAAATAGAGGCGGACGGGGATGAGCGTATGCCCTTTGATCTGCGTCTTGACGTGTAGCTTCCGGACTTCCTCTTTATGGAGCAGGAGTTTGCGGGTTCGGAGCGCGTCGTGATTCTGGCTGTTGCCGTGGGAGTAGGGACCGATATGCAAGTTGAGCAGGAAGGCTTCGTCGTCTTTGATAAGCCCGTAGGCGTCTTTGAGATTGGCCTGGCCCTCGCGGATGGACTTGACTTCAGTGCCGCGGAGGGCGACGCCGGCCTCGACTTTTTCAACGAGAAAGTAGTTAAAGCTTGCGCTGCGATTGAAAGCGGCGTCGCGCTGGCCGCTGGCGACGGGGTCGCGGGGCTTGGCTGCCTGACCGGTAGGTTTGGCTGCGGGGGCGATGTTGTAGCTGCTTTGGCGCGACATGGTGAAACTTCCTCGAATCTTCATGCTAGCACTGGCGCAGTTTCAGGCCGGGCTGTAAAGGAGCTTTGCTAGAATGAGGCATTGCTGGAGTGTGGCATTTGGTCTTTCGAAGCGTTCCGGGAGCTGGTTTTCCGGGAATTTTGCTGGACATCGGCTGAGAACTGCTATGGGAAGCGTAGGCAGTTCGCGCGACGCTGCAGGACCAGCCCCGAGGCAGAGCCGGAATTCTGCAGGGACACCAGCGCATGAGAAGTTGTATGGGAGTTTGATGAACCGCCTTGCTAGCCCGCTCACCCTTTCGAAAAATGTCGTAGCCCTGCTGTTGACCGCGTCGATGATGCTCGCGCCGCTTGGCCCGTTGTCGATACCGGCGTCGGCGGAAGACTCGGCGAGGAAGCTGTATTCGATCGGCCAATCTGCTGAGGCGCATGAGGACTATGAAGCTGCGTTTGAGGCATATAGCAAGGCTTATGCCAAGGCTCCGACGGACCTGCGGATGCGCGAGGCGTTTTATCGCAGCCGGCAGGCGGCTGGGGTTTCGCATGTGACTCAGGGGCGCAAACTGCTGGCGGCGGGCAACGAGGCCGCGGCGTTGACGGAGTTTATGCGCGCGGTCGCGGTTGATCCGGGCAATGAGGCGGCCTCACAGGAGCTTGCGCATCTTCGCGCACACCAAGGCAACACGCCGGTGCGCAGCGAAACGAGTCTGAGCGAGCCTGCAGCAGCGGCCATGGAAGATGCAGCAGCGCCGGCGGAGCTGAAGCCGGTTTCAAATGAGCCACTGACGCTACATATGACGGAAGACACAAAGGTGATCTACCAGGCGATCGGCAAGGCGGCGGGGATCAATGTGCTTTTTGATCCGGACTACAACGGCAAGCGCATTCAGGTGGACTTGAACAATGTTTCTTTGATGGACGCGTTGCGGATTGTGGGTACGCTTTCGACGACGTTCTGGCGGCCGGTGACGGAGAACACGGTCTTTGTGGCCCAGAATAGCCGCGCCAAGCGGACGGAGTTGGATGAGCAGGCGGTGCAGACGTTTTATCTCTCGAATGCCTGGCAGCAGAATGATTTGAACGACGTGCAGACGGCGCTGCGTAATGTGCTGCCGAACGCAAAGGTCTATGGGGTTCCGAGCCAGAATGCGATTGTGATGCGTGCGACACCGGATGAACTGACGCTGGCGCAGAAAGTGATCAACGATCTGGACAAGGCACGGCCTGAAGTGGTGGTCGATATCGCGGTCATGGAAGTGAACAAGGACAAGCTGCGGAACATTGGCCTGAGCTGGCCGGGCAGCATCAGCTTTGCGTTGCAGCCGCCTACGTCTTCAAGCACGACTACGACTACGGGGACCGGGACGGGTACTGCCTCATCCTCGTTGACGCTGAATAACCTGGCGAATCTGAATGCGAACAACTTTGCGGTGACGGTGAGCTCGGCGACGGCGAACCTGCTGATGTCGGATTCTGATACCAAGATTTTGCAGAACCCGAGCATCCGATCTACCGATTCACAGAAGGCGACAATCAAGATCGGTTCGCGTATTCCGATTGCGACGGGTTCGTATTCGGCTGGTGTGAGTACGGCGATTACGCAGTCGGCGGTGCAGACGCAGTTCCAGTACATTGATGTTGGCGTGCAGATCGACATGACGCCGACGGTGCACTACGACCACGATGTGACGCTGAAGATGAAGATTGAGGTGAGCTCTGAGAGTGGTACTTCGACGATCAGCGGCGTGACGGAACCGATTATCGCGCAGAAGTCTTCTGACTCGGTGATTCGTCTGCGTGAGGGTGAGGCGAGCATCCTGGTTGGAATTCTGAACAAGCAGGATTTGGTAAGCGCGAGTGGTATTCCTGGTTTGGGCGAACTGCCGCTGCTGAAGTATATCTTTGGTTCGCGGTCGCATGAGGTTGTGGACGACGAGATTGTGTTTGTTCTGACGCCTCATATTGTGCGCGCCCAGGAGCTGACGCCCTTGAATCTGCGTTCGATTGATACGGGGTCAGGGCAGGCGATTGAGCTGCGGCATATTGCTCCGGTCGATACCAGATCGGCCGAGCCAGTGCAGCCGAAGCCAGGCCGGAACTTGCCTGCGGGCAAGCCGGGTATGCCGGGGCCGGGCGCAGGGGCATTGCGGGGCCAGACTTCAGAGGCTGCGGTGCCATCAGCGCTGGCGCAGTTGCGGCAAAACAGCCAGGCGGATATTCCGAATGCGGCATCCGGTCCAGTTCCTGCCAGTGGAGTTCCTGCAGCACCGCTCTCAATGGTTTTGACACCGAGTGCGATAAACCCAACAGTCGGATCGAATTTTCCGGTGGCTGTGACGCTGACGGGAGCCCAGGATATTGCGTCTGTTCCGCTGCAGATCCAGTACGACGCGAGCAAGCTGACGCTGGTGAATGTGGACAGCGGGGACCTGTTAGGGAAGGATGGGCAGGCCGTTGCCCTGGTGCATCGGGATGACGGTCCGGGGATGATCACGATTGCTGCATCGCGACCGCCGGGGACTGCGGGAGTCTCGGGCAGTGGAGCGGTGTGCATTCTCACGTTTCAGGCGAAGACATCGGGGGAATCGGATGTTGTGATCACGCGTCCTGGTGCGATGGATTCTGCGCAGCGCCCGGTACCGGTGAGCGCTCAGAATGCTCACGTCGTCATTCAGTAGTGCGAGACGAGTCGTGATGGATGACTCAGGAGTTGACGCGGGATGATGAAGCTCATGCATCTTCGATTGCCCCGCCAGGGCGCCAAGCGCCGCGGTGAGGTTGGGCTGACGCTGGTGGAGTTGATCGTGACGGTGGCGATTCTTGGGATTCTGGCATCGGCTGCGGTACCGATTGCGCGGTTCAAGGTGCAGCGGGAAAAGGAGCGGGAACTGCGGCGCGATTTGTGGGAGATGCGCGATGCGATCGACCACTACAAGGACGCGGCTGAAAAGGGCGCGTTCATGACGAAGGTGGATAGCCAGAACTATCCTCCCGATTTGGATGAGCTAGTCAAGGGAGTGGATGTTCAGGGTAAGAAGGTCAAGTTTCTGCGCAAGATCCCGGTCGATCCAATGACGGGGAAGGCGGAGTGGGGTATGCACTCGATGCAGGACGACCCAAAGAGCGACTCGTTTGGCGGACAGAGTGTCTTTGACGTTTATTCGAAATCGACGGGAACGGCGTTGGACGGGACCAAGTACGCTGACTGGTAAGGAAATCAGATTGGTAGAGACGATGAAGATTCAGGGCAGACACAAGTCGGAGCAAGGATTCACGCTGATCGAGCTGATGGTGGTGATCCTGATCATCGGTGTGCTGATGGGGCTGGCCATTCCGAATTTCATCTCTGCGATCAAGGCGGCGAAGGAATCAGTGTTGAAGGAGGACCTTCACATCATGCGCAACGCTATTGACTCCTACACGATGGATAAGCAGAAGGCTCCTCAGTCGCTGCAGGACCTGGTGGATAGTGGGTATTTAAAGGCTATTCCTGTAGACCCGCTGACGCGTGCGTCGGATAGCTGGGTTGTAGATCAGAGCGATGCGTTGCATTCGATCGATCAGTCGGAACCTGGCATTGATGACGTGCACTCAGGGGACCAGGAAGCTGGCAGCGATGGACAGCCTTATTCGACCTGGTAGAGCTGATTAAGAGCGCCTGGCAGTTGCCGGATGCTGCAGCCATTAAACTAGAAGCAATGTGTTCCCAACGTATTCCGCCTGCCGACGAGCCTTATGCAACCAGCCTTGCAGCACCTATTTATTTGCAATATTCAGCTCTTTGCCGAACCCTTGAACTGGATGCAGAAACCGGTTTGGGTGGGAGGCTGCTGTACGCAGGCGAGATGACTGCTGCAGGGCGTATTTTGCTGTACGCCGCGAACATAGCTGGAGCGGCTTCGCTGGCGGCTTCAGCAGACCCTGCGGTGCAGCGACTGGCGATGCGCGATGGCGTTGTGGACTTTGTGGTGACCTCGCTCGAAGAGGCGTTGCGCATTCTGAAGAACGAAGTTCGCAAACGTCAGACTGTTTCAGTCGGTGTTGGAGTGGAGCCGGGCCGATTGCTTGAGGCGATGATTGAACGCGGAGTGTTGCCGGACCTGCTGCCGCCTATCGCGATGGGCGTACCGCAAATGGAGCGATTTATTGCGAATGGCGCACTTTCGACTCAACCATCGGCTGCGGACAAGGGCAGATTTGTGAACTGGAGCGTGGACCGGCAGTTTGCTCAAGGTCTGCCTCGGCTGGATGCCTGTGTGCTCGGGGTGATTCCGGAAGAGGATGTAGTGCGGCGGCGGTGGGTGCGGCTGGCTCCGCGGTACCTGGGTCGAATGGCGCAGAGGGAGCGCGGTGTCGTGCTGACGGCGGATGAGCTGGACCGGTTCCGAGCGGCGGCGGGTGAGAATGTGGCTGGGCAGACAGAGGCGTTGGGCGTCGAGATTGCCGGCGAGCCGCTTCTGTAGAGGGGCTACAGATTCTGGAGTTCTGCGGCGTCTTCGATGCGCTTCCACAGGTCTTTGAGGCCAGCTCCGGTCTTGGATGAGAGGAAGAGCAGGTCATCGGTTTCAAGTTCGCGCTTGAGGCGAGCGAGGTTTTTGGTGCGTTCGTTGCCGCTTTGCTTGTCCACTTTGGTGCCGACGACGGCGAAATTGCGGCCGACATGGCGCAGCCAGTTGAGCAACTGGATGTCGCTTTGCTGGGCTGGGATGTTGGAGTCGATGAGGCAGATGCAGAGTTTGAGTTGTTCGCGCTCGGCGAGATATGGGTCGATGAAGTCGGGCCAGGTCTCCGAGATGGATTTTGAAATTTTGGCGTAGCCGTATCCGGGAAGGTCAGCGAAGAGGAGCCTGGGTTTAGCGTTCAAGTCGCGTCCGGGCTGGCTTTCTGAACCAGGCTTGAGTGCGCTGAGGGCGAAGAAGTTGATGGAGCGGGTGCGGCCGGGAGTCGAGGAGACTTTGGCGGCCTTTTCGCCGACGAGGGCGTTGAGCAGGCTGGACTTGCCGACGTTGGAGCGGCCGAGGAAGGCGATCTCAGGAGCTTTGGAATCGGGGAACTGGTAGGCTTCCATGGCGGAGAGCAGGAATTGGGTTTGATAGCGCATTGAGCAATCTCCGGGAGACGGAGATTTGAGTCCGGTCAGCCTTCTTCAGGATACAGGAATTGCAGATCAGGGTAGACAGCGGGTTTCCGGGCCCTGAGAGGGGGGTCGGGAATTTTTGCAGTTTTTCCAGCTAAGTTGATTATTTTTATGGATATGTGGATTGGTTTGCTGTGTAATCCTGGGCTGTTTTGTGAAGTTTTTAGTGATCATTTTGACCGTTCCTGAGGGGAAAAGGCTCATTCCCTTTGGGGATGACATGCAGATAGGCGACGGCCGAAGCAGATTCCGTTGGGGAACCCGGTTTTCTGCATTTAGCTGGCCTGCCATCCGTCGATGACCTCGAGATAGGCGTGCTCAAGGCTTACCGGCTGCACGGTGACGGAAGCCAGATCCAGACCGCTGAAGAGTTGGACTACCTGGGCAAGGGTTTGTGTTTGGGGCATGAGGCAGATATGTTTGCCCGCTGCGGAGCGCATTTGCCAGCCGAGGCTGACAGCCCGTGCACGGAGACAGTGTTTTTCTGGTCCTTCAATGGTCGCAATCGCCAGGGCTGGAACTTCCCGGAGCAATTCAAGTACGGTACCTTGCCTCAAGATCGACCCATTTTTCATGATTCCGATGCGGGAGCAGAGATGTTCAGCTTCGTCGAGCAAGTGCGTGGTGAGGAGGATGGTGCATCCCTGGAGGCGCAATTGCTCGATGATATGCCAGAGCTCGTGACGTGCCTCCATGTCGACGGCGGAGGTTGGTTCGTCGAGGACCAGGAGCTGGGGTGAGTGGACCAGAGCGACAGCGAAGTTGACTCGGCGCTGCCATCCGCCGGAGAGGGCGTGGATGGGGATGCCTGCAAATTGTTCAAGGTGGAAGAGTTGGAGGAGTTCAGTGACGCGGGACAAACGTCGGGGCCGGGGCAAGCCGAAGAGCTGGGCAAAGAAGCTGAGGTTTTCGCGCGCATCGAGGTCGCGGTAGAGGGCGATTTCCTGGGGGCAGATCCCGAGGCAGCGCCGACTCTGGCGGTTGTGGGGTAGACCGTTGAAGGTGACGGTGCCGCTATCGGGGTCGAGCAGGTTGGCAAGGATGTTGATGGCGGTCGATTTGCCGCAGCCATTGGGCCCGAGGAGGCCATAGACTTCGCCTTGCTCGAGGGTCAGGTTGAAGTTGTCGAGGGTGCGTTTCTTCGCGAAGGATTTTGAGATGTTTTGAAACGACAGCACACTCATGCGCGTTTCTCTTCCGTGAGCATCTGCCGGTAGGAGGCGATGCCGATGAGGATGGAGAGGGCGGCAAAGGCGAGGAGGAAGAGGAGGCTGGCTCGGAGATTCCACCAGGTTTCTCCGGCAGTGGCACGCTTGAGGGCTTGATTCATGTGGAAGACGGGGTCGAGGAAGGCGAGTTTGAGCAGGAAGGCGGGGAGCAGAGTTATGGGAAAGAAGGTACCGCCGAGGACCAGCAAGGGCACTCCCAGGGCTGCCACCGGTCCGTTGACGTCTTCAGCGCGCTTGGCGAAGCGTGCCCCGAAGAAGAAGCCGAGGCCGACGTAGGCGCAGACGGAGAGGGCGATGATGGCGACTCCGAGTGCAATGCTGCCATGAAATCGGGCTCCGATGAGCCAGGCGATGAGGTAGACGACGAAGGTCTGCGCTGCGGCGACGGCGCAACAGGCGAGTGTGACACCGAGGAAGTACGCGGCTGGGTGGAGAGGAGAAACCAGCAGGCGACGCAGCGTGCGGCGTTCGCGCTCGGTGACGATAAGGGAGACTGTGCCGCCGAGGCAACTGAAGAAGAGAGCGGCCCCGATGAGAATGCCTGCGGGGGTGTTGTCAAAGCTGGAGGCGGTGCCGGCGTTATTGAGGTAGATGGAGGCGAAAAGGAGCAGCATGAGGGCGGGGAAGACTGCCCAGAAGATGAGGTTGCGGCGTTGGCGGGAGTATTCGCGGACGATACGAGCGCTGATGGCCCAGGTCTGGGACATGATTTCTGTCAAGGTACTGCCTGGAGCGGCTGGCTTCACGGGCGCATCTCCCCTTTTTGCAGAGCATGAGTTGAATGACTTCATCATGCTGGCAATGAGCGATGCGGTTCGGTGACAGGTGTCACACGAGATTGCGGGTTGGGGTTCATGGTTGGAGCGCGTGGGCGAGGATTTTGGCGGCTTGGAGGGTGGCTTCCGCGGAGATGTCGTGGTGGGTGACGAGGCGGACGCTTTGGGGGCCGACCTGGCTGATGAGGACGCCGTCGGTTTTGAGGCGGGCGATAAAGTCGGCGGGTCTTTGTGACTTGAGGGCGAAGATGACGATGTTGGTCTGGACCGCAGCGAGGTCGATTTCGACCATTGGGCTGGCGGCGAGGGATTGGGCGAGGATGCGGGAGTTAGCGTGATCCTCATGGAGGCGCAGGGGCATCTTTTCAAGAGCGATGAGGCCAGCGGCGGCGAGGATGCCGGCTTGGCGCATGCCTCCGCCGAGGGCTTTGCGGTAGATGCGAGCGTCGGCGATGGCGGCATTAGAGCCTACGAGCATGGAGCCGACTGGGGCGCAGAGGCCTTTTGAGAGGCAGAACATGACTGTTTCAAAGCCGCTGGTGAGGGTGCGGGCATTTTCGAAGACGTCGCCGGGCAGGGTGGAGGCGGCATTGAAGATGCGAGCTCCGTCGAGGTGGACGGGGAGGTTGCGTTTGCGCGCTTCGGCCCAGATTTCCTGAAGGATGGGGAGAGGTGTGACGGTGCCGCCGGCGAGGTTGGCGGTGTTTTCGAGTTCGATGAGGCCGGTGGCGGCGCGGAAGTTTCCTTTGGCGTAGATGACTGGCTCGATGTGGGCCCAGGTGAGGATACCGCGTGGGGCAGCGACGGCGCGGATGAGGCATCCTGAGAAGGTGGCGGCGGTGGCCATCTCCCAATCGAGGATGTGGGAGCGGGACTCGGTGATGATTTCCTGACCGGGGCGGGTATGGAGGCGGAGGGCGATCTGGTTGCCCATGGTGCCGGTGGGGACGAAGAGTGCTGCCTCGCGGGCGAAGAGTTCGGCGGCGCGGGCTTCGAGACGATTGATGGTGGGGTCTTCGCCGTAGACGTCATCGCCTACCTCAGCGGAGGCCATGGCGGCGCGCATCTCGGGGGTGGGTTGGGTGAGGGTGTCGCTGCGGAGGTCGATTGCGGGCTTGATTTCGGGCATGAATGCAGGTTTGATTTCGGGCACGGGGTGGGCTTCCTCTGGGATTACCTGGATTGGGCAGCGTGGTGGGCTGGGGCGAGGCCCAGAAATTCGGCAAAAACGTCGTTGGAGATGAGGCGGCCGCGGTCGGTGAGACGGACGATATTTTTGGCTGTGGAGAGGAGTCCGTCGACGGCGAGGCGGTGGGCGACGGCGATGGAGGGCGCGACGGCGTCGGGGCCGAATTCGGTGATGAGGTCCCGGATGTGGACGCCGGCATTGCGGCGGAGGCCGAGGAACCAGGCTTCTTCAAGCTGCTGGGTGGGGGCCAGCCAGGATGTTTCGTGAGCGGTTTCTGCTGTGGTGAGGAATTCAGACAGGTCGTCGGATGTGGTGGCGCGGAGTACAGTTTGGTCTGCTGCGTGGAGCATGGAGCTGGCGTCGAGTCCGAGGCCGAGGTATGGGCGGCGCTGCCAGTAGCGCAGGTTGTGGCGGGACTCCATGCCGGAGTGGGCGAAGTTGGAGATTTCGTACTGTTGGAGGCCGCTGGCGGTGAGGGAGGTTACGGCTTCCTCGTACATCTGGGCGATGGTGTCGTCGTTGGGTACGAGGCCGGCGGAGTAGCGAGTGCCACCGTCGAGGAGCTCGCGGCCGAGGCGGGAGTCTTCGTCGATTTCGAGCATGTAGACGCTGGCGTGGGGTACGCCGGTTTCGCAGAGGACGGCGAGGGATTCGCGCCAGGAGGCGAAGGTCTGGTCGGCGAGTCCGGCGAGGAGGTCGATGTTGAGGTTGGGGATGCCGGCGGCGCGGAGGCGGCGGAGATCCTCGAGGACGATGTCGCGGGTGTGGTAGCGGCCGCTGAGGGTGGCTTCGTGATCGACGAAGGATTGGACGCCGAGGGAGACGCGGTTCACTCCGGCGGCGACCATGGCATCGAGGGTATCGTCGGGGAGCTGGCCGGGGGCGCACTCGATGGTGATTTCAGCATCGGGGGTGAGCTGGAAGTGACTGCGAATTGCGGCGAAGAGTTCAGTGAAAAGGTGAGGCGCGAGGAGTACGGGTGTGCCCCCGCCGAAGTAGATGGTATCGACCTGGCGGGGTAGGTGGACCTGCATGGTCTGGGCCCAGGCGGGCACCGCGGTGAGGTCGCGGATGAGGCGGGCAACGTAGCGGTCGTGTTCGCTGGCGGGGTAGACGCCGGAGGCGAAGTTGCAGTAAGTACACTTGGCGCGGCAGAAGGGAATGCTGAAGTAGAGGCCGAGCGCGTTGTGATTGGGGGCATCCATCAATCTTATTTTCTCATTGAAGCGGCAAAAGGCGGAGGGATGGCATACTAACTGCTTCGTTATCACTCCAAATTGGAAAGCAGACCGCCATGTCCATTGTGTTCATTGAGATTTCGCACATTACTGCGTATACGAGCCTGATTGGTTTCATTATTGGCTTGCCGACGGTTGTCGCCACATACTACCAGTCTTTCAAAGCGAGGCAAGAGGCGCGAGAAGCGCGGGATGGGGTGCACAGCCGCGACTGCCTGGAGTTTGTGATTGAGGATGGGAGCGCAATCAACCTGATTCCGCTGGAAACGTTGCATACGTTTCCGAAGCCGGGGGATATCGTGATGCTGCCGGGGGATGGCATTGGCGGGGCGGCGAAGTTTGCGCCGGGAGCTTACCGTGTGGAGCGGGTGGAACATATTTACGCTCCGGTGGATGTGAGGCCGAGCCGACCGCGGGAAGCGCTGCTGACGAAGGTAGTTGCGCTGGTGACTTCGCTGCACGAGAGCTTTGAGGTGCAGAAGCTGAAAAGGGGGGGTGGACGGGGGTTAAACCGGCGAGGGGTAGATTGACGTGCGCCGTTATGTCTTTTTTTCTCAGGAGTATGAGATTTCCAAGGCCCGCGGGATGGCATACTGGGCAGATTCCGCACAAATTTTACTGAGCGCCCTGGAGAAGAAAATTCATGATCCTCACTCCCGCCCAATGGAACGCCTATCTTGGCATTGCCAGTTCACTGGTCGTTTTCCCGACGGTTGCCGCAACATACTACCAGTCGTTCAAGGCACGGCAGGAGGCAAAGGAGTGGCGGCGTGGCATTCATAGCCAGAACTGCCTGGAGTTTGTGGTGGAGGACGGTGCGGCGGTGAACCTGGTCCCGCTCGAAACATTGCACACGCTGCCGAAGCCTGGGGATATCGTGTTGCTGCCGGGGGACGGAATTGGGAAGGATCTCCGATTTGCGCCGGGTGCTTACCGGATCGAGCAGATTGAGCATATTTATACACCGTCGAATGAGAAGACTTCGCGGCCTCGGGAGGCGCGGCTGACGAAGGCTGTGGCGCTGGTGACTTCGCTGCACTAAGGCCGTGTTGTGGGGGCTAGAGGGTGGGTTGGCCGGGGGTTACGGAGAGGAGGCGGCCTGCCTTCAGGGTGACGACCTGGTCGGCGATGGGGGCGGCGAGTTCACGTTGGTGGGTGGTGATGACGATTGCGCGGTCTGCGCGGCGAAAGCGGGCGAGAAGTGCGACCATCTGCTGGACGCTCTCGACATCCATGTTGGAGAAGGGTTCGTCTAGAAGGAGCAGCTGTGGCTTGGAGAGCAGGACGCGTGCGAGCGAGGCGCGCTGGCGCATGCCCTGGGAGTATTGCCCGAGAGTCCGGGGGAGCGCGGGGTCGAGGCCGACCTGTTGGAGCGCTTCGGCGGGGTTGAGACAGGCACCGCGCGGATAGAGGCTGCTGAAGTAGGTGAGGTTTTCGATGCCGGTGAGCTCGTCATAGAGCATGGGAGCATGGCTCATGTAGGCGATGCGGTGCCGGGCTGCGTGCGGAGTGAGGTCTTCGAAGACGGTGACTTTGCCATCGGAGGGGTGAAGGAGGCCGGCGAGGATTCGGAGGAGGGTGGATTTGCCTGCACCGTTTTCCCCCAGCAGGATGGAGCACTGGCCGGGGGCAAAATCGACGGAAACCTGGCGGAGAGCAGCAAAGGAGCCGAAGAGGCGGGAAACGGATTGGACGCGGGCGAGCGGCGCAGGCGCGCCGGCTGCTTCAGGAATGTGTTCGGTCATTGGTTTGTTCTCTGCCCGAGCCCATCCGTGTGAAAGTGGATTGTTCCCCGGTTCTGTAGGAAGGATACCTCAGAGGAAATCCATCTTGCGCGCCTGGACGGCAAAGGCGCATGCGAGGAGGAGGGCAATGGCGGCAAATTCGGCGAGGAGCAGGCCGAGGGAGGCTGCATCCCAGCGCAAGGTGGGACCAAACATGGAGTGGTCGATTCTGGGGACGTGGGCAACGAAGTATCCGACGACGTTGAAGCCGACGTTGCCGACCATAATGCAGGCGACGGTCCAGGGTTGGGACTCGGTGATGATGGCGACGGTGACGATGAGACAGGTGCTGACGAGCATCTCGGTGGCCATGATGGCGACATAGGGAATGAGTCCCTGCTTGTGCTCGGGTGAGATCCAAAGGATACCGAGGCTGCATAGAGTGATGAATAACCAGGGGATGAGAAAGAGGATCACGTTGCCGAGGATTTTGGAGGCGGTGTATTCGCGATAGGAGATGGGCAGGCTCATGACAAAGGGCAGGGTCTGCTCTTTGCGCTCATTGACCATGGTGGCGATGGCGAGGTTGGCTCCGAAGGCGATGAGGACGGTGACGAGGGTGATACAGCCGAGCAGGAAGCCGGCCTGTGTACCGGTGACCACCATGCCGATGCCGACGAAGCCCCCGGCGAGTGCGATGAGGATGGAGGCGCGCTGGAGGTACCAATCCTTGAGGATGAGGCGGTAGACGATGGAGAGATTCATGCGGTGACCTGCTCCCTTCTGTTGTGCACGTTGGCGACGAAGATTTCTTCGAGGGTCATGGAATCGACAGCCTGCACGGTGGCTCCCCAGCGCTGGCATGCGCCGAGCATGGCGGGGTCGAAACGGTTGATGGTGAGGACGGGGAGCCGGTCGCTGCCGCCAACCTGGATGATGCCGGGGAGGTTGGGGATTGCGGCACCGGGCTGGAGGACGAGGCGGAGCCGACGCCATTGGTCGAGGAAGGATTCCTTGTCGTCGGAAGCGACGATCTGGCCACGATCGATAAAGGTAATCTGGTCGGAAATCTGCTCGACGTCCTGGGTGTTGTGGGAGGAGAAGAGGATGGTGCGCTCTTCGTCGGCGAGGACGTGCATGAGTTCAGCGAGGACTTCGTGTCGGGCTACGGGATCAAGGCCGGTGGTTGGTTCGTCGAGGACGAGGAGGCGGGGCCGACGGGCGAGGGCTAGAAGGAGGGCGGCTTTGACACGTTGGCCGTGAGAGAGGCCCTTGATCTTCTGCTGAGGGCGGAGGTCGAAGTTGCGGAGGAGTTTTTCTGCGTAGGCCTTGTCCCATCCGGGGAAGATGGAGGCGACGAAGCGCATGTGCCAGTCGAGGGTGGCGGCA
>JANYDG010000086.1 GCA_025359885.1 Acidobacteriota bacterium
GCCGCAGGCTGCACGGTGATTGGGACGACTTTTTCCCACTCAATCGCCGAGCTAAGCGCGGCCCACTACCTGGTCACAGACCTCACGGGCATCACTGTCGAAGTTCAGCCAGACAACGGTGGCCTCGTCCTCCACTTCACACCACTCTCCTGAGCATGCATTCCACGGGATGGTTGAGAGCGAAACGAATTTCCTGACCGGATTTTTCATCAAGGCAAATTCAACCTCACCCATGCGAACGGTTTCACAGCATTGGTGAAAAATGCCTCGAGCCGCCCGAGGTGCAGTCTTCTGAAGTCTGATTTGGACTTCAGTCCAGCCGCACCAGGTAAGCGTCACCCTCAGCGGGCTTTAGCCTGCGCTGGATCAACTCTGCCTGTTCGCGGTTGTCGCCCTGTGGTCGAATCCGAACCCAATAGCCCGTAGGCCCTGCAAAGTCGATCACCTGCGCGCTGTCGTACTTTCGCTCCAGTTCATCGCGCAATTTGGCGGCCTTGTGCTCGTGCTCAAAGGCTCCAATCTGCACGCACCAGCGGCCACCCTCATCCATCGGTTTGGGTGTCTCGTACACATCAACCCGCACCGTCGCAAGGCCAGCGCGGTAGATTCCCGTCGCCTTTGCTGAAGCCATCGAAAGATCCAGCAACCGCCCCGGCACAAACGGCCCACGATCCGTTACCCGCATCATCGCAGTCTGCTGCGTCTTCTCGTTGGTCACAACGATCAACGAACCCATAGGCAGGGTGCGATGCGCCGCAGTCAGCGCGTTCTGATCAAAAACCTTGCCATTCGCGCCCAGGTGATTGTTGTACGGAGGCCCATACCAACTGGCTACACCCTCTTCGCTGTAGATCGGCCGATGCCCGGCAATGAACCGGGCGTCTTCAGGGGAAACTTCGCTCGGGGCTAACGGTGCGGCGGCCGCATGCACCGCCGGGGCTCCATGCGTTGAATGAACCGGCAATGGTGCATTTCGAATCGGCGGTGGAGCCTGGGCAACAATATCGCGAGCTTGATGCCTGCATCCGGCCAGCCCCGCAAACAGCCCCACAAGAGCAACAAACATCGCTCTTCGCGAGACGAGTCTCGTCGGCAATTTCACAACCCGCGCTTTCCGGCGGGATCAAGCTTGTCGGCCCAGCTCTCCATGTGGCCTGCCAGCAGCCGCAGTGCGCCGCCCGCCTCACGTCGCACTTCCGGAACCACTAAAGTGTCAACGTAACGCGCCGCATGGCGAAGCTCGTGAGTAGCTGCATCCATCCAATCCTCTACGCGGCGGCTGAAATCCTCGGAAGTCGAAGTATATCCCTGCATTCGTAGTTCCCCCGGAACCAGTGTGCCTATACCATTGTTTCCAAGTCAACGTCGGTGCCTGCAAAGTTGGCCGAAAGGTGTCGGGAGTATCAACGGCAATCCGCTTCCCCCAAAGCAGCAGAGTACAGATCAGGAGGCCTCCTTGGAGAACTTTTCCCGCAGAGAGCCGTCGAAATAGCGTGCCGGTTTGCAGCCGGTCAGCGTAGCATGATGCCGTGATCCTGCCTCGACATCATGCGCTAATTTTTCTTCCAGGAGCCGGATATCGTTCTTCGCACTCACCTTGCTGCTGCCGGTTCTGTGCTCAAACGGGCATTGATCGCTCCCGTCTGCCTATGGGTGGCATGCGCGGCGCCAGGCGCAGCACAAGCACCCCCGTCAACACCTGTTCAGGAGTCTCAACCTGCAAGTCTGCCCGATGCTCCAGCACCATCGGTCATCGCCATGCAAAGGCCTTCAAGCTGTACCTCCGCATGCACTCAGGCACCTTCGGCACCCCCGGTTTTGAACATGTATTCCCGCTTCCTGAATGGTCCTGAGGTCAAGCCCCTTTCGCCGAAAGAGAAGGGGCGCCTCGCGATGAAGAATATGCTCGACCCCTTCAATGCCGTCACGATTCTTGGCGAGGGTGCGATATTCATTGGGTCTGATGCCCATTCCCCCTACGGCCCCGGCATGGCTGGCTATGGCCGTCACGTTGGCGTCAGCTACACCCAGGAACTGATCGGCGAATTCTTCAACACTTTCCTGATCCCCTCCCTCGTTCACCAGGACCCGCACTACCACCGGATGCCAAAAGCCACCTATCCACGCCGCGTTGCGCATGCAATCGCTCAGGTCGTCTGGACTCAAGGCGACAACGGCAAGGGCATGGTGAACTACGCCAACCTCGCCGGCTACGCCATCTGCGACGGCATCAGTAACACCTACGTCCCCGGCCGCGAAACCAGCGCAGGCGCAACGGCCCAACGCTATGCCATCGGGCTGGCAACGGCCCCGATTGACAACTTCATCACTGAGTTTCTTCCGGATCTGGCCCGCCATATCCATATTCGGGTCGTACTGGTGCAGCGGGTAATCAACCAGGTGGCCAGGAATGATCCTTGAAGCCTCGGTTCACCCTCTCGCAGATTTGGAATGCGGAAGCCAGATTCGGTTCAATCACGCAGTTCGGTCCCCATTGAAGCCGCTTAGCCCCTTGAAATCGCCATTCGCTGCCACATGGTTGGGCGGCGCGGTTGGGCACATTACCATTGAAATAGGGAGCCAGAAACTTTTTCTGGCCTCGCACTCGGCGGATCGCGTTCCGATGGGTCCGAGTAAGCCTGAGTTTTCAGATCGTTTTACTTGATCGACTCCAGACGGTGAGCCACCAGGAACCAGTTGGCCGTCCGTTCCGATTCACGCATCATGCCACAAGGAGAAATCAGCGCCGATGTCAAAAGCCAGCAAACTTGCAGAGAACGTCCTAGTCTACGCCGCCAAGGGCGCGTGGGAAGTCTTCGAGCGCGTCAACCGGATTAACCCGAACCCCTCGATTACGCCCAAGTGGAGCGACAAGCCCCTGCTCAAGAGCTGGCAAAAAGAAAAGCCGCCCCTCGGCTGGCCCCGCTCGACAGATTCGCTTTGTCCCAAGTGCGTACCCGAGATTCGTCAGCAGATCCTCGACGGCAAGCTGCCCCACGAAGTGCTGCTCAATGAGAAGGTTGGCGAGATCAAGGCCACCATCATCGAGCGCGACGGGCAGATTCTCATGGTTAAGGATTGCCCCAAGCACGGCCATTTTGAAGATCTCATGTCCACTGACCCGGCCTTCTTCAAACATCTCGAAGAGAGCTTTCCCGGCCGCGACATCCGCGCCCACAACGACGAGAAGCTGCATAACCATGGCACCTCGACCGTCACCCACGGCCGCGGCTCGGTGTTGACCATCGATCTGACCAACCGCTGCAACATGATGTGCGACCCCTGCTTCATGGATGCCAACCAGGTAGGCTTTGTCCATGAGCTGACCTGGGACGAAATCAAAACCATGCTCGACAACGCGATTACCATCAAGCCACGTCGCCAGATGAGCGTACAGTTCTCGGGCGGCGAGCCGACACTTTCGCCGTATTTCCTTGACGCCGTCGCCTACGCCCGCAAGGTCGGTTACAACAGCGTACAGGCGGCAACCAACGGTATTGAATTTGCCAAGAGCAAAGAGCTCTGCCGCGCAGCCTGCGAAGCCGGTCTGCGCTATGTCTACCTGCAGTTTGACGGCATTGGCAATGCGGCAAATTCGCACCGCAAAGTTGGCAACCTGTTCGATGTAAAGCTCCAAGCCATCGCCAACCTGCACGAGGCCGGCGTAGACATTGTTCCTGTGACCACGATCATCAACGGCATTAACAACGAGCAGGTCGGTCGTATCGTTGAGTTCGCTCTCGACAACCCAAGGACCATCAACTTCCTCAGCTTCCAGCCCGTCTCCTTTACCGGCCGCGATGAAGACATCTCAGACGACCGCCGCTTGGCGCAGCGCTACACGCTCAGCCACCTGGCGCACGACGTCAAGGACCAGACCGGCCTCGGCGAACCCGTCCGCGACTGGTTCCCCATCAGCTTCATGAGCACCTTCTCCGATTGGGCAGACAATGTCCATGGGCCCAATAACGACTGGGGCCAGCTCTCCTGCGGATGCCACCCAAACTGCGGCATCGGCATGGCGCTGATGATTGACAAGGAAACCAAGGAAGCCGTTCCAGTCACCGCTTTTATCAATGCCAATCGTCTCGCTAAGGATGTCGCAAAGGTCAACGACGCGGCGCGCGGCAAGGTGCTGTCGATTGTCGGCATCGGCCTGGCTCTGCTGCGCAATTACGACCCGTTCAAGGCTCCTACCCACTTCAAGATCAGCGACATGATGGCAAAGATGGATAAGACCTTTGGCGCATCCGGCAAGAATTACGGTAAGGTCACCGGCGACCGCACTGCGGATGACATCAAGCTACGTCGGCAGGATCGCTGGAACTTCCTCTTCATCGCCGGCATGTGGTTCCAGGATCTCTTCAACTATGACTTCCGCCGTACCGAGCAGTGCATCATTCCCTATGCCACGCAAGAGGGCGAGATCAGCTTCTGTGCGTATAACACCGGCGTAGGCTGGCGCAACATCATTGAGAAGATGCACATGACGGCAACCCTCACCAAATGGTACGAGGAGCATGGACGGCATGAAATCTTCGCTGGCGGCAAGAAGGTGGGCATGGCTCAGCAAGGCCACAATCTTGATCTGAATATGCAACACGTCAACGCCGAAGCCAATCACACGCTGGACGATCTGGGCATTGCCAAGAACGCCCGCGAAGAAAAGCTGCGCGCTCGCGACGAAAAGATCAAGTTCGAAAAGGTCAAGGCCGATGCTGAAAGCCTCAGGATGGCCAAGCTCTATCGCGAACATGTGCTTGGCGAAAAGCCCGTCGAAGGCCTGGTTCGCCTGGACTCAATCGCACCGGCCAAGCCAGTGACGCAGCGCGCAGAAGAGCCCGTCGCCGGAGACTAAAGCATTCTCGTGAACATAAGAAAAGGCCGCTGCACCCTCAAGTGCGGCGGCCTTTTCATTGCCTGGAAGAGAAGGCCAAACAGGCCCCGTAGACGACCAACCTAGCGAATATTGAAGCTGTACACCACACTTGTCGAAAACATAGGGTAAACCTGCACCTTGTCCAAATTGCCTCGCAGCTTGTTCAGGCGAGTCTGCAACTCGTTGTTGAACGAGGCGCCAACTGGGTTTGTCAGGTCAGCCACATTGCTGCATTTTTTCTGAAATGGGTCTTCGCAGGCCCATCCAGACATGACCACCTGCACCGTAGGCGATCCGGTCAAAGCGACGCCAAACTCTACCGGGAAAGACCAATGCCGCTCAGAGTGGGGAATGAACTTGCCAAAGCCCGTTGTCAGCGTCAGCGCTGGTTGAGTCTTGTGAAACCCGAACGTCCCCACGCCCATCAACGGAGTGGCTCCCGTAACCGGATTGGGCTTGGCTGAGTAAAAGCTCTTGTTGTTAAAGCTGAAGTCGGTCCCAGGGTTAATATTCGCCGTCGCCGAAATCTGGTTACCGTTGTAGAACATCACTCCCGGGCTGAACCGGAAGACGCTGCCGAATGGATAGAAATCCAGCGCCGCCGCTGCTGAAGCCATATGCACCTTGGCATCCACGTTAAATCCGTTGATCTCGAAGCGGCCCGTATCCAGACTGAAGAAATTGCCCATCAGCCGTGCATCAAAGTAGTGATTGAGCACAATCGCGGATTTTAACCCGATTCCAAGCGGGGAGATATCGGCACCAATTCCCATGCGAGAGAACGGAATCTGTCGCCACGTCGCGGCGGGCGCTATCTCGTAGTGATCAAATCCTCCGCCTGATGTGCCGCTACCAGTGGCGCTCGGCTCCAGTGCACTTGACGACCAGACAGCCGGACTTGCGGGTTCCGTCAGCCCCGCAGAACCGATTGCGTTGAGACGATGAGCGGAAGCGCTGGAGCCCTCAAGTGCGTTGCCTAAGCTGGCAGGGGCAGCGGGGTAACCGTAGCCTCCGCTCAACTGAGCCCGAGTCGTCAAAGGCGCGACGAAAAGGGACAGGGCTATCAACAGCAAACGCATGGCAGCAAGCTTAGACACTGAGTTCACAAGAGCCTCGCACTTTCCAGAGATGCCCTGATTTATCCATTGCAGATGCAAAGCACACGCGGCCGTGAGGGGCATATTTCTCAAGGCGTCACTCGCGACTGTCTTTACCATCGGCTGCTTCCTTCTCTGACATCAATAACTCAAGCTCAATTTGGTCCGTCGGGGGTGATACGACCGGCCTCTTGGCATCCACCGGCATTGACCCTCGTTGCGGGCAAGGTCGGTAACGGAAGAGCCGCTTTATCGAATGCGGAAATTGTAAGCCACACCAAAAGAGACGATTGGATAGGTCTTCAACTGATTGAAGTCGTTCTGATACTTCTTCACCTGCGCCGCCAGATCAGCCTGTGCGGTCGCGTCTGTGGCTACGTTCACGCAATTCTTGCCCTGTGCATCGCACACCACGCCAGAAAGATTCAAGGAGACTGTGGGGTCTTTGGTAAACGCCACACCCACTTCAAACGGAAAGCTGATGTGCCGGCCGGAGGCTGGAATCACGTTGCCCCAGCCCGTGGTCATCGTAAAAGCCTGGGAACCGTTTCCAAGTCCAAAAGTGCCGAGCCCTTGCACCGCGCTTGATCCGCCAGCCGAGTAGTAGGTGTGGTTGTTCAGTGTAAAGCTGGTTCCCGCCGCAGCGATAAACACTGCATCTACCTTGTTCTGGTTGTAGAAGAGAATTCCGGGGCTTAGACGAAATCCGGCATGGAAGGGGTAAAAGTCCACCGACGCGCCTGCTGACGCCAGGTTGAGTTTCGCGGTAACATCAAAGCCCTCGGTCTTGATGTTGTTGCGCGTGTAGTTCAAGAAGTTGCCCGTGCCGCGCACATTGAAGTGGCTGTTGATGTTGGTTGCCGCCTGGAAGCCAATGCCGAGGGGCGAAAATCCAACACCCAAGGCGATTCGGGAGAGCGGCTTCGGAGGACCCTGGGCAGCCGGAGCCGTGCTGGCACTCTTGCTGGTGCCGCCCCCACCCATAAGCGCCGCAGACTCGGGCTGAACCAGGGCATGACGTGCCAACTCAGAGGAGCTACTGAAGGAGCTGTCAGAGGCCTGGGCTGAAAACGACTGGGCTGAGGACGATGCGGCAGAGAGTGAAAGGCTGAATCCCAGCAAAAAGGGTGTAACCAAACCAGGGTGAATCGAGAGCCGTATAGCAGAGATTTTCAAGGGGGAGTCTCCTGAAAGCGTAAAATCCCCCGGCCAAAAATCCCACCGTACTACCTTCGCTTGTGGACCCGGGGGAAGGCCTCAATACGCTGATGGGCAGCAGGCAAACGCTGTATGCATATGGTGTAACCAGAGTAACATTACCGCTCAGTAGCACCGTCTTTGCAACCAGAAATAATCAGCTGAGAAGCAGTGTTCATCAAATTTGGGACAGAAAGGCTGCCCATGCCGACTTGAATCTGTGCCAACCAGTTTTCCCTAAAAACGATCCAGCTAGAATCACTTCAGGGCATTTTATCGGGAGCTGGCCTTTGAGCAAGAATCCGTCAAAATTGGATCTCAGACCTCCACGCATCGCTGACCTGCGTCTTCGCTTGCTTGCCTGGTATGACGAGAATCGCCGTGACCTGCCCTGGCGCCACACCCAGGATCCTTACGCAATCTGGGTGTCTGAGATCATGCTGCAGCAGACCCGGGTCGCCGTGGTAGAGGCGCGGTTTGTCGAGTTCTTGAGCAACTTTGCTACGGTTGAGGCTCTCGCTCAAGCCTCAGAAGACGACGTTCTCACCTTGTGGAGCGGTCTCGGATACTACCGTCGCGCCCGCATGCTGCACCAGGCCGCCAAAGTTGTCACCCATGAGCACAGTGGCCGCATGCCGCAGACGGCGCTTGAACTGCGTTCGCTACCCGGCATTGGCGCATATACATCCGCGGCAATCGCCAGCATCGCCTTTGGCGAGTCGGTCGCTGTCGTCGATGGCAACGTCGAGCGAGTCGTCCAGCGGCTTGCGGGCTGGGGCTCAGAGGACCGCAGCGGACTGGCTGAACGGTCGCGCAACATCGTCGGGCTGGCCAATGCTTTACTTGACTCGCAGCGCCCCGGCGATTTCAATCAGGCCATGATGGAACTGGGCGCAACCGTCTGCCTGCCCCGCAACCCCACCTGCCTCGTATGCCCGCTCAGGCAGGATTGCATCACCCGCGGCGAGCATCCCACGCCGCCCCGAGCCAGAATGTCCAGTCAGGATGTCGGCTATGCTTTGGCAGTCAGAAGCGGTGAAGCTCATCGCGAAGTTCTTTTGCAGCAGCGAAATGCCAAAGAAACCGTCATGCCCGGCATGTGGGAACTGCCCACCCTGCGCAGCATCGAAGTCCCCGGCCCTGTTCTGTGCATGGTCGTGCGCCACGCCATCATGCAGGTGAACTACAACGCACGGATTCGCACTCTTCAGGAAGAAGATGTCGATGAGTTGACGATGCCATCTTCCGCGCGCCGCTGGGTGCCCTTCGGCAGTCTTGACACGATGCCCCTGACCGGGCTGGCACGCAAGGTGCTCAAGCGCGCCCATTTGGCCACGATTGCATCCTGGACTTGATGAGCCCTTGCAGCGGCCAATCAAGTGATATCCAGCGCCGGCAAGTGCGATTCAGCTAAAACGGCTCCGGTTTCTCGGCAACCTGACACAGCTGGATTGCGTGATTCAGAGCGTTCAGTATTCGCGGCGGCATCGATTCGTCGTCGGATCGAAAGCTGAGGGTCGGGCTATTCCCCTGGTAAGGAATCGTCGCCTGTTCCAGGGGAACGCTCCCGGTGCTGGTCCGCTTCCAGGTGATGACATTGGTCTGAGATTCCAGCGAGATGACCACCGCAGATGCCGGCGCAATGGTCATTTCAGTCGCGTCGTCCCCATCCTGTTTCTTTGAACCTTCCTGCTTTTCGACACTCAGGGATGCCTTTACAAGATGATCCAGGGGAATGATGCTCGCGATTGTGACGATGTAGTCATCGCCCTTGATGATCTGGCCAAGCTTCATCGAACAGCCATCAAATGTCGCTGAGGATATGGTCTCGTTTGTGTTTTCGACCTGACGATCAACCTCTTTGGGCGGCTTTCCCTTCTTCGTCCGAATGGTTACCGAAGTCTTCCGGGAAGTATGAGCAAGAGTCGTCAGATGAGATGCAAGCCAGGCTGTGGTCTCTTTCAGAGTGGGGGAAGGGGCTTGAGCCAGCGCAGACTGCTTGGCGGTAACCAGCCCCGCCAAAGCCAAAACGGCCAGAATCATCCCCCGTCGATTGCACATATCCAACTGCCTCCGAACGAAATTGCGGTTCAGGCGCAAAGATAACACGAAAGTGCACAAGTTTGAATGCGCGCTTTTCTCTTTCTTTGGAATGGTTTGCCGCATGAGGTTCAGCCAGCCTGGTGACCATAGGGGCTCAATAGTAGTCGGAACAGCTCAGATAGTAACCACAGCGGGTGCAAATCAGTTTGCAATGATGTCCCGACAGTGTCTGGCTGCAATTAGGACAGACTTGCTGATGATGCGACGGTTCATGGGTCACGCCTCCGCCTGCCGCTGTGGCCGCACCGGCGCGCCGCAAAAAATCAACATCAAAATCGGGCTCAAAATCAGGGTCGAGGGCTGCGGGACGCTCCGGAAGCATGCTGGAGAGATTAGCATGGAGTGAGGCGATGCTTCCACTTTGCACGGAGGCCGCCGCCGAAGATTGTCGGCATCAATCCACTGGACGGCACCGTATGACTTCCCCTCGGCTGCCGCACAGAGCCCAATTTCCAGAGAGCCCACGGGGCCTCCCAACGACATAAAGGAGCAATCATGGCAAGCAAGGCAAGCGCAGTATGGACCGGTTCCCTCAAAGAAGGCAAAGGCGTCATCAGCACCGCAACCGGCGTTCTCTCCAACGCAAACTACTCGTTCCAAACCCGCTTTGAAGGCGCCGACAGCGGCACCACTCCCGAAGAACTGATCGCGGCCGCGCATGCAAGCTGCTTCTCCATGGCTCTCGGCGCACAGCTTGGCGGTTCTGGTCTGACCCCAACCAAGATCGAAACCCATGCGGCCGTTACGCTGGGCAAGGTCGAGGGCGGTTTCGCCATCACCAAAATCACCCTCACCACCACGGCTGAAGTTCCGGGCGCGACCCAGGAAGTGTTTGATGCGGCCGCAGCCGGCGCCAAGACCGGTTGCCCCATCTCCAAGCTTTTCGCCAACAACACCGAGATCATCCTGGACGCAAAGCTCGTCTAGAGCATCTCTCCTATTGCTGTAGAGTCTTGAATGGAAGCCTGAACCATGCTTTTGCATCTGCCGGAGTCAGTAGCGGCAGTAGTTCTGCAATGGCCAGATCGAGCGCCTCTGTGGTTCGCGCCTTTGCTGAGCGGA
>JANYDG010000095.1 GCA_025359885.1 Acidobacteriota bacterium
TAACGCCAGCTTCTCCCTGCTTCAATATCCCGATGATCTGCTCTTCACTAAACCGACTCTTCTTCATCGCCTTCCGTCCTCTCCTTCACAGTACGAGAGAACTCCAGATTAAACTGGTAGAGTTTTCCGGGGGCAGGTCACGGCTAGGGTGGGGACTTTGTCGATTTCGAGAGAAGCTCGACTGATTGCCAAGCTGCATTGGGCGACAAGCGAGAATTAATCCAATTCAGTCAGTTGCCCCTTCAAGAGGTCAGACAGATATTCAGCAAGCGCATTTACATTGAAATTGCCTTCGTTCCAATGTCGATCTGCCTCTTCAAGAGCCGCGTAATAGCGTTCTCTATTCTCACGAATGCGTTCAGGTACTATTTTCTTACCAGGAAGTAATCTCCCTTGTCTCATGCAGATTAAGTAGTAACAGGCAGCTCTCGCTGTTCTCCCATTGCCTTCAACGAACGGATGTATCCAGTTCAATCTCCATAGAGCATATGCCGGCAGTAGGGTAGGATGACCGAGCACATCCCAATTTTCATGAATGACGGAAATGAACCGGTCCATCTCATTGGAGACATCCTTGAAATGGGGAGGAAGGTGGTTACCTACATATATCGGCTCTTCTCGATACCGTCCGCCGAATTGAGCTATATTCGCGACTGCTGCCGCGTTCAACGCCCATAGAGTGTATTTATCAAAAGACTCAATGCCTTTTTCCAAGCCAATCTCAATACAGTTCAATAGCAAATCATATTGGCGCAGAAGATTTTGTTCCTGAACCTTGGCGTAGAGTTGCGGATTGTCATTTTCCCGAACTGACATATCGTAGGCAGTAACCTTTATTTACGTTCTGATCGAGCGGAGACCAAGAGTATATTTTTCGATGCGTGCCGTACACTTTCCTTCGTAATACCGTTTGCGTTCAGCGAATTGCCAAAAGCAAAGCTGATTCTCTGTTCTCGCAGTTCATCCTCCGTCACAATCCGATTACGGGACTCGTTCAGAATCAACATGAGAACCGCATCCGCTTCCGCTACGCCAAAAAATTGCTTTCGCTCCGCCATAGTCCTTACCTCACTACTCACCGAATAATATCCCAATACCTGCGAACTGAGTGTCAAAAACAAACCTGTCTCTTTACAAGGTAGATGACCTCGGGCTGAAATTCAATTGGGCCTTCGGTGGCCGAAGGTTGTTCACGCATTCCCCAAAAGTGGTTACAAGACAGCCCGTTTTAGGATCCACCGCCAAGTTAGGATGTACTCAGCAAACGTTCTCAGAAGCTGCCCTGTGCTATCTTGAGGGGTTGGCCATCACGCGAAAAAGCCGCTGTTTCTTGGCCTTTTCGCGCCAAATCCGGCCCGCCGAAAACGAAGACCACAACCCATGCCCCACGATCTGCCCAAAGCCTACGACCCCGCCGCCATTGAAGACAAATGGGCCGAATACTGGGTCCGCGAAAACCTCTTCGCCCAGCCCACCCCAACGGAATCCAGCTCCGCCGGGGTCCCCAACGACAGGCCTTCGTCGTTGGGGAGGTCGAAGCCTGCCGAAGGCGATCAAGGGGCCGGGACGGCCTTTACGATCCTGCTGCCGCCCCCCAACGTTACCGGCCGCCTGCACATGGGCCACATGCTCAACCAGACCGAGATGGACATCCTCTCTCGCTGGCACCGCATGTTGGGTGAAAAGACCCTTTGGCTCCCCGGCACCGACCACGCCGGCATCGCCACCCAGATGATGGTCGAGCGCCAGCTTACCGCCGAGGGCACCAGCCGCCAGGCCCTTGGCCGCACGGCATTCGAAGCCCGCGTCTGGCAGTGGCGCGACCAGTACGGCAAAGCCATTCTCGATCAGATGAAGCGCCTCGGCGCCTCCGTCGATTGGAACCGCGAATACTTCACCATGGATTCCGGCCTCTCCATCGCCGTCCGCGAAGCCTTCACCCGCCTCTACGCCCAGGGCCTCATCTACCGCGGCGCCTATGTAGTCAATTGGTGCCCGAGCTGCCAGACCGCCGTCAGCGACCTCGAGGTCGTCCACGAAGAGACCCTTGGCAAGCTCTGGGAAATCCGCTACCCCGTCGTCGGCGAATCAAACGAGTCCTCCGGGGCCCCCAACGACAGGTCTTCGTCGTTGGGGTGGCTCACCGTTGCCACCACGCGCCCCGAGACGCTGCTCGGTGACGTCGCCGTAGCCATCCACCCCGAGGACGAGCGCTACCTGCACCTTCACGGCAAAAAGCTCCTGCTGCCCTTGCTGAATCGCGAAATCCCCATCGTCCTCGACACCTGGGTCAGCCGCGACTTTGGCACCGGCGCGGTCAAGATTACCCCCGCCCACGACCCCAACGACTTTGCCCTTGGCCAGCGCCACAACCTGCCGTCGATCAACGTGATGGACGACCGCGCCCACATCAACCAAAACGGCGGCCCCTACGCGGGCCTTGATCGCTATGTAGCCCGCAAACGCGTTTTAGAGGATTTGGAAGCCCTCGGCCTGC
Organism: Acidobacteriota bacterium; assembly: GCA_025359885.1. Taxonomy (GTDB): domain Bacteria; phylum Acidobacteriota; class Terriglobia; order Terriglobales; family Acidobacteriaceae; genus Acidicapsa. The sequence goes on from JANYDG010000095.1 coordinate 2,498, forward strand.
TCGGGGCAATCCACGACCATAAGCTCTCCGTCGGCCGCTGTGACCGCAGCAAAGATGTGATCGAGCCGCGCCTATCGACCCAGTGGTTCATCAAAATCCAGCCCCTCGCCGACCGTGCTATCCAGGCCGTCAAAGAGGGCCACATCCGCTTCACGCCCGACAATTACAAGAAGACCTACCTCAACTGGATGGAGAACATCCACGACTGGTGCATCTCCCGGCAATTGTGGTGGGGCCACCGCATCCCCGCCTGGCACTGCGCCGCCTGCCACAAGATCACCGTGCCTCAACCAGGCCAGGCCGCAGACCCCGCAACCTGCGACTTCTGCCACAGCGCAGAAATCACCCAGGAAACCGACGTCCTCGACACCTGGTTCTCCTCCGGCCTGTTGCCCGTCTCTGTCTTCGGCTGGCCGTTTGCAGACGGAAAGCCCAGCGCGGATTTTTCAGCGTTTTACCCCACCGGCCTCCTCGTCACCGGTTTCGACATCCTCTTCTTCTGGGTCGCCCGCATGATCATGATGGGCTGCTGGTTCGCGGCAGACGTGCCCATGCCCGATGGCAGCAAACGCGAACTACAGGATTCGGTCCCATTCAAAGAGGTCTACATCCACGCCCTGGTTCGGGACGCCAACCGCGAAAAGATGTCCAAGACCAAGGGCAACGTCATCGATCCCATCGAGATCGTCAAAAAATACGGCACCGATGCTGTGCGTTTCACACTTGCTTCGATGGCATCGCCGGGCACCGACATCGCCTTCAACGAAGCCAGAACAGAAGGCTACCGCGCCTTCGCCAACAAGATCTGGAATGCTGCGCGATTTATTTTCATGAACGTCGACCGCGCCGCTGAGGCCGGGATCAAGGTCGATCCCAAGAGCTTAGGCAAAATGCCTGCAGCTTCTGATGATGCACCACTAGAAGATCGTTCTGTGGTCGCAGAGTTGCATCGAAGTTCGACGGCAGTAAATGAAGCGCTAAGTAATTACCGATTCGATGAGGCTGCGGCGCTAATCTATCAGTTCTTCTGGGGTACATTCTGTGATTGGTATCTCGAAATTGTGAAGCGACGTCTCGACTTTTCGGACACTAGCGATAAAGCAGAAGTCGGCCCTGCGCTGACTACGTTGCTTCAAGTTTTCGAAGCCTCATTGCGATTGCTTTCACCATTCATGCCTTTTATCACTGAGGAAATCTGGCATAAGATTCACGACGGTGACTCCTTGGCTGCTTCCATTGCGCTGACAGATTATCCAGCGGGTCTCCCGATCTATGAAATGGGCGAACCGGAAGTAAATGAACGGACCATCTTCGATTTTCTAGATACGGAGCACATAAGGCGCCTCGTCACTGAAATCAGAGCTCAGAGAAAAGCTAAAGGAGTTCCAGAGAAGGAAAGGGCACCGGTGCAATTGTGGACTTCATCGCCTCCTGATTGGAAGTTCATTGAGGACAATGAGAAAGTAATCAAGTTCCTCTCAAACACCTCGGAGCTTCTGCTTTATAAAACTGACGTCGGTAAACGGCCCGGAGCCAGAGAAAACCTCGGATGGGCCCTGGACGTAGAGTATGCAGTCACCATCGACATCCCAGCCGAGCGCGACCGCCTGACCAAAGAAATCGCCAAACTCGAAAAAGCCCTCGTCTCCGCCAATCGCCAGTTAGGCAACGAAGCCTTCCTCGCCAAGGCCCCGGCAGCCATTGTTGAGGGCCTCAAAAAGCAGGAGAGCGAAAACCGCCAGCTCCTCGTCAAAGCAAAAGCAGCCCTGGCCGCACTCCCCCCGGAGTAAACTGAAACCGCAACCACGACGGTCGGCGATCCTTGACTCCTCCGACCGCACACCATCCACTGATCTCTGACCCCTGACCCCTGATAACTGCCTTATGGACTGGAAAAACCGCCGCATCGACGCCCTGCTCGAACAGGCGCTCATCGAAGACAAAGCCGCCAGCGACACCACCACCAATCTCACGATTGACCCCGACCTGCGCGCCACCGCCACGATTCTCGCCCGCCAGGAAATGGTCGTCGCAGGCCTTGGCTGCATTCCCCGCATCTTTGAAATCTTCAGCCACCTCGATGCGCGCGGCCCCGCCCAGACGCGTTTTGAAGTCATCAGCCACCCCGAAGTCTTCGACGGCGTCCGCGTCCATGACGGCCAGGCCCTTGCCGTCATCCGCCACAACGCCCGCGCCCTGCTTAGCTGCGAACGCGTCATTCTCAACTTAATGCAGCACATGAGCGGCATCGCGACATTGACCAGGAGCTTCGCAGATGCACTTGCAGGCACGAAAGCCCACGTGCTCGACACCCGCAAAACCGTCCCCGGCCTGCGCGCTCTCGACAAGTACGCGGTCACCTGCGGCGGCGGCACCAACCACCGCCTCGACCTCTCTGACGGCATCCTCATCAAAAACAACCACATCTCCCTCGGCGGTGGCGTCAAACAGGTGCTTGGCAAGGCCCTCACCGGCCGCAAACCTGGCCAGCGCGTCCAGATCGAGGTGCGCACCATGGCGGAGCTCGAAGATGCCCTCAAATACGGCGCCGAAGCTCTCCTGCTCGACAACATGACCCCCGAACAGGTTGCCGCCGCCGTAACCCGCATCAAGGCTGAAGAAGCTAAACACGAGACGGAACACCCTACCCCCGAAGGCAAAAAGAAGCGATTCATCCCCACCGAAGCCTCCGGCGGCATCGTCCTCGAAAACATCCGCAGCTATGCCCTCACCGGCGTCGACTTCATTTCTGTGGGAGCGCTCACCCACTCCGCCAAGGCCGCCGACATCAGCATGCGCATTACCGCCGAAACCCGCTAGCGGCCAGCTCGCCGTTGCTGCTTTTGCCGTTGCTTTTCTTTTGTCATTCCTGAAGGGAATCTGCTTTCAAGCCATGCGGGACTGCAACCAGATTGATCCCTCAGCAATCGAGTCAGCCCTCGCAGGCACCCCCTTCGCCCGCGGTCTCCATCACTTTGCCACCATCGGCAGCACCAACACCCATGCCCTCGAACAAGCCCGCACCGATCCAGCCGAGGGCGGCGCCCCCCACGGCAGCTTCTACGTCGCCGATGAACAATCCGCCGGCCGCGGGCGCAGCGACCACCACTGGCATTCCGCTTCAGGCGCGGGCCTGTACCTCAGCGTCCTCCTCCGCCCGCAAATACCCATTGCAGATCTTGTCTGGCTTCCGCTCCTGGCCGGTCTCGCCACCCACCGTGCCATCCAGCAGGTCATCGGCCTTGAGCAAGATCAAATTGATCTCCGCTGGCCGAACGATATTCTCATCGGCCCTCGCAAAGTCGCAGGCATCCTCGTCGAGGCTCAAACCGATTCAAATCGCGTCACCGCCGCAGTCGTCGGCATTGGCATCAACCTCCACCAACGCGCCTTCCCGCCTGACCTCGCCACTCCAGCCACCTCGCTCGACCTTGAAACCGGCCTCACGGTCAGCCGCCAGCACCTGCTCATCGCCCTGCTGCAATCCCTTCACACCGAGATCGCCGCCCTCGATTCAGCCCCCAGCCGGGCAGCGACCTTTGCCGCCATCCCTGACCGCATCGAAGCCATTTCCAGCTGGGTCCGCGGCCGCCGAGTTCAGGTCCACGGCCCGCAGCAGCTCTTCGGCGAAACCGCCGGCCTTAACGCAAAAGGCTTCCTCCGCCTTCGCACCAGCGAGGGGCTGGTCACCATCACCACCGGCGGCCTGCGCGACCCAGGTGCGCCCTAACTCCACCAGCGCCGCCGACCCCGCTTTCTGCTACGCTGATTCTCGTATGCTTCTCGCCCTCGACGTCGGCAACACCAACACAGTCCTCGCCCTCTACCGCCTCGATGGGCAGGCTGGAGCAGACAGCCTCGTCGCCCACTGGCGCGTCTCCACTCAACACACCCAGACCGCCGACGAATACGGCGTCCTCTTCGTCAATCTCTTCAATCTGCATGGCCTCGCGACCGATCAGGTGCACCACATCATCATTTCCTCGGTCGTGCCGCCGGTCGAGAGCACCCTCCTCGAAGTCTGCGAAAGCTACTTCCACGTCAAGCCCCTCTTCGTCGAACCCGGCATCAAGACCGGCATGCCCGTCCTGGTCGACAACCCCTCGGAACTCGGCGCCGACCGCCTCGTCAACGCCATCGCCGCCTACGAAAAATACGGCGGCCCGGCCATCGTCGTCGACTTTGGCACCGCCACCACCTTCGACGTCGTCTCCGCCCGCGGTGAATACCTCGGCGGCGTCATCACCCCCGGCCTCGGCATCAGTGCAGACGCGCTCTTTTCCCGCGCCGCCCGCCTCGGCCGTGTCGACATCAAGCGCCCCGCCAAAGTCATCGGCACCAACACCGTTGCCCACATCCAGAGCGGCCTCTACTACGGCTACATCGGCCTCGTCGACGGCATCCTCGAGCGCATGATTGCCGAAATGGCCACCGACCCCCGCTGCGCCACTCCGACAGCCACAGCCCCGAAAATCATCGCGACGGGCGGCCTCGCCGGTCTCATCGCCGAAGATTTCCGCTATATCGCCATCGTCGACGACATGCTCACCCTCGACGGCCTTCGCCTGCTCTTTGACCGCAACCTGCCAGAAAAGGCCGCAGTCTCCGGGCCAAGCCGGCCGCGCAAGTCAAAGCTCCGATAGTTCACAATCCGCCAGGCCATCCGTGCAAAACTACTTCAACTACTTCACCGAGATCGAAGAGCACTTCCAGCGCCGCCGGGGTTCGCTTCTACTGCTTTCGACCCTCGACTGGGCCCTCATCGAGACGTGGCGCGACGCCGGCATTGCTCTCGAAGTCGTCCTGCGCGGCATCGACCAGGCCTTTGATAAGCACGATGCCCGCCAGCGCCGTGGCCCTCAGCGCCGCGTCAATGGCCTCGCCTGGTGTGCCCAGGCCGTGATCGAGGCTGCCGAGCAGCAGCGCGAAGCTGCTATCGGAACTAGTCCGGCCCCTACGCCCGTTGCCTCCGACCCCAACTCCGGCTTTGAGGCTCAGCGTATCGCCGACCACCTCGAAACCAATGCCCAGGCCCTCGACTCGGCCTCCATCGCCCTTGAACATCGCGAACCCGAGCTCTCGCACTGGGCCGCAGCCCTCGCAGCCCTTGCGCTCCGCCTGCGCCATCTCGCTGAGGCTGTCGTGGCCCCACCTGAAACTGCAGATACGCTGGACCCTGCCCATCACTTCCACGTCCGCGACGCCAGCTTGCGCAATCTCAACCTGGAGGAACTTGAACGCCAGCTCACTGTCCTCGAAGAAAAGCTCTTCGCCACCCTCACGACCCATGCTCCGGAAGAGCTGCTGGTGCGCTTCAAGTCCGACGCAGCTCGCGAACTGGCCTCCTACCGCAGCCGCATGTCCGCCGTGCAGCTTCGCCAGATCGAGCAGCAATTCGTCCACAAGCGCCTGCTGGAGCACTACCAGATCCCCCGCCTCAGCCTGTTCTATATGAGGCAGGCATGATTCTTACCCTTGAAAAGCCCACCTATGGCGGCGACTGCATCGCCCATCTGCCCAATAAAGGCGGCAAGCCCGGTAAAGCCGTCTTCGTACCCCTCACCCTGCCCGGTGAAATCGTCGAGGCGCAGATTACAGCCGACAAGCGTAACCAAATCCAGGCCGAGGCCACCGGTCTCCTCGCCGCATCGCCCAATCGCATTGCCCCTGCGTGCACACACTACGGCCAGTGCGGCGGCTGCCACTACCAGCACGCCGACTACTCCACGCAGCTCGCGCTCAAGCAACAAATCCTCAGGGAAACCCTGGAGAGAAACCGGGTTCCTTTTCCCAGCGAGATCCAGCTTCTAGCCGCCGACCCGTGGCACTATCGCAACCGTATTCGCCTTGCCTTTACGCCAGAGGGCGGCATCGGCTACCGCAGCCGCCGCAGCCACGACGTCGTTCCTATAGTTGAATGCCCTATAGCCGCTCCACTTCTCATTCGGGCAGGCCTGTCGGTGGCCAGGTTCCTGCACAGCTACCCGCTGGCCTTTCCCATCCCTGAAATCGAACTCTTCACCGATCCTGCCGAGTCGCAACTCCTGCTGACCCTCTACTTCAACCCGCCCACCACCGGCATCCAAACGCCAGAGATTCTCAAAGAGTTGCAGTCTGCGCTCGCTCGCGAGCTTCCCGTACCCAAGACCGGCATCTGGCTTCGCCTGCTCGACAACTCAATTGAGGCTCAATTCGCGGTAGCCATGCCACCCCATACTCTGTTCTACCCCGCGGCTGGATTCACTTACCAGGTGGAACACGGAGCCTTTTTCCAGGTCAATCGGTGGCTGGTTGATGACTTTGTGGCGCTCGTAACCAGCGGTTACTCCGGCAATACCGCCTGGGACCTTTACTGCGGCGTTGGCCTGTTTGCCCGCCAGTTGACGGCAAGCTTCGCGCAAGTGGTCGCCGTTGAGTGGTCGCCGAATTCGCAGCATGAACTCAACGAGAATCTTGCTGGCAGCGCTGCCACGACCGTTCGCTCGACGACCCTCAAGTTTCTTCAGCAGAACCGGGAAAATCGCGAACCCCGCCCCGATCTCATCATCCTCGACCCGCCCCGCGCCGGCCTCGGAGACCAGGTCACCACCCTGCTCAACGCCGTCGGCGCACCCCGCATGGTTTACGTCTCCTGCGACCCCACCACTCTCGCCCGCGACCTCCGCGCCCTCACCGAGGAGCGCTACCAGATTGAGAGCCTTACGCTGGTCGATATGTTCCCTCAGACCTTCCATATGGAAACCGTTGTAGTCCTCCGCCGATTCTGATCGCGAAATCCTGATACGCTGGGTGCCAGATTTTCCATGGCATTTTGAAAGCAACTCAAGGAGGAAGCGATGCCCCCACCAGCTCTGCATCGGCCCGCCACTTCCTCCCCGGCGCTCGTTCCATTGCTCCACGCGGCGCTGCTCTTGATGGCGGGCATCGTCTTCACCCGCTATCTCTACCTCCGCCCCGGCCTGCTGCTGGCTGGTCTGCTGCCTCTGGCCGTCGTCGCTACGATTGCCATCTTCAAAACCCCCCGCCTGGTCTGGCTCCCACTTGCCGCAGTATGGGTCCTACTCGGCTACTGGTCGGCGGAAACCGAACCCACTCCAGCCCCAGCCGCAGCCCTCGCGCCTCTCGCCGACGGACTCCTCCGCACCGTCGAAGGCACAGTCGTTTCGGCAGGCCCGCTGCGCGTCGCAGACGCCGGTGAAGAGGAACAGACCCTCCATCCCACCACCAGCCAGCTGCAGCAGATCGATCTCCAGGTCACTCGTGCCGAGGTCGTCACCGACGCCTCCGACCAGCTCGACTCGATCCCCCAGACAGCCAACGCCCGCCTACGCCTCAGCATTCGCGCAGCCACCGGCTATCCCCTCATCGCCTGCGGACAGCAAATCCACGCCGTCGTCCGCTTTTTGCCTCCAGAGACATTTCACGACCCCGGAGTCTGGAGTCGCGCCGCCTATCTCGAATCCCAGGAAATCGCCGCGACCGGCTCGTTGAATCCAGCCCAGACCGATGGAATCCTGCCCCGCCTCACCCTCCTCTCCACGCCACCAACCTCCTCCGCTCCCTGCCTGCTCAACGGTTGGCGCAACGCCGCCAGCGCCCGCATTCAATCGCTGCCTGCGCTTACCCGCTGGCTCCCCGGCCCTCTTCGCGCCAGCCCGGCAGACGCCGCCATGCTCGACGCCCTGCTCATCGGCGACCGCACCTACCTCACCCGCAGCATTCGTACCGGTTTTGAACGCACCGGTTCCTTTCACCTCATCATCGTCTCAGGCCTGCATCTGGCCATCCTTGCTGGCATCATCTTTGCCCTCGCCCGCAGACTCCGCCTGCCGCAACTTCCCACCACCGCCATCACGATTGCCGTCACCCTCGCCTACGCCCTCTTCACCGGCTTCGCCGTCCCTGCCCAGCGTTCCTTCTGGATGATCGCTCTGTACCTGATAGGTCGCCTGCTCTACCGCAACCGCAGCCCGCTCAACGTCATCGGATTTGCCACTCTCTGCCTGCTCGCTGCCAGCCCGCGCAGCCTCTTTGACGCCAGCCTCCAGATGACCCTGCTCTCCGTTGCCAGCATTGCCGGCATCGCAATTCCCCTGCTTGAACGCACCCTCCACGCCCGCATCCGCGCCACGGAAGACCTGCGCCTCATCAGCCTCGACCCCCGGCTTCCTCCCCGCATCGCCCAGTTGCGCGTAACCCTCCGAATCCTCGCCCAGGCTCTCGAATCAGCCACCAGCCCGCGCATCGCTTGGCGATGGTTTCCGTTCGCCGTACGGACCCTCTACCGCCTCGGAGAGCTCCTCTTCGTCACCATGGTCGTCGAACTCGCCCTCGCCCTTCCCATGGCCATCTATTTCCACCGCATCACCGTCTACGCGCTGCCCGTCAATCTCCTCATCCTGCCGCTGCTCGGCCTCCTGCTGCCGGCCGCCATGATCCTGCTGCTGGCCCTCGCCCTCTGGCCTGCCGCTGCTTTTATCCCAGCCGCCGCGTGCCTCGCCGCGCTCCATCTCAGCGTTGCCGCCGTCCGCTGGCTGGGTGCGCTCGCCCTCGGCGATCTGCGCATCCCCGAGCCGGGTCCGGTCCAGGTTTTAGCAGCAGCAGCCCTCTTTGTCGCGGCCATCTTTTTCGTCCGTAGTCAAACTCGGTTGCGCGGCTGCGCCCTTGTGCTCCTGCTGCTCATGGCCGCCGTATCCTTGGTCCCCCGTCCGGTCGAGCACCCCGCTCATACGCTTTTGTTTCAGGCGATCGACGTCGGCCAGGGTGACTCCCTGCTGCTGATCACCCCGGACGGCAAAACGCTTCTGGTCGATGCTGGCGGACTCGGCTTCACCGGCCCGCAAGCAACTAATGCCTCCCAATCCAAAGTTCAAACGAGTTTCGATATCGGAGAAGAAGTCGTCTCCCCTGTGCTCTGGTCCCGGGGTATCCGCCGCCTCGATGTCGTCGCCCTCACGCATGCCCATCAGGACCACATGGGCGGCCTCTCCGCCATCCTGCGCAATTTTCGCCCCCGGCAGCTTTGGGTCGGCAGCAACCCGAAAATCCCCGCCTATACGGATTTAATAAGACAGGCATCCCTCCTCGGCATCGAAGTTCGTCCACTCCACGCAGGCCAGACCCTCGCTCTTGGTCAGGTCAGCATCCGCGCACTCGCGCCCGCCGCAACCTACCAGCCCGGCGCTGAACCCAGCAACAACGATTCGCTCGTTCTACAGGCTGGCTTTGGCGCAACCGCCCTTCTGCTTGAAGGCGACGCCGAAACGCCTGCGGAAAACTTCCTCCGCACCGAAGCAGGCCTGGCCAGTTCCGTCCTCAAGGTTGGCCATCACGGCAGCCTGTCCTCCACCGGCCCCGCATTCCTCGCGCAGGTCGCCCCGCAATGGGCCGTCATCTCCTGCGGACGCCGCAACCGCTTCGGCCATCCCCGTGCCGAGATTCTCGCCGAACTCCAGACCGCCCACACCCGTACTTTCCGCACCGACATCGACGGCACCACCTGCCTCCTGCTCAATGGCAAATCCGTCACTGCCGAGCCCATGTGTATGCCATAGAAACCGGCATTGCCGTAATGCAGGCCCGGATTCCAGGCCAAAAATAGTCAGCAGTCTCCGCCCACGATCTGTTGTAGCATGCAGCAAAGCAGGTCCGCATCCGCATCGCATTTTGCCCCGGAGGCCCTTGTCGCGCATGTCCTATACCCAAGCTCAGCCAGAACCCACCGCCCAGCCACTCACCCAATCGCAAAAAGCGCAGTCGAAGCAATCCGCTCAGGAAATGGCCGAAGAAGCAGAACGGATCCAGCGCCTTCAGAGAATGATGCACATGGTCATGCACGTCATTGAACAGGATTGCTCCCTGCCCGTAGAGCGCGCTTCTGCACTGGTCGCTGACGCCCGCCGCGCAGCGCTTGCTATGTTTCCTGACAAGGCAGGGGCCTTCGATCTCATCTATTGGCCGCGACTCCAGCGCACCATGCGCGAGCGCTACCGTATGCAATGACTACTTATTTTCTATCGAGATGAGCCGGAAAGTAATTGTCCCCCAGAACAGCCGCGCCCGCATCTGCACTGGCACATGCCGTTCGTCGTCCGAATACCATATCCAGATATTCCCGCGATTCTTAACCACCCCGGCATCTGCCGTTGGCTGCACCCGAATCGTCTGGAAAGTCCCAGCCGGGGTCTTCAACTCCTCGCGCCCCTCCGCCTTCATTGTCACAATGACCGTGCGCAGCGGGTCGACCACCGGCATGTCAAAGCTCTTGCCTACCTGCAGCACCTGCGAAGAGGCATAAAACACCCCCGTAAGCAGGTCCGTCAGGCATCCCGGAATCCCCGATTCCAAGTGCTTGGTCTGCCCATTCACTAGGTTCTTCTCGTCCAGAATCGACCGCCCCTGCGCATAATCCAGCTTCATGGTGGAGTTAATCTGCCTGCGTCCCTCGACCGTCTGCTTGTCAAACTCAGTCGTGCAGCCCTTTTCCCGGTCAAACGTCGATTGAAACTTGTCGCTCACATGAAACAGCAGGTTGATGGCGCTGATCGTCTCCGCATTTGCCGTAAGCCGTTCCTTGTTGCCATCCTGCTCGAAATGAAGCACCGCCGTGCCCGCTGGAAATACCCGCCAGTCTACAGAATACGAAAGCGTCTGATGAGCCGGAAAGCTGAAACCCAGCCGAGGCGGCGGAAGCACCGGAGCCATCAGTGGGGCAGTTTGTTGCCCGTCAACAACTGCAACGGGCAGCATCGCCAGCATCGACACCGCCAGCGGAGCACACAAAAGCCCGCAGGGCATCCGCCGGAAAAAAACTCGTTGCATCAGCTTCAGGGCTTGCTCCTCGACTTAAAACACGGTTTCCGGCAGATGCCGAAGTCAATTCCAGATCTTTCAAAATCAGCCCATTTACCTACAATGGCCGATGGCCAACGACGCCTGCGGAAATCATCCTTCCCGATTTCTCGAAACCGTTAGCGCCCCCAGGTTGAATGCAACAGCATCCCGAGCAACACGCTACAGTACAGCAGAGCGGCCCCTATAGCTGAATTGTACTCGCGATGCTTGCGGTAAAGCTCCAGCGAAAACCGTCCACCACCGCTGCCCGCAGCCGTCTCCACCATCCCCGGCGTCAACCGCGGCAACAGCCTCGGTACTCGACGGCAGTAAGCCTCAAACTCCGGAAACGTCCGCCGCAAAAAAGCCTCTTCTGAGGCAATGACAGGCACATAGATCACCGCAAATCCCACCACCAGCGTCAGCGCAAACGGCCAGCTCATCAGCGCTAAGGCAAATCCCGCAGCCATCAGTATCGAACCCAGGTACAGCGGATTCCGCGTATGCGCGTACGGCCCGGTCTGGGTCAACTCGCGGTTCTTCTTCACATAACCCGCCGCATAGCTCCTCAACCAGCACCCCGGCAGCACCAGCAGCAGGCTCCACGCCACTGCCGCCGCCTGCGGACGGTGCACCGCTAGTTGCCACAGATATACCAGCGCCGCCACAAAACCCAGTGGCACACGAATCCGCCGCGCAATCTTCTGCCATCGCTCCATAAATGGCGCGACCGTTGGCGTTCCGCTGTATGTCGGCTCGGTCATCGCTGTCCCTCCTGTGTGTGAGCACTCCAGCCGGCAATCGGGCGCCCGTGCCGTCTGGCGAGCAGCAACTCGGCTGCCGCCGCCATCACCGCCTCTGGGGTGATCGTCAGCAGGCCGGCTTCCGGCTGTTCCCGCCGCGTGTGGTCCCGTCGGCTGTCCGGATTCCGCAGCACCCGAAAAAGGCTGCCATACGGCCCGTTGCGCTGCGGATCAGTCGGCCCATAAATCCCCACCACCGGCTTGCCCAGCGCGCACGCCAGGTGCAGCGGCCCCGTGTCCCCGCCAATCACCATCGAAACCCGCCTAGTCAGCTCGATGAGCTGCTCCAGAGAACTGCGCACCATCGTCGCCAGTCCATGCGCCGCCTCCACTACCTGCGCCGCCAGTGCTTCCTCGCCTGGCCCGGCGTTCACGACCACTGTCGCTCCGCGCGTCGCAAACTCCTCGGCCACCGCACCATAGCGACTCGCCGGCCAGCGCTTCGCCCCCCAACCCGCTCCAGGGTGAATCAACACGACCGGTTTGTTTGTCCAGCGCGCCGCGCGAAGCTCCGGCAGAGCCTCGCACCACTCCTCCGCCTGCAGGCTTACCGGCAGTGCCGGAGCCATCGGCATCAGCAAATCCCCGGCAACCGCGCTCGCCAGCTCCACATCCTGCTCAATCACATGCGCCCCTGCCGTCTCCACTCGCTCGTGAAAAAGCCACTTCGCCGCCGCCTCGCGAGGCTTCGCTTCCCCCACAATTCGCCGACAACCTGAGAGCCGCGCCACCACCGACGACCGGATCGCGCCCTGTAAATCCAGCACCGCCTCATACTCGGCCGCACGCAACTCCGCACGCAACAACCGAATCCCATCCAGCGTCTCTCGGCTCAAAGGGTTGCGCCCCCACACCTTGCTCGGCACCAGGTGAATCTGGTCCACCAGCGGGCGCGCCTCGCTTCTACCGCCATTCGCCACCCGCGTACCATCGCTACCTGTATTCCCGATATCCAGTGGAGCCTGCGAAAGCTGGTCCAACTCAGTTGCCAACAACGCCTGCCAGCGCGGCTCAATCGCCCAGCCAATCTTCCACGAGGGGTGCGCGCGCCGCAGCGCGGTGATGGCCGGCAAAGCATGGAGGATGTCCCCCATTGCTCCCAGTCGCACCACCAGCAATCGAAACTGAACCTGTTTACGCAAGGCTCAATTTTCTCACATACGGTTTTTTCGCCTTAACGCGCCAGCCATTCGGAATGGTCAGTCCACAGCAAAACTCCATCCCCGGTCAGGTCCGCCATGTCGCGTGATGCGCATCACATCCCATTTTCAGGCACTCCGGCAGAATCACGTTACGAATGAACGAAGGTAGCGAATCGAACCCCGAGGCATTTCTATGAAATCAAAATGGCTTTCTCAAACGCTTTTTGTTGCTGTGGTGATGGGTCTCCTGCTCCCCAAGGTGGGTCTCGCGATTCCCGCGTTTTCGCGCCAGTACGGCACTTCCTGCACCACCTGCCACCTGGACTTCCCAAAGCTCAATGATTTCGGCAAGGCGTTCAAGGACGCTGGTTTCAAGTTTCCCAAGGATGATGAGTCTTTTCTGAAGACTCCACCGATCCTTCTCGGCGCTCCCGCCCAGGCCGAGCTCTTTCCGCATACCGTCTATCCCGGCACTATTCCTGGCTTGCCGCCGATCGGGCTGCGCTACAACCAGTTCTACCAGCAGGTTAGTTCCAACCGGAATAACTTCAACCAGGTTTTACCTGCGGGAACGATTGGTACATTTATCCCCAAGTCAGACTTTCAACCCGGCCTCTTCAGCATCTTCACGGCCGGCAATTTCGGCACGGGCATCTCTTTCTGGGTTGACGACGATATCAGCGTGGCTGGCGCGAACGCCAACGGGGCATTGGGTGACGCTTATCTGAAATTCCACGACGTCAGCCGATTCCTCAAAATGCCCACTGACTCGGTAAATTTGCGCTTTGGCCAGTTTGAACTCGACCTCCCCTTCAGCCAGGCACGCTCCTGGAATCTCAGTGGATGGGACATCCTCGGAGAGGCCAATATCGGTGTGCAGAACGGAATCGGGCGACCTGAGAGCGTTAACAACGGCACCGGACTGGACGCAGCGGCAGACGGCATCGAAATCAGCGGCGGCCACTCTTACCAGGGCTATCACTACTCGCTCGCTGTGATGAATCAGAACACCAGCGGAGCCGCAGCCGCACCGCCCAATGTAGGTCCACAAAACGGCGTGGCCTTCAGCTCTGACTCCAACTTCAAAGACCTCTACGGCCGATTCGTCTATCGCTTCAATCTCGAAAAGAATCCCGAAAGTCGCGACGGAGTTCAGGCCGCTGGAGCGATGGGACCGCGTGATCACACCTTCTTCGCGCTCGGCACATTCGGCTTCTACGGACGCAGCGTTCAAACAGTGAGCGGGGTGCTCGCCGATGGTCAAACGCCAACCGTGCTGACAGCACGTGAACCCTTCTACCGCATCGGCGGCGACGTCAACTTTAACTATCGTACGTTCAACCTCTTCGGTGTCTACGTGGCGGCCCACGACCATAACCTTGTGCCAGTCTCCACCGTCGAAAGTGGCGCCATCACCGGCTTCAAGCCAGAGAGCGCAGTCACCTTCAGCGGCGGATTTGCGGAAGCGGACTACCTTGCCCTGCCCTGGGCCATGAGTATTGTGCGCTGGGATCAGGTGAAGTCAACCGCGGATCGGGTCAACTTCCTGATGTACGATCCAACCGCCCCGCCAGCGTCTTCCTTCTTCTCACCCTACCGGGCGACGCGTAACCGCTACACCCTCGGCGAGCAGTTCCTCATTCACGCCAACATCAAGGCATCGGTCGAATACCAGATTCCGCCGCAGCAGATTGTTTATGACCCGGCAACGGGCATCGCGATCAGCAAGCCATTCCGCACAAACGTGTTGGTTACTGGGCTCGAATTCGTCTACTAACACTCTCTAACGGCATCAACTTTCCCACTCAGGAGTTCACATGAAACACATCAATTTTGTAGCACTCATCGCGATCGCAGCATGCAGCACGGCAGCTTTTGCAGGCACAATTCACGGTAAGGTTTCAGGCGTCAGCGGCGTATCCGTCGTCTATGTTGAAGCAATTGCCGGCAAGACCTTCCCAGCCCCAACCCAACATCTGGTCATCGACCAGAAGGGGCTCATGTTCACGCCGCACATTGTGGCCATCGAGCAGGGAACCACCGTCGAATTTCTCAACAGTGACAGCGTCGCGCACAACGTCTTCTGGATCTCGATCAGTGGTAACAAGAAGCTTGGGCACAATCTCGGCACCTGGCCCCAGGGGCAGAAGCAGAGCTTCAAGTTTGACAACCCCGGCTATGTGCCACTGCTCTGCAACGTTCACCCGGAAATGGCCGCTTATATCATCGTTTCGCCCACGCCTTACTTTGCAGAAACTGACAAGTCAGGTGTCTTCAAAATCGACAATGTTCCTGATGGTGCCTACACCGTAACCGCATGGCACGAGGGTGCAAAGCCCAAATCCAATCCTGTCAAGATCGCAGGCGACACTGCTGCAGACTTCACCCTTTCGAAGTAACTTGCATCCCCGGCAATTCGAAAGCCTGGAACCACCACGGGCGTGGAAACACGCCCGCTTTCTTCACTCTTCTCCATGTCTGGAAGGTCATCCATGCAACAACGCTTCATCAACAAAAAGGTTGATCAGGAATGGTTGAATACCAACTTTCCCTGCATGATGGCCTGTCCCGCGCACACCAATGCCGGCCGCTATGTGGAGTTGGTCGCCGAGGGTAACTTCGAAGAGGCGTATCGCTACGCCCGCGAACCCAACCCGCTCGCCAGCATCTGCGGTCGGGTCTGCGCTCATCCCTGCGAAACAGCCTGCCGCCGCGGTGAGATTGACAAGCCCATCGCCATCCGCGCACTCAAGCGATTCCTCACCGAGCAACATGGCCCCGAGTCACGCAATCCCATCGACGTAAACGCTGGACGCTTGCAACCCAGACTCAACCTCAGCGTGGCCATTGTTGGAGCGGGACCAGTGGGACTCTCAGCCGCTCACGATCTTGCCCTCATGGGTTATTCAGTGACGGTCTTCGAGGCTTCTCAGGTAGCAGGCGGCATGCTCTATCTCGGCCTCCCGGAGTATCGTCTGCCCCGCGATGTGGTCGAAGCGCAGGTACGAGAAATCCTCGCCACCGGGGATATTACCCTCAAGTTGAATCATGCCGCAGGTCGCGACTTCACCATCGCTGATCTGCGCAATCAATTCAACGCGGTACTCATCGCTGTGGGTGCGCATCGCAGCCGCGACCTCACCATTCCGGGCGTCAACCTTGATGGAGTCTATAAGGGAATCGACTTTCTGCTCAATGTAAATCTGGGCTATCGCTTCACTATCGGCAAAAAGGTGCTTGTGATCGGCGGCGGTAACGTAGCTATGGACGTGGCCCGTTCCGCAGCCCGCGAAGTACTCAAGCAGCACGCTGCGGGAGTCGAGAATTTTGAGCCTTCAAAGGACAGCGTCGATACTCTGGCGGCGCACGAAATGATGGATATATCGCTGTCAGCACTGCGACTCGGTGCCCAGGAAGTTCACCTCGTCTGCCTTGAAAATCGCGCCGAAATGCCCGCTGCCATGGAAGAGATTGAAGAGGCTGAAGAAGAGGGAATCATCATCCATGCCGGCTTCGGTCCCAAGCAGATTATCGGCAAAGATGGGCACGCCATTGGGCTTGAAGTACTCAAGACCAAGTCAGTTTTCGATGAGAACCGGCGCTTCAATCCAACCTTCTTTGAAAACAGCGAAACGCTGCTCGAATGTGACACGATCATCATGGCCATCGGCCAGGCGGCGAATCTCTCCTTCCTCAGCCCTGATGACGGAGTTGGAGTTTCACCGCGCGGATTGGTCGCCGTAAATCCACAGTCACTGATGACATCGGCACCCGGAGTATTTGCCGGTGGCGACTGCGTCTTTGGCCCCCGTCTCATCATTGACAGTGTGGCTGACGGTAAGCGCGCCGCAGTTGGAATCGACGAATATCTGCGTGGTACCAAACACCCCGACCCGGTTATCGAAGTCGAAGTGATGGAGCGCTATCACATGCCCCTCAACTTGCTCGATAAAACGCGCCCAGTTATCCCGATGCAGCCGCTCAAGCGCCGGACTGGTGTTACCGAGGTCGAGATTGGTTTTGACGCTGAATCTGCAATGGCTGAGGCGCAGCGGTGCCTGCACTGCTGGGTGAATACCGTCTTTGAAGGTAATTCCGAGGACGCTACAGAGTGTATTCTCTGCGGCGGCTGCGTCGATGTTTGCCCGGAAAGTTGCCTCGAACTTGTAGCTCTTGAACGTATTTCATTTGACGAAACGACAACCACGCAACTTGGCAATATCCGTGATCTTCTCAGTGTCGAATTGAACGACATCCAGGCAGAAGAGTTAGGTATCATTTCCGGCTCTGCAATGCTCAAGGATGAGTCCCGGTGCATTCGTTGCGGACTCTGCGCAGCCCGATGCCCCGCAGGCACCATCACCATGGAGTCATACAACATTTTTTCAGTCGATCCCACCGGCTTAATTTCCCTGGAATCCATCGACGGTCCCCTGCGAGCGAAGCCGCTCGTAGCTGCCGCGACTACGAGGTAATGCATGCACGAGTTGAAACAATCACAAACAACAGCCCTGGGCGAAGAATTTGATCGCCGAGCCTTCTTCACCAAGGTTGGCCTCGGGTCACTGGGCATTGCCGCAGCAGGCACGGCTGTCTTCGCATATAACTACCTCTCGCCGAATGTTCTTTACGAGCCTTCGTCGATCGTCAATGCGGGCAAGCCGGAAAGTTTCCCTGTCGGACAGGTCAGCCTCGACGTGAACTCCGGGATCTACACCGTGCGCGCCGAAGAAGGCTTCTTTGCCCTCACCGCAGTTTGCACTCATCTGGGCTGCCTGACTGCGTGGAATCAGGACCTCGGCATCATCACCTGCCCCTGTCATGGCAGCAAGTTCAAGCGTACCGGCGAGAAAATCGAAGGCCCTGCGCCGAAGCCCCTGCCCTGGCTCAAAGTATGGCTCAGCGATGAGGGTGAACTCATGATCGACCGCTCCATCAACATTCCGTCGTTGCAGTACTTGAGGGTGTGAGCATGACCACGAAGACAACCAGGACTGACCAACTCATCGAGCAAGTCCGCGACAGCCGCGTGTGGCGCTCCGTCTTTCGCAGCGGCAGCGGCAACAGCACATTGCATCGCGCTCTCGCCATTCAGCAGAACGTCTTTCTGCATCTGTTCTCTGCCAAGGTGCGTAAGCGCATGGTCAGCTTCAGCGCGACCTGGTATCTCGGCACTTTGACGCTGGGTACTTTCCTTATTCTTGTCGTCACCGGCATTCTGCTCATGCTGTACTACCATCCTTCAGTGCCGCAGGCCTACGCCGATATGAAGGATTTGCAATTCGTGGTTTCCTCAGGGCTCTTCCTGAGAAACCTGCATCGCTGGTCGGCGCAACTGATGGTCTTCCTCGTCTTCGCGCACATGTTCAAGGTCTTCTATCGCGGCGCCTACCGCACGCCCCGCGAATTCAACTGGGTCATCGGCATTGTGCTGCTGCTGATTACTCTCTTGCTTAGTTACACCGGCTATCTGCTTCCTTGGGATCAGTTAGCATTCTGGGCTATTACCGTCGGTTCCAATATTTCATCAGCCGTTCCCATTGTCGGCAGCAAGATTCACTTTCTGCTCCTCGGCGGCAATCAAGTGAACGCAAACGCTTTGCTTCGCTTCTATGTCTTGCACTGCGTCGTCCTGCCGCTCACCGCGATTGTCTTCATCGCCATCCACTTCTGGCGGATTCGCAAGGATGGCGGCCTCTATGTGCAGCAGTCAGAGCCCAGGCCGGCATCGCCCGTCGTATCAGCGCCCGTTGCACCGCTCCCGGCAAAGGAGGCAAAATGAGCACACCGAAAGACTTTATCGCTGGCGTTGACTCAGACCAGCGGCGCTCACCGACACGGGTCGTCTTTGTCACGCGGCGCACCTCTGCACAGGTCAAGGTAGCCCGTGAAGATGAGATGCAAACCTATCCAGGCGTACTCTTTCGCGCAGCTCTTGCGATCGAGTTACTGGCCATCCTGCTGGTCGTTGTCTCGCTGTTTTTCAACGCGCCGCTTGAGGGCATCGCAGACCCCACGCACACACCCAACCCCGCCAAGGCACCTTGGTACTTCCTGGGTCTGCAAGAGCTGCTGCACTACTTTCCACCGGTTGTTGCAGGCGTTCTCGTTCCCACCATGCTCATCGTCTCACTCATCGTCATTCCTTATTTCAACATCAACATCGAGGCGCAGGGCCTCTTTCTCAAAGATCGAACCAGGCGTCTCAATATCTTCTACAGTGCAACCGCTGGGTTGATCCTGTTCCTCGTGTTCTTTCACGTCTATGTTGCCATTGCCCCGTCTATCATCGTCGCCATTGCAATGCTGATTGGTGCCAATAGCACGCTGCAGTCACCTTCGCGGTGGCGTCGGTATCTTGCCTCGAAGCCATTCGCTTACTGGATCATGACGTGGTTTCTCTTTGAACTGATTGTGCTCACGGCAGTGGGTACATGGTTTCGCGGCCCCGGCTGGTCCTGGGTATTGCCCTGGAGGAGTTAAGTGCAATTCATTCGAAAGTATCTATCCTCTGCGTGGCATACGCTTTTCGGCGATCCGGTGCGCGCCTTTGGCATCGTCAGCCTGGTGCTGCTGCTGGCGCTTGCTGTCACACCCACCAAGGAACATTTCAGCGAGTGGCATGGCTATCAGCGTAACTACCTTTCGCTGATTCGTGATCGCGGCGATGCGGTCTCCATGCGCCGTCGCTTTGAGCCCGGCATTCACCAGATATGGATGCCGGCACTCGGCGTGGTTGACCGATGCACCACCTGCCATGTGGGCCTGAATGAAGCGAGCCTGGCCGACGAGCATCAGCAGCCATTTCGCAAGCACCCGGCTATTCCGCATCCCGTTGAAGGCTTCGGTTGCGTCATTTGTCATGGCGGCCAGGGCGCTGCCACGACGGTCTCTGAAGCCCACTTCAGCGAGCGTGATGGCGAAGCCCCGATCCTGCCCACTCGCTACATTGAGGCAGGCTGCGGCCAGTGCCATCAAAATGAGATGGCCGGCACGCCGCAACTCAATCTCGGCCGCACCATGCTCACCCGTTACGGATGCGTTCGCTGCCACTCCATTACCCGGCCTGATGGCTCCAAGCTGATGCCAACGGATCATCCACCATCGCTCATTCATATCGCCGACAAGACTTCTCGAGAATGGATCTACAGCTGGCTCAAAGACCCGCAGGCCTACGCTGCCACCACCACCATGCCTAACTACAAGCTCAGTGACCAGGATGCAAGTGACATTTCCGCCTACCTGGTCAGTTCCAGCAAACCGCAGCCGGGCGATACTGCGGCAGTTGACGTCAAGACCGCATCAGCCGGTAAAGCAGGCAATCCGGCAGCGAAGCCAGCAGCGAATCCAGCAGATGGTGCCAGCCTCTACGGGCAGTCCTATTGCTCCTCGTGTCACGCAGTTCAGAATGCGGCGGGCAATGTCGTCGGCGGCAACGTGGGCCCCGAGTTGACCCGCATCGGTAACAAGGTCAAGCCAGAATGGCTCAACGCTTGGCTCAATAATCCACGCATCTACGACGTCACAACGCCGATGCCGCACTACCGCTTTACCCCGCAACAGATTGCCACTCTATCGGACTATCTGCACAGCAAGTCCGATGCCGATTACGGCGCAAACGTGCAGCTTGCCGCGGCTACCCCGCAGCAGATTGCCCGCGGTCGCAGGCTCATTATTGACGGCGGATGCGCCGCCTGCCACGAAATCAACGGAGTTCAGACACCGCAGAACTTCGCGCCTGATCTCAGCAACATCGGCAGCAAGCCGCTCGCGCAGATTGCCTTCCTGCCCGGCATGCAGCACACAGTTTCAACCTACATCGTGAGCAAGATTCGCCAGCCGCGGGCATTCGGTGGTGCCGTGAAGATGCCACAATTCGCGCTCTCCAACGCGCAAACGGATGCTCTAACCACCGCACTGCTCGCGCAGACGGCTCGCAGCCGCACCATTCCAGACACGCTGCGTGTGGCCGCCACGGCAGACACCAACTACCAGCCCGCAGGCCACGCAGGCAAGCTGATGACCGAGCTCGCCTGCTTCAGTTGCCACCGTATCAACGGACGCGGCGGCGACATGGCCCCCGACCTTACCTACGAGGGCAGCAGTGTGCAGCGCCAGTGGCTGACCGATTTCCTCAAAAATCCCAACACGCTGCGGCCGTCGCTCATCCGGCGCATGCCACGATTCAACCTCTCTGACAGCGACAACAAGGAACTCACGGATTACATGCTCGCCGTCTACCAAACCCCCACCGTCGATCCCGACACAGCACCATCAGCCACCAATCCGGCCCAGGTTGTCGAACAGGGTCGGCAGCTCTTCTATTCCAAATTTGCTTGCCAGTCCTGCCACATCGTCGATACCAAGACCGACAAGGGGTACATCGGACCGACTTTAACCCACGTAGGCTCGCGATTGACGCCAGCATGGACCTACGCATGGCTCAAAGATCCCCAGGCACTGCGCCCGGGCACAACCGAACCAAACCAGAAGATGAGTGACGACGATGCGCGCGCAGTGACGGCCTTTCTCATGTCGCTCAAAGGCACCGCTGGAATAGGAGCAAAGCAATGATGAAACGAGTCACTCCTCGAACCCTGCGATCATCGGCTTGCCTGGCGCTCCTTGCCGTCGTGGTGCTTGCAGGATGCAAACATCCCGGGCAATCCACCACAGCGTTAAAACCCACCGCCACGGGAGCCGCCATCGTCGAGACCAGCGGCGGCCACCAGCTCGGCTCCACCGGCACGGAGCTCAAAGACCCGCTGATTGTTCAGGTCAACGACGAGCAGGGCACCGCCGTTGCTGGCGCACTGGTCGAGTTTCAAAGCCCCGCAGGCGTCACCTTTGAGCCCGCAACCATGCTCACTGATGCGAGCGGACAAGCCACCACCGCCGTCACCCTGGGCTCGATAGCCGGGCGTTACCAACTCGCCGCCTCCACCGCAGGCAAGTCAAAGCCGGTAGCTCTCGACATCGTCGAAACAGCTCTCGGCTATCAGCAGCGAGTGGGCTCCATTCTGGCCGACAAGTACTGCACCCGCTGCCACGATCCCGAGTCGTCTGCCGAGCGCGTCTCCAACTACGACAATCTCGAAACCAAGCCTCATCCCTTCACCGATAGCAACACTCTCAACAAGATGACGGATGCGGATCTGACCGCCATCATTCAATACGGGGGCCCCGCGCTGCATCGTTCGGCACTCATGCCGCCCTACGGAAAAACACTCACCCTGGCAGAGGTTCGTGCGCTTATAGCCTATACTCGTGCTTTAGCTGATCCCCCGTATCAGCCAGCAGGGACGGTCTATGCGCATAAGTAGCACGGCTCTCGCAGCTATCCTCAGCATCATTGCAATATCAGGTGCGATTCCAGCTGCCGTCGCCCAGGCCGTGTCACCTGTCGAGATTCAGGAGCCCGACATCCGCGCGCTTCAGCAGCACTCCATCAACGATCTCAACGCGGTCGGTCAAACCATTGCCGCGAATCACTTCAACTTCCCGTTCTATTTCAGCCGCAAGCTGGACATCGACGAGAAATTGCAGAAGCGCACAGACCAGCACTCGATTCGGTTCGAGCGCTACAACGGCGCAACTGTCCTTGCCATCTCCGGCAACTACTACGGAGCCTACGCTTCTGAGAAATTCTCGAGCGATCAGCGTGCCAAAGAGACCTTCATGTCGGTCGTGCTGCCGATCCTCAAGGTGGCGGTCCCTGCCTTTCAGAACAGTTCTGCGGTGCAGGGCTACGCTATCGAAGTCTCGCACCATGTCATCGGCAAAACCATGGGCATGCCCATTGAGCGCCCTGAAAACCTGATGGTCTACCTACCTCAGAGCGCCGCCCGCAAGCTTGTTGCAGCGCAGGGCAATCTTGCACAGCAAGTGGCCCTGGTTGATGCCGAGGTATTCCTGAACGCCAAGCAGATGACCCTGTGGCTCACAGAAGATGAGCAGCCAGGCCAAAGTGAAGCTCCTCCTGCCATGCTCGAAAGCTCCAGTACTGGTGCCCTGCAGCCCCCAGCGCAGGTTGCCGAGACAGCCTCGGCCCGCCCACCCTACACCCCGGCTGCAAACCCGCCACTGTCAGATTCACTACTGGCCGCCCAACCCGCAGCCGTGGCACCCCCGCAGCCCGTCGCACCCCCGCCACCGGCTCTGCGCGATACCTCGCCACAGGCCCTGGCCGCATTGCAGACTTCCATTCAGGGCATCAGCAATCACATGCTCAAGGAGCTCGAACCCGCAGCTCACTTTGTTGCCTATGCGCCTCCCGCATTCATCCCATTCCGCCATCAGGCTTATCTTGAGCTGTCGGTGACCACCGCTCTTGCTGAGCCGCAAGGCGTCTCCCGCTACAAGGCCGCCGCCCTCGCGTTTGATGAACACATCTCGCCACTCATTCGTCGCGTCCTCGGCTACTTTCCCGGCGATCAGAATTTCGACGGCATCAGCTTCAGCACCACAGTCCGCGGACGCACCAAGCCCGGCGTCCCGGTAGCTGCGCCTTTGTCCGTCGAGTTCTTCTTTCCCATGGAAGTCCTTCGCAGCTACGAAGCCTACGATTGCACCGGGCAGCAGTTGATCGACGCCGGTGTCGTTCTCATCAACGGCGAGCGCGCCCGGCTTGATCTTGAACCAGCAGAAGGCAGCGCTCCATCCGCAGCCGGTCGTTAGGCCCCCAATCGCTCAAGGCCAAAAACAAGGCCCCGGGGAATCTGATTCCCCGCGGCCTCGTGCATGCCTCGAACAAAAAATAATCACTGATGCTGGCAGACTCGCTCACACAGCCTGCAGGCTTAGACTACTTGTTGACTACCTGCTTGATTTCCCCAATCTTCTTCTCGATGGTTCCCTGGATGCGTTCCGCAGTTCCCTCATCCTCAAGACTGGGGTTGTTGGTCATCTGACCGATCTTTTCCTTGATGCTGCCTTTTACTTCGTGAACCTTGCCTTCAACCTGATCGTGCGTGCTCGTAGTCGTCATGCTGTTTCTCCTTGTGAATTGTAGGCAATGTAAGCCACTGCCGAACGCCGTCCTGCTCGGAACTGATCGAAATTCCGGATGCATCTGCGACGCAACTCTAAAGTATTGCTCTGCTGCACCCTTGACTGTCTCCAATTGGGCAGGGAGGCAGGTTTTCGCCATGCACGCCTCGCGAGGGCTGTCCCCGCGCCATGACGGTTCCAGATTTACGTTTCCAGACTTACGGTTCCAGACTTACGGTTCCAGGGTACTGATTGGCGCGCCCTGCTTTGCTGGCCGCAAAATGCCGCTCAAATGGCTCAATGCTTTGGCGGGCACGTCCGTAAGCCCCATGCCCGGCCCCTCCCACAGCAGGCGCGGGCTGCCCGGGCTCGTCGATTCCAGTGCCTCCAGCCGAAAGCTGTGCCGCCCTGCCCGCAGCCCAATCGACCCGTGGGCGTACCGCACTGCATTCAGCGGAGAGCCACAGACCTCAGCAAACGGAGGCCCCGTCTGCACCAGGGCTGTCCCGTCAATCATCAGACGCGCACCATCCCGCGCCATCAAGTTAAAGGTGTATCCACCATCCGCTGGAATCTCGACAAATCCGTCATAAGTAACCGCAAACCGGCTAAATCCACCCGAATAAACATCGGTCAGGTCGCTCGCAACATCATGGATGATCGGTGTTTCGGCCTTGAAATTGGGCAAATCCGGCCAGGATCCGGGAAAAATGGAGTAGAGCAGACCTGGCGCAAGATCGACCCTCTCCTCCACTTCGGCGCCTGTTTTCAAGCCTCCCGAGGTCTCTGGCTGCGCCGCATGCCATCCACCGACGACCACCACGCTTTGGCTGGCCCAGTCCTGGTTCCCCGCACTGTCCTCCACATGCAGCAGCACCCTGAATCGCCCCGCACCCGTGCCGTCAAGCTCGGTGCCCAGCGCGTCCGGGAAGCGGTGCCGCACATGCTGGCCCTGCGCCGTGGTTCCATCTCCAAAAAGCCACGTATAGCGGGCATGGTTGCCTGTCACCGGGCTTGCGCTAAACTCCGCAGTCGTCCCCGGCTCCAGAACCGCCGGTTTTAACTGAAACTCCGCATGGACCTTCGAGTTAACCGGGTCATAGACTGGCTGTGGCGCATCGTTCACCAGCTCCAACTGCAAATGGGCGTTCGAATCGGCGACCGTTTGGCCCAGTTTCACATTCTCCACCCGTACCCCCTCGACCGGTCCACTGATGCGTGAAACAACCAGCGGAGGCTGCTCCAGCGCCCAGATATTTCTGAAGGTGAAATCGCGCAGCTTTGCTTCATCCTGCTCCAACTGCAAAAGGGAATACCAGTCGTCGAGCCAGAGATTCTCAAATCGATACCCGCT
Organism: Acidobacteriota bacterium; assembly: GCA_025359885.1. GTDB lineage: Bacteria > Acidobacteriota > Terriglobia > Terriglobales > Acidobacteriaceae > Acidicapsa. The sequence goes on from JANYDG010000095.1 coordinate 27,619, forward strand.
GTGGTTCCCCTTGGTTCCCCGGGCCCCCCAGAACGTGAACAGCGCAAAAGGCGGCCCGCACGAACCAATGCCACCATGCAAAATGTCAGAGTCGCGCAGGGTAAAGTTCCGCGAATTAAAGGTCTTCTCTGGCCATCCGGCGCGAACAACATTTGAAATGCTGGTTGAGAGCACACTATGCTCGACCAGGATATTCGCCACATCATTGCCCGGCTTCACCAGCTTGTCGTGCTCGTATCCATCCCAATTGCCCTGCAGCGCAAACACGTCGTCCGAGGCGCGAAAGAACGAATCCCGCACCACCGTATCTCCGCCCCCCAGCCAGTCCATCCCGTCCTGGTTGGCGTTGCCGGGGTTCCCGCCAATCACCCGCAGGTCGTCGTAGACCAGGTCGGTTGAATCCTTCATCTGGATCGACCAGGTCCGGCTCCGAACCAGGCAGGTCACCCCGCTGATGTGAATGTGATGCGCCTCGAGCGCTCCAATGCAATGCCAGTCCGGCTTCTGCATCCAGCCGTCATCGTCTTCCGGATTTTGCGGCCCGTCATAGACAATCACGCCCCGCCCCAGTACCGTGACGTTCTCCACTTTCCACAGGTTCAGGCTGCCAAAGATGACTGCCCCCGGCGACAGGTACCACGTCTCGCCACTTCTGGGATTCATACTCTCCCGATGCACCCCCGGCGGCACAAGATGGAAAAGCGCATCGGCCTTTTCTGGCGGTGCAGGGGCCGGGTGCGACATGAAAAGGAAAAGCATCTTCCCGTGATTCAGAAAGTCGCCAGGTCGCCCAATCGAGAGCTTCACAGGCCGGCCCGCGTCAAAGCTCAGTCGAAACTCGATGGTGTTCCCGGCCCGCGTCGGCCGAATGCCCAGCCGCCATGGCTGAATATCGACCCCACACGCCCAGAAATCCTTCTCCGCCGCCGTGATGCTGACCTTCACCGGCCCGGTCGATTCAAGATTGACGTAGTCATAGCTCGCCGCAGCATGCGCAACGTCTATAGGTTTGCCATCAATCAGCACAGTGTAGGCGGCACTTCGCAGCTCCTGCGGTACAGGAACCGGCAGCACGCGCGCCCCAAGCAACGGGCCGCAGCACAGGGCGAGAGCGAAAATTGCCGTACGAATGAACTGAGATCGAAGCATCAGAAAAGGGGTTCGCTGGTTTCGGGATTGCAAGTTGAAGTTTACCTGCCTGTACCTACCGCGTGCCCGCAAGCAACCCTCAGATTCCCTCACCCATCGAAACATAATCCCGCAACTGCTCCATCTCCAGCCGGTAAGCCGCGCGCTCTGTTTCCTCTTCCAAAAACGGGCTCGGAGCCTGCCGCACACTGCCGGTGCAGTCCTCCAGCTTGTCTACCCGCTGCGCCAGCGCAATCAGTGCATCCGAGAGAGGGTCCTTCACATCGTGGGGATCGGTGATCAGCACCCGCTGTCCGTTGCGGTAGATCATGTGCGCCGGCACCCCAACCACCGTGGAGTTCGGCGGTACATCGTTCAGCACCACTGAGCCAGCGCCCACACGCGAGTTCTCGCCAATTGTGATATTGCCCAAAATATTGGCGTTGTTGCCCACAAACACCCCGTCACACAGAGTTGGGTGCCGCTTCGGGCTCTTGTTGGCGCTCTTGCTTCCCGTGCCCCCCAGCGTCACGCCCTGGTAGAGAGTGACATCCGAGCCCACAATTGCGGTTTCACCAATCACCACGCCCATTCCGTGATCAATCAGTAGCCGCCGCCCCAGGCACGCGCCAGGATGAATCTCTACCCCGGTCCAAAATCGCGACCACTGAGAGAGAATCCGAGCCGTGAGCTTGAATCCATGTCGCCAAAGCCAGTGGTTCATCCGGTGCGTCCACACCGCATGCAGCCCCGGCGAACACAAAAACACCTGCAAGGCCGATTGGGCCGCCGGGTCGCGATCCATTACCGAACGAATATCTTCGCGAATCCGCGACAGCCATTCCATCAAAGCCCCTAGCTCCTGGCCCTTAGCTCCTAGCTTGTGGCTAAAGCATTTTCAGGAATGGTAGAAAGAAGCCGCACCGCTGATTGGATTTTTCATCAAGAAAAATCCATCCTCGCGAAAGCTAGACCCTTCACAGTATTCCTGAAAATGCTCTAGGGCTAGGAGCTAAAGGCTGCTCTTACAGATTCACCGGCTGAGTCGCGAGCGCGGCCATCTCGGCCCGCGTCGCCTCAAATAGCACACTCGACAGATACCGCTCGCCAAAGCTGGGAATAATCACCACAATCCGCTTGCCGGCATTTTCAGACCGCGCCGCTACCTTCAGCGCCGCAAACACCGCTGCGCCCGAAGAAATACCCACAAACAGGCCCTCTTCGAGAGGCATGCGTTTGGCCGTCGCTACCGCTTCGTCATTCGAAACCAGGACGATCTCGTCGATCAGCTCCGGCTTCAAAATCGACGGGATGAATCCGGCGCCAATCCCCTGTATTTTGTGCGGCCCCGGCTTACCCCCGCTTAGCACTGGGCTGTCGGTCGGCTCCACTGCCACAATTTTGATCGCCGGGTTCTTCTCCTTCAGGTAGCTGGCGGTGCCGGTCAGCGTGCCGCCAGTACCGACCGCAGAGATGAAAACATCGACTTTGCCCTCAGTGTCTGCCCAGATTTCAGGCCCGGTCGTCGCATAGTGAATCGCCGGGTTGGCCGGGTTATCAAACTGCCCCAGGATATGCCCGTTTGGCGTCTGCGCCAGAATCTCGTTTGCTTTGGCAATTGCGCCCTTCATCCCATTCGGCCCAGGCGTCAGCACCAGCTCGGCACCAAAGCTGCGCAGCACAATGCGCCGCTCCATGCTCATCGTCTCAGGCATGGTCAGAATGATCCTGTAGCCCTTCACCGCTGCGATAAACGCCAGGCCAATGCCGGTGTTACCGCTTGTCGGCTCAATCAGCACCGTCTCGCCGGCCTTGATTGTGCCCTTTCGCTCAGCGTCCTCAATCATCGCCAGACCGATACGGTCCTTCACACTACTCATCGGATTCTGGCTCTCCAGCTTCGCTACCACCTCGCCGGGCAACCCTGCGGTCATCTTGTTCAGCCGAACAAGCGGCGTCTTGCCAATTAACTCCGTCACGCTTGATGCAATATTCATTACACACACCTCGTCTTTCGTATCACGGTAAAGTGGTTTCAAAACTCATTCTGTTTTCTGAGATTGGCCGGGGCTCCAGGCCTCTGTCCCGAGCCATCGTATCAGAAGACCTGATCGAAGGCGGGCGCACATGTGCCTCGGCAAAAGTACCAGACCGGCACTAGCGACATCGAGACATGGGGAAAGACTAAGCTCCTCGGCCCGATTCGCGCAACCTCTTGTAGAGAAAAACAAGGAGGGACGCCTGCTAAACCGTCGACTGCTCCTCGACCTCCGACACAACGTAAAAATTGGTCAATGTCGAGCCTCCAAATGAAGTAAGAAACGCCACATCCGCCGCATCCCGCCCCGTCGCCATCAGCACACGGCCCTGTCGCGGTACATTGTTGCGAGCATCAAACGCCCACCACTTGTGGTCCAGATACACCTCAAACCACGCGCTGAAATCCATCGGCAAACGAAGTGGTACTCCAATGTCGCCCAGGTAGCCCGCAGCATACCGCGCCGGAATATTCATGCACCGGCAGAACGCCACCGCGAGATGTTGGAAATCCCGGCAAACCCCCACCCGCTCGGTAAACACATCCAGGGCTGTCTTCGTAGGCCGCGTCATCCCGTAATTAAAGGTCACCTTATTGTGTACCCAGTTACAAATGGCCTGCACTCGACCCCATCCCGGACTAATGTTGCCAAACAGCTCATAGGCAATCGCCGACAAGCAATCCACTTCGCAATAGCGGCTGTTGAGCAGAAACACCAGCACTTCATCCGGCAACTCCGCCGTCGAAATCTCCTGCGCATCCCAGTTCACCGCATCCACCAGCCCGGAATCCTCAATCAGCGTCGTGCCCCAGATCTTCAAGTGACCCGCAGGTGCCACAAACCGCGTACAGATATTCCCATACCCATCGATGTACTCATGCGAATCGATCGGAGTCGTGCCCAGATAATTCGTGCTCTCCAGTTGGACAACGTCAGGCTCGCGCAACTCGGCCGCACGCGAAGAATGGACTCGGAGCTGGGCCACATACGTCAGCGGCGCTGGAACATCAAATTGAATGTCATACCCTAGACGAATAAACATGGTCACTTGGAAACTCCTGCATTTCCTTACGTTTCAGTTGAAGTTGGAAATCGGAGTGCAACGGACGAACCTATCAATGCCCAGGCTGCGAAGACGAGCGAGCAGAGTACTCGCTGTTTAAGCATCATTTCATAAGATCGATCAGGTTTGGCGTCTGATTTGGCACACAAACCCGCTTCTTTCCCGACGAAAATGAAGCCGTGCAGGCATCCGGTATATCCTGAGAGGTTGCCGGTGCTGCCTAAGCAAAACCCGCATGAGACTTCAGAGGACCTTCCTTTACCCATGAGCACCCACACAATCGCCATCCATCTCCCCGACGGAGCCATCCGCGAAGTGCCGGCAGGCACCACGCCGCTCGACATCGCCACCTCCATCTCACCGCGCCTGGCCGCTGCCTGCGTCGTCGCGCGCATCACGCCAGTAGCCGCAACCCAGGCCGCTGCCGCCGCAGAAATCGAAGAGGATTCTGACGCGGCCATGTACGCCGCCGCCGCAGGCCCGCGGCTGGTAGACCTGACCACTCCGCTTACCGAAGACACCCACCTCGCCCTCATCAAGGAAAACGACCCAGAGGCCCTCAAAGTCGTCCGCCACTCCGCCGCCCACGTCATGGCGACAGCGGTCCTTGAGCTCTTTCCAGAGACCAGGCTCGGCCACGGCCCCGCCACCGATCAGGGATTCTTCTACGATTTTTTCCGGGAAAAGCCCTTCACCTCCGACGATCTCGCAGCCATTGAAGCCAAAATGGCCGAGGTCGTAGCCCGTGACGAGAAGTTCACCCGCGAAGCCACCCCCCGTGAAAAGGCGCTTGCCACCTTCGAGCATGACGGCGACTTCATGAAGACCCACTTCGTAACAAAGTTCACCCAGCCCGGTGACCAGGTCAGCTTCTACCGGAACGGCAACTTCCTTGACTTCTGCCGCGGCCCCCACGTGCCCTCCACTGGCCGCGTTAAAGCCGTCAAGGTCACCAACCTCGCCGGCGCATACTGGCTGGGTGACGAAAAGAATCCGCAGCTCCAGCGCATCTACGGCACCGCCTACTTCTCCCAAAAGGACATGGACGCTCACTTCGCACGCCTCGAAGAAGCCGCCCGCCGCGACCATCGCCTCCTCGGCAAGCAGCTCGACCTCTTTAGTATCCAGGAGCTCGCCGGCCCAGGCCTCATCTTCTGGCATCCCAAAGGCGCCATGATTCGCAAGATCATGGAAGACTGGATGAAAGACGAGTGCATCCGCCGCGGCTATTCACTCGTCAACACCCCCCACGTCGCCCGCGTCGATCTCTGGAAAATCTCCGGCCACGAGGGCTACTACTCCCAGAACATGTTCACCCCGATGAAGCTGGACGACGCAGACTATCGCATGAAGCCGATGAACTGCCCCTTCCACATCCTCATCTACAAAAACACCCCCAAGAGCTATCGCGACCTCCCCGTCCGCTACGCTGAGCTCGGCAACGTCTACCGCTACGAGCGCTCCGGGACCATGCACGGCCTCCTGCGCGTCCGCGGCTTTACCCAGGACGACGCCCACATCTTCTGTACCCCCGGCCAGATCGAGTCTGAAGCCATCGGCTGCATCGAGTTTGCCGAGGCCGTGCTCAAAACCTTTGGCTTTGCAGAATTCAAAGTCGAGCTCTCCATCTGGGACCCCGCCAATCGCGCCAAGTACGCCGGCAGCGACGAAAACTGGCTCCTCGCCATCGGCTCCCTTGAGCGTGCCCTCAAGAGCAAAAACATCCCGTACAAGACCATCCCCGGCGAAGCCGCCTTCTACGGCCCCAAGATCGACTTCAAGCTGGTCGACGTGCTCGGTCGGCTTTGGCAGCTCTCCACCGTCCAGTTCGACTTCACCCTGCCCGCGCGTTTTGAACTCGAATACGTGGGCGAAGACGGTGAGCGCCACCAGCCCGTGATGGTCCACCGTGCTCTCTTCGGCTCGGTTGAACGCTTCTTCGGCGTCCTCATTGAGCACTACGCCGGAGCTTTCCCGCTCTGGCTCGCTCCCGTCCAGATCGGCCTCGTCCCCATCAGCGAACGCCATCATGACTACGCCAGCCAGGTTCAAGCCGAGCTCGAGGCGGCGGGATTCCGCGTAGAAATCGATAGCCGCAACGAAAAGATGAACGGCAAAATCCGCGACTTTGCCAACCAGAAAACACCCTACATCCTCATCATGGGTGACAAGGAAGCCGAAGCCCACGCCGTCAGCGTCCGCACCCGCGCCAAAGGCGACCAGGGCTCCATCACCGTCGAAGCCTTCCTCGCAAAGGCGGCTGAGCTGGTCCAGACCCGATCAGTGGAACTCTAGCAACTGTGCCGCAGGTGCCGCCTCAATAGTCGAGCGGCAGCACCTGCGCCAGCGCCGCCTTCATCACCGCATACCCTGCGGAATTGGGGTGGACGCCGTCGCGAAAGTACTCCGGGTGGCCTGACATCGGCGTGTAATAGTCCACTAATTTGTAATGCTGCGTTTGCGCGAGATTCACAATGGCAACGTTCATTGCCTGCGCCCGAGCCTCCTCTCCTCGAAGAGGCGGAATCGTGCAAATCACAACGGTCAAATGGGCGGCTTGAGCCTGTGCGCCAATCTCCGTCAAATTGGCAATGGCTGTACTGACTGCACCCGCAAGTGGGTGTGTACCTGGCCGTACATCGTTGGTGCCGCCTAGAATGACGACCGCCTTGAACGAATGACGCGCCAATTCACCCGGAAATCTAGCCAGCATCTGACCAGCCGTATCCCCGGGTACCCCTAGATTGCTTGCGGGCAATGACCAGAATGCGGTAATTGAGTCGCCCAGAAAGGCAATATGGGCGTTCGCATGCTTCACATCGGAGCATCCTGTGACGCCGATAGACAACGCCAGCCCCAGGACACCCGGCAACATCAGTCGCTGCCGGCCGATGCTACACCCCCATACCAAATTCAGAGGCCGTATGCGTTCCGGCGTTGACATAGAAGTCGTATGGGGTCCGATGATTAAACTGGTACCGCTTGCGGAGTTCGCGACCGACAACGATCCCGATCGCTGCAATGCCCACACCCAGTGAGACCCAACCAATGGCCTGCAAAGTGTTGTGGCCGGTTTCGGTAGGGGTGGATACTTCGGCTTCGGACATGGGGGAACTCCTTCTGAGCTCATCATAACGCACTATCAGCTTCCGCTGTCCAGCGCACAAACGGGTCAACTGTATGAGCCTTTAGTGCAATGATTCAATTTGGGCAAGCCAGTGCTCTTTCGCTGCTTTCGGCAAAAAACTCGCCCGGAACGAGTTGGACGCAAGTCTCTTCAAATCGTTAGGCCCAAATCCGTGCAGCGCATGCGCCAATCGATACTCATTTTCCACGTTCGAACCAAAAAACGCAGGGTCATCTGAATTGATCGTTACCATCAGCCCTGCATCAAAATACTGCCGCAGCGGATGATCTGAAAAAGATCCGCAGACCCCGGTGCGCACATTCGAGCTGGGATTCAACTCCAGCGGCGTCTGCCGCACCCGCAGTTCTTCGACAAGGGCTGCGTCGTCAATCGCCGACAACGCATGTCCCAACCGCTCTGAACCAATGCTCAGAGCCTCCCAGATCGCCTCCGGCCCCGTCGTCTCTCCTGCATGGTTGGTCAGTCGTAACCCTGCTTCAGCCGCCTCGGCATACATGGCGCGAAACGGCTCGGAGCCAGTCATGCGCTCATCCCCGCCCAGCCCAATGCCGATAATCGACGGATACTCCTGCTTCATGCGCGCCGCCAGCCTGAAAACTCGTTCCGCCTCCGGCACAGAAAAATGCCGCACCGCGTCAAAAATCCAATAGAGCGTTACCCCCAACTCCCGCTCGCCGCGCTCCCGCGCTCGTTCCAGACCGGCAAAGATCTTCTCAAAAAGCTGTGGGTCAAGAGCGTCCTCTTCCTTGCGCCAGAAGTAGACAACCCCCACAGAAATATAGACTTCCGCGTGCACCACACCCTGAGCTGCCAACTGCTCCAACATCCGCCACGCGGCAAGTTCATACTCGGCAGGGCCACGCAGCCGCCGCGTCACCGTCTTGAATGCGTTCAAAAATCCAGAAAAATCCTTGTACTGGTACAGCGATTCAGCCGCTTCGAGCGTCATCGGCTCCGCATCCGGGCCAACATCCACCCGCTCGCTCAGCTCCACCAGCGTCGCGGGCTCAATCGTGCCCTCCAGATGCAGATGCAACTCCGCCTTGGGCAACCGGCGTATGAAATCGTAGACTTCGTCAGACATACCTCATTCTAGTGCGCCAAGTTCGCGATGTCTTGGCTCCGGTGATTTTGGATCGAGGGCAACCAGTGGAGATAGGAGCCTTCAAAACCATACTATTGATTTATGGCTGTAAAAGATGTGTTGGAGGTATAGGACCGTTGCCTTCTGGCCAGACTTCGAAAATAAACACAGATGAGGGCTGTGGCTTGTTCACCAACACAGGTTTCCACTCTATACGGCAAAGACTGAGGCTACTCAAGATTGGGTCCGCTATGGGATGCCCAACCGACCACCAATCATTCGAAGGAAATGTGATGAGAATACCTTGGGGCTTGGGAACCTCATCCTTGACAGGTTGCACCTTTGGGTTGACTGGCCAGTTTTGGGAAGCAAGCGTGCTTCTAAGCTTTTCTGCGACAGCGCGAGAATTCTCATCCGAAAGGTCAGCGCGCACTTCAATTTGAAGAGGACTACTATTCGTGGACGATGGTAGTTCTAAGAAGGGCCGAAAAGCATCCTTAAGTTCCAGTGTTGTAAGCGTTCTATGAAATGGCGGTTTTTGCCCAATTCGCTCAGCAGTAACACTTAGCATGTAACCAATTGCCCTCGGGTCGTCTTTAGATATCGCCCAATCCAACGGCTCTAAATCTATCGTGTACCATTTCACCAAATCAGCTTTAAGCGCTAAGACCTCGGGCCAATAATAAGTCATAAATTCCTGTTTTGTCTTTTGATCGTAATCATGCTTTCTCTGGAAGAAAGCTTGCCTTCCATTCGGGCGGTTCTTAATTGCGTCATCAAGTGATTGAACAATAGCTTCTCGTCTCCAACCATTCGCCGCGATATCCCGTGCGTTTATGAAATTGACTATCTCCTCGGCAAGAGCCAACGTTTGTTTTTTCAAATAGGCCTTCCGGTTCAACGGAGACAAATTTTCGACAATGCAATCTTTAATAGTAATGACAATATTATTGCCCTGAGCGTTCACATCGCAGGGGCCAGTTTGCTTACTGCTGATGCTTGTCTGTGAACCGGCCGGAGAACTCAAGTCGGCTTTCGATTGCCCAAGCATCAGTGCGGCAGAATCCAACAGCAGTATAAAAAAAGCGACGTTAATATTACGCAATAGCTACTTGCTTTCCTTGTTGGATTTCTGGTCGACATTGCAGTCCGTGACTGTAACAACGTTTCCATTCCCAGATGCGCTTGCTTCGCACGGCGCTTTTTGCTCCGTTATTGACGTGGTGGGGATCGCCGCCTCCACAGTTCTTTTATGACGAGCTTCGCTTGTTTTCCCGAGATAGATGAATCCGATATGCACGACTAACATGCTCAGTACGATACATACAACCTCTGCGATCTTGGGATAGGGTCTCGCATAGTTGTCGTACAGCCAATATATTAAATCGACAAAATGCGACGACCAGTTCTTTGAATCTTCACTCATCTAGAGCTCCATGCCTCTCAAAAGTAGCCTAAATTTTTTAGCGCAATTCAAGCAATCGACAAACCCCGTTGCCGGATAGCACAAGGTCCAGCATGGCATCGATTAGACGCATTATCATTCCAGCCGCAATTACGAAACGGGAGAAATGGGCGGGTCTTAATTGCGACTTCATTCTCCTCTCTTCAACAGACTTACTTCCCCGGCGCAAACTCCGACCGGTGCCGACTGTAGAAGAAGTAGATCACCAGACCGATGACCAGCCAGACGAAAAACCGCATCCAGGTAATAATCGGCAGCCCGCTCATCAGCAGAATGCAGAAAACAATGCTCAGTGCCGGGATCACCGGCCCACCCGGCACCCGGAATCCCCGCCGCCGCTCCGGCTCACGGTAGCGCAGCACCAGCACCCCGATCGAAACCAGCACAAACGCAAACAGCGTGCCAATATTCGACAGGTCAGCCAGCGTTCCGATGTCGAAGAGTCCCGAGGGGATCGCGACCACAAACCCCGCCACCCAGGTCGAAAACGCTGGAGTCCTGTATTTTTTATGGACCCGGCTGAAAATCTTCGGCAGCAGCCCATCCCGCGACATCGAAAACCACACCCGCGACTGGCCCAGCTGGTACACCAGCAGCGAAGAAAGCATGCCCGTCAGCGCACCAAACAACACCGCCAGCCTTACCCAGTGCAGCGGATGCCCATCCGGCGTCAGCGAAAGCTTCTTCAGCGCATTCACCACCGGCGCCGCATCGCCCACCATCGACTGCCACGGCACCAAACCGGTCAAACAAACTGCCACCGCGACATACAACACCGTGCACACCACCAGAGTGGCGATAATGCCAATCGGCAGATCCCGCTGCGGATTCTTGCACTCCTCCGCCGCCGTCGAAACCGAATCAAACCCGATGTAAGTAAAGAAAATAATCGACCCGCCCGCCAGGATGCCCGACACCCCATTCGGTGCAAAAGGATGCCAGTTCGTCGGATGGATATATTCAAGAGCCGCAAAGATGAAAATCAAAATCGCAGTCAACTTCAACCCGACCATCACGTTATTGGCCTCTGCCGTCTCCCGGATGCCCCTCACCAGCACCACAGTCAGCAGCAGCACAATCAAAAACGCCGGTATATTGAACCCGAAATGCCACCCCGGCGCGTACAGATCATGGCCGGCGAGATCCTGCAACCCGGCCGGCAGATACGCAGGCGAAATCCAGCGCGCCGATGGATGCAGCCCAAACCAGTCCAGCAGATCCACCACATGCGCGGCAAACCCTACGCTCACCGTCATGTTTGAACCCGCATACTCCAGAATCAAGTCCCAGCCAATAATCCAGGCCACCAGCTCGCCCAGCGTCGCGTAGGTATACGTGTAAGCCGACCCGGCAATCGGTATCATCGATGCCAACTCGGCGTAGCACAGCCCCGTCAACCCACAGACAATCGCCACCAGCACCAGCGAAACCGCCAGCGCAGGCCCCGCCCCAGGCCGCCCCGCCAGCGCCGTATGCGTAATCAGGTAGTCCGCCAGCGGCGTGTTCAGCACGCTCGTCGCATCAAACTTCTCGCCCGAGATCGCCGTCCCGATCACAGTAAAAATGCCCGAGCCAATGACCGCGCCAATGCCCAGCGCCGTCAGCGACCAGGGTCCGAGCGTCTTCTTCAGGCTGTGTTCCGGATCCTGGGAGTCCAGGATCAGCTTGTCAATCGACTTGCGCTTGAGTAGTTGGCTAGCCAGGTTGAAGCTCCTCGTCCGATGAATTTCAACTCAGATAAAGCGTCTTCGGCAGATGCCGGGGAATCACGTTTGCCCAACTATACAAGACTGCAAAGGGCTCCTGAAAAGAATCTCAGGAACCCCTTGCCCTACACATGCTGTCCGCGGGTGTCCCATCCTTGTCACGCACTTCGTGGCAAAGGTGGAAGACTCACCTACTTGCGCTTGCTCTGGCCTCGCGCAGCCTTCTTCAGCTTCTGCTTGTTTTCGCCACGTGCGCCCACGCGCGGGCCCTTTGGGGCGGCCGCCTTGCGTGCCGCGCGCTTCAGCTTCTTTCGTTCTTGTACGTCTTCAATTTTGGTGGTATCTGCCATGGTCTTCTCTTCTCTTTTCGCTTGAAATCTTGTCCTGGGGAAATCTCACCCGCGATCTGCGTCCGCGCCCGTCTACATCTTCTCCAGTTGCGCAAACTTTTCGATGAGCTTCTTCACCCCAAATTTAACAAAGTGTACTGTCAGTTTCGCATCTTCTCCGTCTCCCTCGCGGAGAATAATGGTCCCTTCGCCATATTTTCCGTGCCGAACACGGCTTCCCTTCTTCAATCCCGCCACCACAGCCATCTGCGGAATCTCCATCTTCGGCCGCGCATACCCGCCGCCAACGCCACTTCCGCCGCCCCGCCCGCCAAAAAACTGCGCGATATTGTCGATCGAATCAGGCCCCTTCTCCGCCGGCTTCCCCGCCGACTGTCCCGCTGCACCAGCCCCGCTCGATTTCAACTGCGGCGGCCAGACAGTCACTCCCGGCTTCGGATAGGGCGTCGCCCTCAATCCCCCAGACTTCCCTGCCGGCACCCGGCCCACCGTTGCCGACCCGCTCTGGTCCTCATCCTCGTAGCTGTAATGCCCGCCAAAGTCGCCGCTGTCCAAATCTTCCCGGCCATACCCATACCCCGGCCCGCGCCCCGAAAACGAAGCATTTCCGCCATACCCGGTCGTTCCCCGCGGCGAACCAAGATTCTCCAGCAGCCGACCCGGTATCTCTTCCAGAAACCGCGAAGGCGTACTCCTCTCCGGAGCATCGTTGCCATACCGACGCCGGTATTCCGCCCGCGTCAGCACCAGCGTGTCCATCGCCCGCGTCATCCCTACATAGCAAAGCCGCCGCTCTTCCTCCAGGCCATTCGGGTCGTTCAGCGTCCGCGAATGAGGAAAAAGTCCCTCCTCAAGCCCCGCCAGAAATACCAGCGGAAACTCCAGCCCCTTCGCCGCATGCAGGCTCATCAGCGTTACCCGTGCGTCCGCATCAAACTTGTCCATGTCAGATACCAGCGCCGCATGATCCAGAAATTCGCTCAAGCTCTCCCCGCGACTCTCCGCATCCTGCGCCGCATTCGCCAGTTCCTTTAGATTCTCGATCCGGCTGATTGCCTCCGGCGAACCCTCAGCCTCCAGCACCTTGATGTACCCGCTGCGGTCAATCAAAAAACGAATCAGCTCCGGCAGCGTAGCCCGCTCCCCAGGCTTCCTGAACCCGGCCGAAGCACCCAGGCTCACATCCAGAATTCCCCGCGGCCTGTCCTCCAGATCTGACTTGCTCAGCCGCGCAGCAATCTTCCGCGGAGTCACCTTTGCCGCGCTCTTGTGAAAGGGCGAAAGCATCAGCGCGTCCATCATCGGCGTTGGTGCCTCTACCTCCGCCACCCCGCCAAAATCAAAATCCGTCGCGTCGCCAGCATCTCCAAAATCAAAACTCGTATTCTCCCCAAACCCAAAATCCACGTTCCCTTCAGCCTCGGCACCAGCCACAGTCTCAGCGGCCCCCGCCACCTCCGTGTTCACGTCCCCGTTCAGCCCCGCCGCAAGCGCCCCGGCAAAATCCGGATTCATCAGCGCCCGCGCATCCTTGATCAGCTGCTGAAACCCCTCCAGCGCCAGACACGCCCGAGCCGGAATCAGCTTCCCCCGTATCGCCTCGCCAATCGCCGCCCACGTCGAAACGCCCGTTTCCAGAGCCATCCTCTCCAGCGTCTCCAGCGTCGTCTTCCCAATGCCCCGCGTCGGCGTGTTCACCACCCGCTGCAACGCCACCGAGTCATCCGGATTCTGCACCACCTTCAAATAACAAAGCATGTCCCGAATCTCGGCCCGCTCGTAAAAACTGAATCCGCCAACCATCGTGTACTTGATCCCGTACCGACGCAGCGCCTCTTCCACCAGCCGCGATTGCGAATTCGTCCGGTAAAGCACCGCGCACTTCGCCTCATCCCGATGCTCGCTCGTCGCCTCGCGCAGGTACTTGTTGATCTTGTCGGCAATAAACAAGGCCTCGTTCTCCCCATCAGGAGCCTCGTAATACCCCACCATCGCCCCGCCGTCGCGCTCCGTCCAAAGCGTCTTGCCCTTGCGCTGCGCGTTGTTGGCAACCACCGCTCCAGCCGCTTCCAGAATTACCTGTGTCGAACGATAATTCTGCTCCAGCCTGACAATCTTCGCGTTCGGAAAATCCTGCTCAAACTCCAGAATGTTCCGAATATCCGCGCCGCGCCACGAATAGATGCTCTGGTCCTCATCGCCCACCGCGCAGACGTTCCTGCGCTCCCCGGCGAGCAGCTTCATCATTTCGTACTGCGGCCGGTTCGTGTCCTGATACTCGTCCACAAGCAGGTATTTGTAGCGCCGCTGGTACCGCTCCCGCACCTCGCTTGAAGACTTCAGCAGGCGCACCGTCTCAAGCAGCAGATCGTCAAAGTCCAGCGCATTGTTCTTCGCCATCTCCTTGCGATACGCCTCGTAGATGTGCGCAATCCGCTCCGACCCAGGGTCAGAAGAGCCCAGGTAATACTCCTGCGGATCGATCATGTGGCTCTTCGCCCACGAAATCTTGCCCAGCACATTGCGCGGCGTCAACTGCTTCGTGTCCAGCCCCATCCGCTTCATGATCGTCTTGACAATAGCCTGCTGGTCGTTCTCGTCGTAGATGGCAAAATCCCTGGTCAACCCAACCGCCGTCGGTCCAGTCCCAATCCGCAGCGCCTCAATGTCCCGCCTCAGAATCCGCACACACAGCGAGTGGAACGTCGCAATCAGCGGCCTCGTCAGCGAACCGCGCTCGAGCAGCCGGTCAATACGCTCGCCCATTTCCTTCGAGGCCTTGTTCGTAAAGGTGACCGCCAGGATCGAATCCGGCGCAACCCCATGCTCCTGAATCAGATAAGCGATGCGAAAAGTAATAACGCGCGTCTTCCCCGACCCCGCACCAGCCAGAATCAACACCGGCCCGTCAACAGTCTCAACAGCCGCCCGCTGCTCAGGATTCAATTTGTCCAAAAGATGCTGCAAGATGAATGCGTCCAGAAGGGAAATGCCCTAATCTAGTGTACCGTTGGTTGCGGCCGTAAGGCATCACCCTAGGCCTTGGACGATGCGTTGGAAAATAATGGATTCACGCCCAATGCATCTTTGCTTATTAGAGCGATAGCATGAGAATTGGAGATCAGCGAGATGGGCGACAGCCATAATTTGTCCGAATACTTCAAGCAACACCAGCCAGCGGACCCTCAAGAAATCCAGCGCCTTCACCTGCTCCTCGATCGCGCAGATAAGCAAGTACAGAAAGTGGAGGCTGATATTGAACTGAATCAAATCGAATCAGCCAATGGGAGAGTGGATTTCTACGACAGAATCACCATCGGTTCGGGCGCCACAATTGCGGCTCTCGTGTCATTCCTCGGCGGCCACTCCGCGAAGCTGCAACCCGCATGGCTACTTCGCGGCGCGTTGATATCCCTAGTATTGGCAATGGCTGCAAGCCTTTTTCGAAACTATCGCTATCCAAATTATGTGCTTACGGTACATAAAATCTCATATATACGAAGGCTCCGTTATCAAAAAAGTTGTCGATCCAACTTCATCAAAGCCGCTCCGGCGGCGATAGATGTACGCACGGGGCTACCAATCGACGTAGTTAAGAGTTCAAACGAATTTGAAAAATCTGACGCTGAACTAAAAAAGCTTGAGGATGAAAGAGTGAAATTAGCCGAACGCCTCCGAAAGGAATGGACCTATTCACAGAACTTCAGCATGACCCTTGCAATATGCGCAATGGTTTTCTTGGTTTGGCTAGCTATCGTCAACTTCTGATCGATGCTGAACGTCGAATCTCGCCGAATATTGGCGACAACGATTACGCCCGAAAGGGCCATCATACTGAGACCACGCGCGAACCCGGAGGGAGCAGGGGCATTCATGCCCCTGAATAACCACACAAGAAGCCGGCTTTAGCCGCGGGCCTTCTGTCTTCAACCAAAAGAAAAGCCGCGCCTTCCGCGACCCAAAAGACAACAAGTTCCTTGAACTCGCCGTCGACGGGCTGCCGACCTCATCCTTTCCGGCGATCTCGATTTGCTCGTCCTCAACCCCTTTCGCGGCATCCCCGTCGTCACCCCAACGCAATACCTCGCTGAAGACTGACTACGGTATAGCCACCCCCACCCCGCAGGCCTCACAATAGAGTGCATGATCAGACCTTGCTATATCGTGATCGACCGCGAAAGCTCAAGCGGCATCTCCACACGCAAACTCATCATCGAGACCGCAAAATTCAATGTCATCACCGCCTATAGCAGCAAAGAGGCCATCGCTACCCTCAAGAAATATCCAGCCCTCGACGGGGTCGTCATGGACGCGGGCCTGGAAGACATGCCCACCGAGGAGCTGATTGCCGCGCTCAAACAGCTCCAGCCGAAAATAGCCGTAGTCCTCGTCAGCAGCCCGCGCTACGTCCCCTGCCCCGACGCCGACTACAACGTGGAATCCTTCGATCCCAGGCGTCTCCTCGCGCTTCTCGAAAAACTTCATCCAGAAGCCATCGCCGCCATCGAAAAGCGCAACGAAGACCTCGAAGAGGCCCACTTCTTTCACAAGTAGGTTTCGCGACCGCAACTCGACTGCGGAAAAGAAGATCGCATGGGACCGCATGGGTCTGGGCGACAGGGTACAACGTCCATGGTGCCCAAAGTAGACCAGACCATCCATGGCCGGCACAGCTATCCTCCCCGCATGTTCAGATTCGGTAAACCCAGTACCGCAGGCCAATGGATCAGCCACATCATCGGAGCCCTCGTCGCGGTCTTCCTCATCGGGTGGCTGCTGCGAATTTACATCCTGTAACCACCGGTCGGCGGGTAGCGCAGGTCTCAAAAGGAACAAGTCCGGGTGCCCAGGGTCTGGCTTTTCTGACCTGAGTCTCTCCAGCCAGGCAAATATTGGCTCCCACCTGCGTCAAGCCCAGGCTCCCAGCGTGGCAGACCGAGACCCCCCAAAACCGATTGCCGATAATTTCTACCAAATCCTCCATAATCGGAACCAGAAGTCAGAAGTCTGAAAATGGGCAAATTGCCCATAATCAGCGGTACCCCCCCTCCCCCCCCTCAAAATGGGCAAAATGGGCATTTTCCAGCGAGGTCAATTTCATGCGCACCATGTCAGCTACTGAAGCCAAGCGAAAGTTCGCCGACCTGCTCGACATCTCTGCTCGCGAACCAGTCCTCATCCAGCGCCACGACCGCGAAATTGCAATCCTCATAGCTCCACAATTGCTTCGAGCCCTCTGCCTTCACCTGCAGGCTCCCCCTGAAACCAGCCAGGCTCCTCTTGAGCCGCTCACTTCGCCAGCTCGCGCTCCCGCAGCCAGGTAAAGATCACCGGCGTCACGATCAGCACATGAATCAGCGAACTGACCATCCCGCCCAGCACCGGTGCGGCCAGAGGCCGCATAAACTCAGCCCCCGTCCGAGTTGACCACAGCAGCGGCAGCAACCCTGCCACCACAGTTGCCACCGTCATCACCTTTGGCCGCAACCGCAGCAGCGCCCCTTCGATCACCGCCGCATGCAGCCCGGCGCGGGTCAGCACGCCCTCAGCCGCAGTCCTCCGCGCGACTGCTTCTTCCAGATAGATCACCATCACCACGCCGGTCTGCACCGCGGTCCCAAAGAGCGCAATGAAACCGACCCACACCGCCACAGAAAAGTTCAGGCCCAGCAGCTTCACAAGAAAAATGCCGCCAGTCAGCGCAAACGGCACGGCGAGCAGCACATGCGCCGCCTCCTTTGCCGAACCGTAGGTGCGGTACAGCAGTACAAAAATCACCACCAGCACCACCGGAATCACCATCTCCAGCCGCTTGCGCGCGCTGATCTGGTTTTCGTACTGGCCGCTCCAGGCAACGTAGTAGCCCTGCGGCATCTTCACCTGCTGGGCCACCGTGCGCTGGGCTTCGTCAACAAAACCGCCGACGTCCCGCCCGCGCACATTCATCAGCACCGTCCCGCGCAGCAGGCCGTTCTCGCTTGAAATCATCGACGGCCCCATGCTTGTCTTCATCGTGACTACCTTGTTCAGCGGCACCTGCGCGCCGTTGCTTCCGGCCACGAGCACCTCGCCCAACTGCTCAGGATTTTCCCTGAAATCCCGCGCATATCGCACCCGTACTGGAAACCGCTGCCGGCCCTCAATCGTCGTCGTCAGATTTTTGCCCCCGATCGCGGTTTCAATCGCATCCTCAACGTCCGCCACATTCAACCCATAGCGGTCTGAGGCGGGGCGATCCACGGTCATCTCAAAATACGGCGAGCCAGACGTCCGCTCCGCATACAAGTCCACCGCGCCGGGAATCTTCCGCACCACTTCCTTGATCTCTGCCGACTTCTGCTCGATCACGTTGAGGTCCGGGCCAAACACCTTGATGCCCACCTGCGTGCGTATTCCCGTCGAGAGCATGTCGATGCGATTGCGAATCGGTTGCGTCCAGATATTCGTCACGCCGGGCATCTGGAGCGCTTCATCGAGACGGGCCAAAATCGCGTCGCGCGTCAGCCCAGTGGGCCATTGCTCCTGCGCTTTCAGCACCACGGTCGTTTCGCCCATGTTGATCGGCGCGGGATCGGTCGAGGTTTCGGCTCTTCCCACCTTGCCGACGACCATATCTACAGCAGGGTCGGCGGCGATAATCGCATCCTGTTTGCGCAGAATTTCGGTCGCCTTGGTCAACGAAATCCGCGGGTCAGTAATCGGCATGAAGAGCGCAGTTTCCTCGTTCAGCGGCGGCATGAATTCAGAGCCAATCGTCGTCGCCGTGTAAACGGCTGCGCAAAACAGTGCCACCGCCGCGCCCAGCGTCAGAGCGCGATGGCCCAGCGCCCACCTGAGCACAGGCTGATACACCGCTCGCAGCAGCCGCATCACGGGGTTCTCGTCCTCGCGGTGCAGCTTACCGCGAATGAGAAAGGTACACAGCACCGGCACCAGCGTAATCGCCAGAATGGTCGAAGCTACCATCGCAAACGTCTTTGTAAAAGCCAGCGGGTGGAACATCTTGCCTTCCATGCCGGTGAGTGCAAAGACCGGAACGAAGGCCAGGATGATGATCACCATGGCAAATGAAATCGGCCGGCCTACGAGTCGCGCGGCGTTCAGCGTGATTTCGCGGATGTGCTCGCGATAGTTACCGTGCTCCTCTTCGTATTGCTCTGCCTGGCGAATCACGTTTTCGGTCATCACGATGCCGGCATCGACCAGCACGCCGATGGCGATGGCGATGCCGCCCAGTGACATGATGTTCGATGAAATGCCTGCGCCCTTCATGAAGAGAAACGCGCACAGCACAGCGAGAGGCAGAGGAATCGTGACCACCAGGATGCTGCGGAAGTGCCAGAGAAAGAGCACATGCGCCAGCGTTACCAGAATCAGCTCTTCAATCAACGCGTGACGCAGCGTATCCACAGCATGATCGATAAGAATGCCTCGATCATAAAAGGGAACGATCTTGACTCCCGCGGGCAATCCCGGCTCAATCTCGTGAATCTTTTGCTTGACCGCCTCAATAACCTCGCGCGCATTGGCTCCGTAGCGGATGATCACCACCCCGCCGACAGCCTCCTTTCCGCCCTTGTCGAGAACGCCGCGCCGGAACTCCGGCCCCAGTTGCACACTGGCTACATTGCCCAGGGTTACAGGCGTTCCGTTGAAGGCACCCAGCGAAATGTCCTCAATATCCTTCAGTCCGCGGATGAGGCCAATGCCGCGCACCATTTCTTCGGTGTGGCCGTTTTCGACCACTTTCGCGCCTACGTTATTGTTGCTGCGCTCCACCTGCGCGACCACGTCCTTGAGCGAAACGTTGTAGGCGCGCAGCTTCATCGGGTCCAGATCCACCTGATATTGCTTCACAAACCCGCCAACGCTTGCCACCTCGGCCACACCCGGCACCGAGTTCAACTGGTACTTGATAAACCAGTCTTGAATCGAGTGCAATGTGCCGCTGTCGTACGGTCCCTCGACCGTGTACCAGAAGACCTGTCCCACGCCGGTCGCATCCGGGCCCATCATCGGCGTCACGCCGGCAGGCAAAAAGCTGCCCGCCAGGCTGAGCCGCTCCAGCACGCGGGTCCGAGCAAAGTAGATGTCCACCGAATCTTCAAAGATCACGTTGACCATCGAGAAGCCAAAAGCCGATGCCGACCGCACCGTGCGCACATGCGGCAACCCTTGCAGATTGGCGGTGAGGGGATAGGTAATCTGGTCCTCAACCTCCTGCGGACTGCGGCCTTGCCAATCGGTGAAGACGATCACCTGGTTTTCGCTGAGGTCAGGAATGGCATCGATGGGCGTATGCAGCAGCGCCCAGTAGCCCCAGACGGCAATCCCGGCGTACAGACCCAGGATCAGCCAGCGATTCTTCATCGAGAATTCAATAATGCGGTTAATCATGGCTTCTCCTAGTTCGCGCTCTGGCGGGTGCGGAATGTGGCAATGACAGCGCCGTTTCTGCGCGCCTCAACTTGAACATTCCAGGTGCCGGCCATACCTGGCTGGCCCTTGCCGATGTAGGCTTTGCGGTCAGGTGCCCAGGGCAGAGCGATCGTGCTTTTCATCTCTGGCATGCTCATGGAGGGCATGGCCGGCATCACCAGCGCCATTGACACGGTGGCATCCGTGATGGGCTTTCCGTCGCCGCCGGTCAGGGTGACCTGAAAGCTGTTGTCTTCGCCTGACTTCATTGGATTTGGGTCAACGTGGAGCTCGATCTTTGCGGCTGCCTCTGCCGTGCCCGTTGCCGGTCCGGTCGCATGCCCTGTCGAGGCGCCGGGCGCAGCCTGTGCCGGGGATTCGGCGGAGAATTCCTTTGACCCGCCGTACAGCCCCGACATGCCCGAGCTTAAATGCGCCTGCGAGTCGATCATGAAATTCCCGTTGAGCACCACCTTGTCGCCCATCGCCAATCCTTTGGAGACCGGGAACAGATCGTCAGAGGCCGCACCCACCTGCACTGCGCGCGCCTCAAAGACGCCATTGGGCCGGGCCACGTAGACGATCTTGCGGGTGCCAGTGTCGAGCAAGGCGGAGCGGGGCACCACAATCGAGGGCTGCGACGCGCGGCTCATGAATGTTGCGTTGACAAACATTCCCGGCACCAGGCGCATGCCCGGATTGCCCACATGCACATGCACGGGAACAGTGCGCGTCTGCATGTTGGCCGAGGGTTCGATGAAGTCGACGCGGCCATGCAGGGTCTGGTTGGGCAGTGATTCACCTTTGATATCGACTTGCTGCCCGGCGTGAATCTGCGGTAGTTGCTCTTCATATACATCCGCTTTGATCCAGACCTGGTTCAGATCGGCGACAGTAAACAGGGTGTCGCCGGCGTTGACATACTGGCCCTGCGTGACTTTTCGTTCGACGACGGTGCCGGAGGCGTAGGCGTAGATGGTTACGTGCGGAACGCCGGCGGCGCTTGGCGCATCCATCTGTTTTTCTGATATTCCCCAAAGCTCGAGCCGGTGCTGGCTGGCTCTAACCAGTGCGTCAGCCTGGGCACGCGCGTAGCTGTCGTCGGATTGCCGCAGGCCGTTGCGATTCTCCTGCGCAAGGCGGTATTCCTCAATCGCTGTGGCTACTTCCGGGCTGTAGATGTCGGCCACCGGCTGGCCGCTGCGCACTTTTTCGCCGGTGTATTGCACATAGAGCTTGTCGATGCGCCCGCCCATGCGGGAGCTCACTGCGGCCAATTGCGCCTCGGGCTGCTCGACACGGCCAAAGGCTTCAATGTTGGTACTCAGCATTGCGGTACGCACCTCGGCCACCTGCACCCCTGCCGCGGTGATTTCAGCGGGCGATAGTTCCACGGTTGTACCGGGCTGGGTTCCTGAATCCGCGCCAGAATCGGCTGCGCCGGACATGCCTGGCATGATGTCGGCCTTTGCCGCCGGCTGACTATTTGCAGTTGTGCCCGCGGCGACTGCGGTTGGCTGGCCTGAAAAGACATTCGTACCGCGCACGGCGAGCACTGCCACTACGAGTGTCACGGCCAGCATTCCAGCCCCTGCGCTCAGGGCGATCAGTTTGGTTTCTTTTGCAGTCATTCTCGTGTCCTCTCAGGGCTGGTCGTGGGATTCAAGGCTGTTCCGATGGCCCGCTCCAACTGGGCCATTCCGGCGTCTCGTGCCGATGAAGCCTTGTAAAAAGCAGTCTGGATATCCAGCAGCAGGTTCTGGCTGTCGATGAGCATGGAGAAGTCAGCGCGGTTGTTTTCGTAGGCGGCCGTCGCAGCCTTGAATGCGGCCTCAGCCTGTGGCATCAGGGTGTCGCGGTAGATTTTGGTCCGCTTTTCTGCCGCCAGTATGCCGATTTGCGCCTGCCTCACTTCGAGAAATACGGCGGAGGTTTTCGCCTCCAGCTCGGCCTCGGCCACAGCGATGGTGGCGTCGGCCTGCTTGCCTTCGCCGGTGTGGCGTTCGCGGTTGAGCCAGGGAAGATTCATCGTCATTTCAGCCATGTAGGCGTTGCGGGCAAAGGAGCCGGAGGGCATCAGCATGTATCCGGCAGCGACGGTGAAGTCGGGTTTCATGGCGAGCCGCGCGGTCTGTGCTTCATCGCGACGCCGGCCAATGACTGTGCGCAGTCCGGTGAGTTCAGGGCGGTGCCCGATGGCCAGGCGCTCCAGTTCTTCCAGGGGAGGGAGTTCGGCGCGAGGGGCGGGGTCGGCGGAAATCTGCAATGGCTGGTCGGCGGGGCGGCCCATCAGCACGTTCAGCTCTGCCCGCGCCTGGTCCTGCTCCTCATTCAGCTCGATCAGGTGCTCTTCAAGGCGGGTGACAGCCATTTGCGCGCGCAGCACGTCCGCCTGCGGCACGCGGCCAGTGGAGTACTGAGCCAGTGAAGCGGCCAGAGCCTCTTTGAGCAGCGCGGACTGACGATCGTGCAGTGTCATCTCTTCCGCATTGCGGCGCAGATCGGCGCAGGCCTTGCGGACCTCGGCTGCTACTTCCTGGCGCAAGGACTCGAGTTCGCTTGCGGCCACATCCACGTCGTCGCCGGCAATTTTGCTGCGGAGATTCCGTTTCTCTTTACTCAGAAAGGTCTGTTGGACGGAAAACATCAGCTGCGCCTGGTTCAGGTCCCAGGGCTTGGTCAGCGGCGTACCCCAATCCCGCACCATGAACATGGGGTCATCGAGGCTGTGCGCGGTGCTGATTTTCGATTGGGCCATCGACAGCCTTCGCACCGCTGTGCGAATCTGCGGGTTATCAGCAAGCGCCGCCGCGACCGCTTCCTCTGCCGAAAGGGGAACTCCTGCCAAAGTCATCCCCGGTTCTACAGAAGCAGATCCTGGACTGCTCTGCCCCGGAAGCGCACAGCCGGGAATAAGCGCAAGAAACACAACAAAAAGAGGTATTTTCACTCGTCAACTCCGCGAAACAGACAAGAAGACCTTGGGCGCAGGCAAAAGCCTGCACCGGATATCCTGGGCGGAATTGAGAGTTTAGATTCTTAAATTGAAGGCGCCCGTAGGCGGAGACAGGGGCGGAATCACCCCAGTTGTTGCGACGTCATGGAACGAGGGAATCTCTGCGCGTTCCTGAGACTGCTCCACCATCTGCAACGGGTTCTCGCCCGAAACAGCCGGTAACACCGCCGCAGCCGGGGTCTTCGCCTTCACCACGCAGCAGTTGACCATCTGTGATGGCGTTTGTTCAAGCAGCATCGCGCAGCAACTGTGCGCGCTTTTCGCAGTTCGCTGCAGGCAGGCTCCAAACGGCGCAAGCATCACCACCATCATCAGTATGGCGAGTGCTCCGCGTTGAACCGACCCTCGTAACATGCCCATAGCCTACCACGATCCTCGGATTCCTCGGTGACCCGCATCACCAATCAATCCGATCAGCTCAAACGCGTCAGCTCGCCTGCACCGACCGCGCCGCATTGCACTCCGCGCACTGGCAGTTCCGGCGCAAAAAGTCCCAGGAATAGATCCCGCTCGAGTGCCCGTCCTGCCAGTTGAACTGGATCGCATAGCGGCCCACCGCGTGAGCACTCCCCGGCCGCGCTGGGGCCTCGTACATTTGCAACAGCTGTTTCGGCTGCGGCTTGGGAACTCCCGGCTCGCGCCCCTGCATCTTCCGCTCTTCCACGCATGTAGCGCAGGGGCAGGCGTTGCGCAGCCAGGCAAAGTGCCACTGGCTCCGATGACCGTCTTCCCAGTCAATCTCCATGCCCGTGCCCTCGGTCTTCAAAACGCGCACCTTGGCCGGCGTCAGCGCCGCTTTGGTCAGCGAGCTCGCGTGCTTTTCTTCCCGCTCGACCTTTGCCTGCTCTTCCTTGCTTATAAAACGAATGCCTTCGTGACTCATATCTCTATTCTGCCTGATACCTGAGGTTGGGGTTACGCGTAGTTCCTCCAGAAGAAATAAGCGGCCATGCCCAGCCCAATCCACACTACCAGTCCGCGCAAAAATCGCTGGTTCAACCGCTGGGCAATCCGGGCCGAAAGGTAGCCGCCCACAGCGCAGGCCACCATCGCCGCCAGGCAGTAGCGCCACTCCACCTTGCCGCTGAAGGCAAACAAAATGCAGGCCATGCCATTGGCCATCGTGGTCGCCACAACTTTCATGGCGTTCATTTCGTTCAAGTCTTCGAAGCCGAAGAGCGAGAGCAGTGTAATGAGCAGAAATCCCGCCCCAGCGCCAAAGTAGCCAATGTAAAAGCAGACAACCGCCGTGGCCAGTGCCAGCAGCATAAAGCTTTTCGGCTTCTTTACAGGGGCATCGGCGGATGCGACGGACAGCTCGGCATTGCGTTGCGCCCGGCGCTCAAGCCACTTCATCACCGGGTCGCTCACGGCAAAAATAGTGGAGGCAAACAGCAGCAGCCACGGCACAAGATGGATGAAGGTCGCCGCGCGTGTATGCAGCAGCAGAATAGCTCCGCCCGATCCGCCGAGCAAGCCAGCCAGCGCCATCCGCAGGGCAAGCTTTGGGCGCTTGCGAACCTCATCGCGGTACGCTGCAATCGAAAGCAACTGGCCAGGCCAAAGCGCAACCGTATTGGTCGCATTGGCCTGGATGGGCAGCAGGCCGATGCCAAGCAGCGCTGGAAAAGTAAGAAACGAGCCTCCGCCCGCCACAGCGTTGAGCGCCCCGCCGACAAAGGATGCAAAGATCAACCACGGCAAGCGCCAGTCGATTGCATTGAAGGTTTCCGCTATTGCTTCAGTCAATGGGAGCAAATGCATCTGCTCCCATTCTAAACAAGGCATTTCCAGCTATTTGGGACCGTAGGCACGCCAGAAAAAGTAGGCGGCAGTCACAAATCCGACGCTGGCGACGATGCGCCGCATCAGTTTTGGGTTCACACGTTTGCTGTAGCGGGCCGCCACGTAGCCGCCAATTCCCGCCAGAATCGCCATCTGCCAGCAATAGCTCCAGACGACGCGGCCGCTGTAGACAAAGACCGCAACCGCAATGCCGATTGAGACAACGGCGGTGACCACCTTCAGCGCGTTCATTTCGTGAATGTCAGTGACGCCGCATAAACCAAACAGCGCCATCACCAGAAATCCGCCACCCGCGCCAAAGTATCCGACATAGGCGCTGACCACCACCATCCCGACAATCAGCCAAAGGTCAGACCGAGCCGCGTTGCCTCGGGTGGCAATCCATCTGCCCAGCGGTTCGCTCAGCACAAACATGACCGCCGCAAACAACAGCAGCCAGGGCAGCAGAAAGAGAAACCGGCTGCTCGGGGTGATGACCAGCAGCCATGCTCCGACCAGTCCACCGATCAGCGAAGCAATGCCCAGCGGTAGCAGCCGTTTCGCGTGTCGGCTCAGATTGTCGCGATACGCAAAGACTGACGTCAGTTGCCCCGGCCACAGAGCAACCGTGTTGGTGGCGCTGGCCGTCACCGAACTCGTGCCCGAGCCCTTCATCGCGCTCAGCAAAGCGGGCAGTGAAAGAAACGATCCGCCGCCGGCAACGGTATTCAGCGCTCCCGCCAGTAAGGAGGCCACAGGCAGCCAGGCAAGCTGCAAAGTATGAAGAATTGGAGAATCCATATCTCAATGTAAAGGCTTTAGCCAAAATCCAGAACTGAAATCGATGCCCAATCCGCATCCGGGTGCCCGGTCATCGGCGTGGCCTGTTAAACTCCCGGAGAAAGCTACTTTGGAGTCTTTGAACACCTTATGAATCGAATCGCACTGATGCTCGCCCTCGCGGCCCCTCTCACGGCCAGCGCCGCCCAGACCGCACCTGCACCCGCGAAGCCTGCCACCAAGCCCACGATGGCTACCGCACCCAAGTCTGCAACCCTGCCGGGCGCAGTCAAAAAGCCGGCCGTCGCAGGCGCATCCGCCATCAAGCTGCCTCCCGGAGTTCCTGCCGCCAAGGGCCTGATCAAGACCGCCTTTGCCCTCAAATACCAGGACGTCACCATCGGCACCGGCGCTCTCGCCGAAGCCGGCAAGCTCTACAAGGTGCACTACACGGGGTGGCTCGCCGCCGACGGAAAGAAATTCGACTCCTCCTTTGACCACAAGACCCCGGTCATGGATAAGGACGGCAAGCCCGAGATGGATGCCGATGGCAAGCCCAAGATGGGCGAGGGCCAGCCGATTCAGTTTCCCCAGGGCCGCGGACGCGTCATTCCCGGCTGGGACCAGGGCTTTGAAGGTATGAAGATTGGTGGCAAGCGTCGAATCTTCATTCCTTACCAGCTAGCCTACGGAGCGATGGGCCGCCCGCCGATCATCCCCGCAAAGTCTGACCTCATCTTTGACGTGGAACTGGTGGACATCACCGACCTCCCGACTGCACCGCAGCAGGGCATGCCTGGAATGCCAGGCGGTCGCCCGATGCCCGGAGGCACGGCACCGAAACCGTCAGCTCCGGCTGCGCCCGCGAATACAGCCCCAGCAACAGCAGCGCCGCCGACAGACGAGCCAGCCGCCGCGCCGGAACCTAAATAGCTGGTTGAGCCGGATTCACTTCGCCCACCCGGCGGTCACGTTTTCATGGTCGCCGGGCAGCTCAGGCGTAGCCGCAAGCAGTTGTCGCGTGTAGCCTTCCTGAGGATGCTCGCAAAGCGCCTCCGCCTCGCCAATCTCTACCAGCCGTCCCTTTTCCATCACCGCAATGCGAGTGGAGAGATACCGCACCAGCGGCATCGAGTGGCTGATGAAGAGGTAGGTCAGACCGTGCTCCCGCTGCAAATGACGAAGCAGATTGATGATCTGCGCGCCAACGCTCACGTCAAGCGCCGAAACCGGTTCGTCCAGCACCAGGAACTGCGGCCGCAAGGCGAGCGCGCGGGCAATATTGATGCGCTGCTTTTGCCCCCCGCTAAACTCATGCGGATAACGCTCCAACGCGGACTCATCCAGCCCCACCGAAACAAGCAGAGCGCGGGCAGCCGCCTTGAGCGCGGGGATCCTTGTATCAATGCCTGCTGCTTTGCCGTGGATGACCAACGGTTCGGTGATGATTTCCAGCACGCGCATGCGCGGATTGAGAGCCGCTGCGGGGTCTTGAAAGACCGGCTGCATCTGCCGCCGCAAACTCTGCGTCCGGCTCCCGCCAACTTCAACGCCAGCGACGCGAATCACACCGCTGGTGGGTTCGACGAGGCCGAGAATCATCCGCGCCACAGTGCTTTTGCCGGAGCCGGATTCGCCGACCAGACCAAGGGTTTCACCCTCGGCGATTTGGAAGCTGACATCCCGGACGACAAATTGGTCTTCTGCCCGCAACCCCGCTCGGCGCGGGTAGTTCTTGCTCACGGCTTCAACTTCGACGAGCGCCATGCTCTCATGCTAATCGCTCAATCCAGTTTAGGATGCAGCTTGTGGAAGCCGGTCGCCTCCTGGTAGGCCCGTGCGAAGGAGCAGAGCCGAGCGTCCTGGAAGTGTCCCGCGAGAAAGGTAAGGCTTACTGGCGTTCCCGGCCCGCCAATATCGTCATTATTGCCGTCGTCGATCTTTGGCGGCCTCGGCGCGTCTGCTCCGCGAAGCCCGTTGGGCAGGATGAGCGCTGGATGCCCGGTCAGGTTTGTCGCGGTGAGTTGATCGCCAAACGTCGGTGTCACGATAATGTCCACTTGCTCAAAGACTTTGGAAAGCTCGCGGATAGCCAGAGTCCGCGCCCGGTTGGCCTGGATGTACTCGACCGCCGGATAGAAGCGGGCGATGCGAAAGGAGTTGGGCCAGTCCTCTTCGCCTTGCTCGGTGAGCAGCTTGTCGCGGCCTGAGATGGTCAAGTCATCAAAGGCGGCAGCCGCCTCGGCAGTCAGCAGCGGCGTCATCGCTCCATAGGGCAGTTTGGGCAGCTCGACGGGAATGAGCGACATGCCCATTCCACGCAGCTTGTCCAGCGCGGCAGCTTCGTATTGCTGATCGTAGACCCGCCGCGCATTGGCTGCCGCGCGCTCCGCATTGCGGATTTCGCGCTGCTTCTTCTCTTCTGCAGACTCGCCTGCCTTTGCGTCGTCAGCCTTGAAGGGCTTGATGGGGTCAAACTCGCTTTTGAAGTACCCCACCCTCAGCTTCTTCCAATCGTATTGCGCGTCCCAATTGAAGGACGCTTCGCGCGTCGCCTGGTCCTGCCCATCCGGCCCATGGATCGCGTTCAGAACGATGGCGCAGTCCTCAACAGCTCGGCAGATGGGGCCCAGCTTATCCATCGTCCAGCTCAGCGCCATGGCTCCGGTGCGAGGCACAAAGCCAAAAGTTGGCCTGAGTCCCGTATCGCCGCAGCGCGTCGAGGGCGAGGAAATCGATCCCAGCGTCTCCGAGCCAATCGCAAAGGCCACGCAGCCGGCCGCCACGGCGCTCGCTGAGCCGGCCGAAGATCCGCTTGAGCCCTGGTTGGGATTCCATGGATTGCGCGTCCTTCCGCCGAACCATTTGTCGCCCATCGCGAGCGCGCCCAAGGTGAACTTGGCCACCAGCACGGCTCCCGCAGCGTCGAGCCGCTCGACGACGACGGCATCTTCTTCAAACTGTTGATGCTCAAAGCCGCCCGCGCCCCACGTAGTCGGATAACCCTTGACTGCCAACAAATCCTTCGCGCCCCAGGGAATGCCGTGCAGAGGGCCACGATATTTGCCCGCCGCAATCTCAGCGTCTGCAGCCCTGGCCTGCGCCAGCGCGCGCTCCTCGGTCAGGTTCACTACAAAATGCAGCTTCGCGTCGTAGCGCTTGAGCCGCGCCAGGTACATCTGCGTCAGGGCGAGGGAAGTGACCTTGCGGGTGCGGACGAGTTCCGCCAGTTCGCGAACCGGGAGGAAAGCAAAGCTTTCGATCTTCGTTTCGGTCCAAGCTTCGACTACCATCGGCTCGCTCAATCGCATATCTTGTCGAGCAGTCTCAACCCTGGCTCCCGGCGGCAGGGGATTGAAGACATACGCCGGAGCAATGCTGTTGGGCAGTTTGAGTGCACGAATCTCCGCATAGGAATCGCGCTGATAGCCAATGCCCCCCAGCATCATCTTCTTCTGCTCCGCGGTCAGCGTGATTCCAGCAAGCACCGCCGCCTGGTCCAGCAGCTCTGGCGTGATTTTCGCTGGCTCGGGAGCCTTGCCGGATTCCTTGCTCGACTCGGCTGTTTGTGCCTGTGCGGCCTGCGTCGTCAATGTGTACAGCACGCCGGGCAGCAGCGTAGACGCTACCCCGGCCCGGCTGCACGCAGCCAGAAATTCTCTACGGTCCAAAGTCATTGCGGAAGGCCCTCGTTCCAGTCAGGTTCAAGCGAAGTAGTCTTTTACGCAAACTACCGGGCCGCTCCCCATGAAAGCAAGGGGTATTCCGTAGCGGCTTTAATCCCGCTGCACATTGGCTGGGGTATTGCCTACCGCGTCGCAATCCTCAGTACGTAGGCGTACTTGCAGGGTGCCGTGGGGGGCAGCTTTACGTTCAGCGCTTCGGGGGTCTGCAGCCAGGTCAGCTTTTCGCTGGAACCGACCAGCTCAATCGAATCAATGACCAGCCCCTTGGCTTCCCGGGCCGTGCCCAGTGCGTGAATGGCGGCAAAGCTGGCCGCCGCGTCCGCAGGGCAGCCCATGCCGATCGCGTAAATGACTTTGCCCTTGGCCGTGAAGCGGAAGTCTTCAGTGGTGTAGGGCTTGGTGTCCTGGTCGTGGAATGCACCTTCAATGACCTTGGTTGGCCCTTCGCCGTATACCTTCCATGGCGTCGTGGCATAAATGGATTCGCCATTCGCTTTAAGCCAGACGCCCATCTCCTTGAGCGTCGCGACGATCGGGTCGGGAATTGTCCCATCCGGCTTTGGCCCGATGTTCAGCAGCAGGTTGCCGTTTTTGCTGACGATATCAATCAGCTGGTGCACCAGAAACTCCGGCGGCTGATACTGGTCGTTCTCAATGTATCCCCAGGAAAGCTTGCTGATGGATGTATCGGTCTGCCAATGGTCGGGTTCGATTACGGCCAGTTGCCCGCGCTCAAAGTCGCGCACGCCTGACTTCCAATCCATCGAATAGTCTTTAAAATTGA
Organism: Acidobacteriota bacterium; assembly: GCA_025359885.1. Classification (GTDB taxonomy): domain Bacteria; phylum Acidobacteriota; class Terriglobia; order Terriglobales; family Acidobacteriaceae; genus Acidicapsa. The sequence continues at coordinate 58,071 of JANYDG010000095.1, forward strand.
CGACGCCGGTGTAGCCGTGGGCGACGGCGAAGTTGTAATAGAAGGCGTCAAACTCCTGAACCCGTGAGCGGAAATTTGGCTGGCCAATCCACCAGTCGTAATAAACGATCTCTGGCTTGTACTTCTCGACAAGCTCGGTGGCCCGCGCCAGCCAGTCCGCGGTCCATGCGGGATTCACGTAGGTCCAGTCGTTCACCATCGTATTGCCATTGGCCCCTTGCAGCCAGGCATGCGCGGGGCCGTAGAGTGAGGCGTACTTCGGATCATTCACGTCGGACCTGATGGTGCGGCCGCCATCGAAGAAGAAATTGTGCTCGGCGCGGTGCGACGACAGCCCAAAGTGCAGCCCCTCGGCGCGGACAGCCTTTGCGAGGTCGCCAACCACGTCCCGCTTTGGCCCCATCTTGACGGCGGTCCAGTCTGACAGGCCCGAGTCATACATTGAAAAGCCATCGTGATGCTCGGCTACCGGTACGACATACATTGCGCCGGCCTCTTTGAAGAGTGCTGCCCAGGCAGCCGGGTCCCACCTTTCGGCTTTGAACTTGGGGATTAAATCCTTGTAGCCAAGCGCGTCTTTTTGAGCCGGGTCGGTGGAGGCAAAGTGAGCCTGGAAGTTCTTGTACGCGCCCTCTTCCGGCTTGTACATGTTGCGCGGATACCATTCGTTCTCTGCACCCGGCACCGAATACACGCCCCAGTGGATGAAGATGCCGAATTTTGCATCCTTGTACCACTGCGGCTGCTGGTACTTGCGCAGGCTCTCCCCGTCTGGCCGGAAGGGGCCGTCGTTGGCCTGGCGTTCGGCTTCCTTGACGAGGGCAGCGCGCTGGGTGTCGTATTTGGCGACAGATTTCTGCCATTCCAGGTCAATCTGGTCGGCCGACTTGGTGTCGTGTGTCGGCGCAAGCGGGTCGTTGACGGCGGGTGCCGTTTGGGCAGAAAGATGGGGCGCAGCCAACAGCAAAACTAAAGTGGCGAAACCGGGAAGATTCTTCATAGCCCCGAATCGTAAACTGATTTACTCAGCTTCTGCAAACGCTTTCACGATGGTATCGCTGACATTGCGCAAATCTCATTCAATATCCTTCAACATCGATTGCCGCACGGCAAAAAGGGCTGATTCCCTATAAGAATCAGCCCAACAATCCCTTCTCCATGTCATGTTTCAAATATCCAAATTTTTGACATCCAGGGCATTATCCTCAATAAATTTTCGCCGGGCTTCGACGTCCTCACCCATCAGGGTGGTAAAGATATGCTCGGTTTCGGCAATATCTTCAAGCTTCACCTGCAGGAGTGTGCGCACGGAGGGATCCATGGTCGTCTCCCACAGTTGCGGAGCCGTCATTTCGCCGAGGCCCTTGTAGCGCTGCACATCAAAGGCCTTCTTGCCCTGCTCGACGACATACTCAAACAACTCGCGGGCGCTTTGTTTCTCAACTGGCTCGCGATTGGCCTTCACTGCTTTTTTTGCGGGCTTGGCGACGGTTGCTTCCGCTGCTTCGACGGCTGCATCCGCTTCTGCTTCAGCGTCGGCCTGGGCTGTTTCTGCGACAGACTTGCTGACGTATTCGATGAGAAATGGCGGCTCAATCTGGTCTTTGATCACATTGAACTTGCCCATCATCTGGCGGAACTCAGCGCTGGCGGCGAGGGCCCAGTCAATGTGGCGCACCGAAGCCTGCGCGTCGGTAAAGGTCAGCGACCAGGTCTGATGCTCTTCATCCAGGGTTAGTTCACCAATGGCGCGAAACTGGAATTCATCTGAAATCTCGGCGAGAACCTGCTTGAGAGCAACCAATTTGGCAGGAGGGTCGCCGTCTTCCGTGGTCATGAAATCGGTTCTCCGGGTGAGTTCTGCCCTCGCCAGCAACTCCGTGACTTTCTCATTCCGGATGCGCTTGTTCACCTTGTCGAAGAAGCCCAGATATTCGTCGAGATGGCCGAGGAAGGTGGTCAGTGTTTCTCCGTCGATCAGCTCAGCACCCTCACCATGGCGCACGGTTATGCCATCGGAAGCGCGCTTGACCATGACCTTGAGAAACTCCGCCTCATTCTTGATGTATTGCTCGGAGCGTCCCTTTTTGATTTTGAACAGGGGTGGCTGTGCGATGTAGACGTGACCGCGCTTGATGAGCTCAGTCATATGGCGAAAGAAGAACGTCAGCAGCAGCGTGCGGATGTGAGAACCGTCAACGTCGGCGTCTGTCATCAGGATTAGCTTGCCGTAGCGCAGCTTGGTCGGGTCAAAGTCGTCCTTGCCGATGCCGCAACCGAGGGCGGTAATCATCGCGCGGATTTCTTCGTGGCCAAGCATCTTGTCGTATCGGGCCTTTTCGACGTTCAGAATCTTGCCCTTGAGCGGCAAAATGGCCTGGAAACGCCGGTCACGGCCTTGTTTGGCGGTGCCACCTGCGGACTCACCCTCGACCAGATATAGTTCGCAGCGCTCCGGGTTACGCTCCGAGCAGTCGGCCAGCTTGCCCGGCAAGCCGCCTCCGCCCAGCGCGCCCTTACGAGTAATGTCGCGGGCTTTGCGCGCCGCTTCTCGAGCGCGGGCCGCGTCAATTGCCTTGGCGATAATCTTCTTGGCAATCTGCGGATTCTGCTCCATGAATGCGCCCAGCCGCTCGTTCACAAACGCCTGCACGTTGCCGGCGATGTCGGAGTTCAATTTGCCCTTGGTCTGCCCTTCAAACTGGGGCTGCGAGAGCTTCACGCTGATCACAGCCACGAGGCCCTCGCGCACATCGTCGCCGGAGAGGTTTTCCTTCAGGTCCTTGAACAGGCCCATCTGCTGACCGATCGCATTGATCGTCCGCGTCAGCGCGCTGCGAAAGCCAGAGAGGTGGCTGCCGCCATCGACCGTATTGATGTTGTTGGCAAAGGTAAAGATGGTGTCTGAATAGCTGTCGTTGTACTGCAGGGCGATGTCGATTTCGACGTTCTCGCGCGTTGCCTCCATGGCGATAGGCTTGTCGTGCAGCACTACTTTGCCCTTGTTCAGATGTTTGATGAACTCCGAGATGCCACCCGCGTAGCGGAACTCAGTGCGCTTTGGCTCCCCCGTCTTCGCATCGACAGTGCGCTCGTCGGTCAGAGTGATTTGCAGTCCCTTGTTCAGGAAGGCCAGTTCGCGCAGGCGCTGGGCCAGCGTGTCGTGGTTGAATTCGGTCACCGTGAAGATGCTCTTATCGGGCAGAAAGTGAACCTTGGTTCCGCGGCGTTTGCTGATGCCGGTCTGGCGCAGCAGAGAGACCGGTGTACCGCAGGCGTAGTCCTGCTCGTACGTAAACCCATCGCGCCAGATCTCAACATTAAGCTCCTGGCTCAGCGCATTGACACAGCTGACGCCGACGCCGTGCAATCCTCCGGAAACCTTGTAATTCGAGGCATCGAACTTACCACCGGCGTGTAGCTTGGTCAGTACCACCTGCACCGCAGGCATCCGTTCCCCATTGGCAACGTCCATCATGTCGACCGGGATACCGCGACCGTCGTCGCTCACGGTAATCGAATTATCAAAGTGGATCGTGACCTCGATGCCCGTCGCATACCCGGCCAAGGCCTCATCGACCGAATTATCGACCACTTCGTACACCAGGTGATGCAGCCCCTGTTCACCGGTGGAGCCGATGTACATCGCAGGGCGCAGCCGTACTGCCTCTAGACCCTCGAGGATTTTGATGTTTTCGCCAGTGTAGCTGCCGCTGTTCGCAGGGGTCGCACCGGAGGAGGAAGCGTCAAAAAGATTTTTTGTCGACATGGGCTCGCTTTGAATGAATACTTTCGCAACTCAACAATTCCGTTTGGACTTCTGAACCTTTACCGATTTGATTCGCGTATCGAAGTCTTGGTCCGATCTCTGGCGTCTGATTTCCGGGGAAACGGAGGGACCATGCGCGAAAACCGTCTGGATGCCGAATGCCCAAATTGACTCGATGGGCGTATCGGGGCAGGCCCGCAAGTTAGCTGAATGCGAACCCTTAAGTCTCTTCATTTTATCATGGGGAGGCCTCGGGAGCTCGGAATTGAGTACCCACCCATAGCCAGATGGGGTAATCCACTCCAAGAGAAAATGCGCCGTTTAAGTCAAGATAAGTTACATAAAATACATTACTAAAGTCATGTTGTCTTTGGTAATGAAACTATTGAATAGTTACTCGTCGAGCCGAAAACACTGGACTTCATCTCTGCTTGCAGATATCACTATGAAACACGAAGACTCTCAATTCAAACCATGACTCCTCGAGGAAACCTGCTTATGAAACTCACGTTACGACTGTCCGCCTTCATCCTGATCGTTTCCGCAACGATCGTTGGCAACTCATTTCCCAAGGCAACCACGGTTTCTTCTGTCTCGTCGAGCAATGTTCCAGGACCCCTGCCGACCTGCAATCCGTTTACTCAGCGTTGCCCTCCTATTCGGAAAGGGCAGTAGGTTGACGAGCCCACCCTTAGCACAAAAGTGCTAGGCGTCGGTTACTGAATTGATTTGGTTCCGAGTCGGAAACGCGCTATTCTATTGGAACTCTTCTTAGAGTGCCCCGGAGCGGCTGCATGGACTCGTCCCTCATTCAAGCGACGACCGTTAATCTCGACGCGCTGCTGTCGCTTGTTCTGTTCGCGGTTTTTTTCCGGCCAAGCTTGCGCAAGAACTTCCCGTGGATGTTCCGATACCTTTCCGTGCGTGCAATTACCGGGGTAATCGTCGTTTTTCTGCTATCTGGACCGGAAATTGCCAGTCCAACCACATACGACAAGATCCACTTTGTGGTTTATTGGGCCAGCTACCTGGTGACAGCAGTTCTGCTTTTCCTTAGTTGCCTCGACGTGTACAAGCAGGCCATGGCTCCTCTGCCGGGTCTCGTCCGGATGGGGACCACAATCTTCCGATGGGCCGCGCTGGCCTCCATCCTGGTAACGGCAACCACGTTCACCTCGGTCACAGTGGGCCCTGACATGCTGGTAGGAATCGGCATCCAGCTGATGCGATGCGTTGGCACCGCGGAACTGTGCCTGCTGGCCTTCCTGCTGCTGAGCATGAAAGCGATCGGCCTGTCGCCTCGGAGCCGTCCTTTCGGCCTGGCACTCGGCATGGGAACGATGGCGGCCGCAGATTGTGTCCAGTCGATCGTCGCCACAATGCATGTGACCATAAACCCGACCCTTGACGCAGCGTTTGAATGGGTCTCGATTTTGGCGCTCGGTTTGTGGACTGTGTATGTCGCGCTGCCCGAGCAAGTTCGCAAGCCGGTGACGTTGCCTGTAAATTCGGCCATCTATAAGTGGGACCAGATCGCCTCAGCCCTCGGACACAAGGGTACGCAGGTGGCTCTCGAGCCAGCTCCCAGCTTCTTCCTGGTGGATGTCGAAAAGGTGGTCGAGCGCGCTTTCGTGCGAACCCTCAAGGGCAAAGAGTCTGAGTCCTAAGGACTCCCCGTCGCAACTCTTCCCGAATTCGAAAACACAAAAAAGGCCGACCCCTAGGGGGTCGGCCTTTTCCCTCTCGCTGAATCGAAGCGAACTTAGACGACTGCGAGCGGCTCGACGAATGCGAAACGCCCTTTGTTGCCACGATCGCGAAACTGGACTGTGCCGCTGATCTTCGCGAACAGGGTGTCGTCCTTGCCGATGCCGACGTTCAGGCCCGGCTTGATCGGTGTCCCACGCTGCCGAACGATGATGGTACCGCCGGTTACCACTTGGCCGCCAAAAGCCTTGACGCCCAGTCGCTGAGCATTGGAGTCGCGTCCGTTTGTTGAACTACCGCCACCTTTTTTATGTGCCATTACAAAAATCCTTTCGAAACCTGAAGGTCAAAATCGAGGGCTATTGCCCGTAGTCAGGGAAGCGTCTTCGTCCTGGGAGCTTAAACCGCCGCGCTCACCGCGACGCCATCCACTTCGATCGACTTGATGCGGACTTCGGTATACGACTGCCGATGTCCCTGCAACTTCTTGTACTGCTTCTTCCGCTTCAAGTGGAAGACCAGAATCTTGGCGTGACGGCCTTCACTTACGACTTCAGCGGTCACTTTGGCGCTGCCTGGCTTCACGATCGTTCCGGGCTCGCCGGAAACTGCCAGCACATCAGAAAACTCGACCGTCTGGGTCTCGCCCTCGGGCAACTCAACCTTTTCAATCTTCACGACATCGCCTGGGGCGACCCGGTATTGCTTGCCACCGGTACGAATTACTGCGTACATAGAACCTCCAGCGCAGCCGCTTGATCCTGCAGCAATCAGGGCGCGCTTCCCTTTATTCCGATTGAATGGGCAAATACATGCTCACCCGGTCATCACTCAAGTCCGCTTTTAGAAAAAGCCGCAAACGAGCGCCGAACACTAGGCTTCAGGCAGAATCGCCAAACTAAGGTAGTGTATCGCCTTTCTTTCCTCGGAGTCAATCACCGCTGAGACGTGACCCGGCAGACGCTAAAATATTCGAAAGGAACCGCTCCGTGACCGCTCAACAAATTCAAGGCAGCGAGGCCGTCGCGCCCCGTGTACCTGTAGTTCCGATGACTGAGGCGACGTTGCTCAGCGTCCTCGGAGCAGTCAGCATCTGCCACCTTATCAACGACATGGTACAGTCGCTGCTGCCCTCTATCTACCCAATTCTTAAGGCCTCGTTCCACTTGAACTACGCCCAGATTGGCCTGATCACGTTCACCTTTCAAATCACGGCCTCTATCCTGCAGCCTTTCATTGGCCACTTTACCGACCGCCGTCCCATTTCCTGGTCGTTGCCCTTCGGTATGACTTGCACCCTTATCGGGCTGGTCCTGCTCGCCTACGCACCGACATTTGGCCTGCTGCTTATGGCCGGGTCACTTTTTGGCGTAGGCTCCGCCATCTTTCATCCCGAGTCTTCCCGCGTCGCCCGCATGGCCTCCGGCGGCAAGCATGGCTTTGCACAGTCCTTCTTTCAGGTTGGAGGCAATACTGGCACGGCCATCGGGCCACTGCTGGCCGCCGCCCTCGTCCTGCCCCTAGGCCAGCGCGGAGTGCTCTGGTTCACCCTTTTCGCCCTGCTCGGTATTGCTATCCTCATCTGGGTTGGCCGCTGGTACAAGCAGCGCATCGACCACCTGCGCACGCGCAAGGCAGCCCGACCCCACGACCCCCTGCCGCGCAAGCAGGTCCTTTTCGCGCTCGGCATTCTGATGCTTCTGGTCTTCAGCAAGTATTTCTATATCGCCAGCCTGACCAGCTACTACACCTTCTACCTGATCAGCCGCTTTCATCTCTCAGTGGCCAGTTCACAATTCCACCTGTTTCTGCTCTTCGGTGCTATCGCGGCTGGAACCCTCATTGGCGGCCCGGTGGGCGATCGGATCGGCCGCAAGCTCGTCATCTGGGTGTCCATTCTCGGCGCGCTGCCGTTTACCCTGATGCTGCCCTACGCCAATCTTTTCTGGACCAGTGTGCTGAGCGTGCTGATCGGCGTGATCATTGCCTCTGCGTTCTCGGCAATTCTTGTCTACGCCCAGGAACTGGTGCCTGGCCGTGTCGGGATGATCAGCGGCCTCTTCTTTGGATTTGCCTTCGGCATGGGGGGCATCGGCGCAGCCGTGCTGGGGATGCTGGCGGATCACACCAGCATCGACTACGTTTACCACCTCTGCGCCTACCTGCCAGCTCTCGGCCTGCTCACCGGCCTGCTGCCGAACACTGAGCCGTACCCGCAAAAGCGCCGCCGATAGAGCACTTTCATCGAAATTCAAAGCGAACCCGTAAGGTTTGCGGGGGTTGAGCTTTGCCCAAACCTCGTTTCCGGGTATACTAAGGCTTCGGCAGCACGTGAATGAGCCGCGTTTTTGTGCGTTGTGGCCAGCTTTTTGAGGGTGTCCAGAGCGCGATAGACGCTCCGACGCCAAACGAAACGCGTCCTCGACACCGCCCCGATCCCGCTACGGGACAATGTCAAAGGATTTTGGAGCAAAGCAATGGCACAGGTATGCGATATTTGCGGCAAAGGCCCGCAGTTCGGTAATAACATCTCTCACGCACACAACGTCACCCGGCGTCGTTGGAGCCCCAATCTTCAGGCAGTTCACGCGTTGATCAACGGAGCAGCCAAGCGGATTCGCGTCTGCACCAACTGCATCAAGAGCGGACGCGTCGCCAAGGCGTAATTTGCCTCTCGCTGCCCGACGCCTGATTGTCCGAAGCGGCGTCTGACAAATTTCAGAACAGAAAAATCCCCCCACACCCGCAATTCTTTGCCGGTGTGGGGGATTTGCATGTTCGCTTGCTGTTGGAAAGTTTACTTGTGCTCAAAGGTCAGCGAAGCTGAATTGATGCAGTAGCGCAGCCCGGTCGGCTTGGGCCCGTCTGGGAAGACGTGTCCGAGGTGCCCCCCACAACGAGCGCAGGTCACTTCAACCCGCCTCATGCCAAAGCTCATGTCTTCATGCTCATGAATAGCCTTGGAATCTGCCGCAATGTAAAAGCTGGGCCAGCCGCAGCCGGAATCAAACTTGGCTTCGCTGCCAAACAGCATTGCCCCGCAGCCGGCACACATGTATTCGCCGCTTGCGTGATTCTGAGTAAGTGCGCCCGCCCACGGCCGCTCGGTACCTTTCTGGCGAAGAATGTGGTACTGCTCCGGCGTCAGTCGGGCCCGCCATTCGGCTTCGGTCAATTCGACTTTTTCAGGGGAAATGCTTGTTGAGTCTGCCATGGTTTCAGAAAACCTCTGCCTATTGGAGCATTGGAACCGGCTTCCGGTTACAAATGAATCGCCTGCCTAGCCAATCGGCTGCATATCCTTTGTCTTGGAGTAGGTATAGCTGATCCGGTTGATTACGGTGATTGTTGATAAGACCGCGAGCACCCAGAGCACCGGTGCCATTACGCCCCAGTGATTGAAGAGCGCTCCCAGGATAATCAGCACAATCCGTTCTGGCCGTTCCATGAACCCTACCTTGCACGATCCGATCAGCGCCTCGGCCCGCGCCCGCGTGTAGCTCACCATCAGCGAGGTCACCATCACAAACGCCACCAGCACTACGTAGCGAAAGTGGTTAATGCGCGCGTAGTAAACGATGAGGCCAAAAAATAGGACTACGTCTGAATAACGGTCGATCACTGAATCAAAGAACGCGCCAAAGACTGTGACCTGGTTGGTACGCCTGGCCACGCGGCCATCCACCATATCAAACAATCCAGCCCCGATGATCACCAGCCCGGCATAGAAAAACATCCGTCCTGCGTTGTCGAGATGCGCATTGCCAAACAGAAAAGCCGCGGCAACATTAATGATCAGGCCAAAGAATGTCAGGAAGTTGGGCGAAATCCGCGTCAGCGACAACCCATGAACGATGTGGTCCAGGAGCCAGCCACAGCCGCGGCCAAATGCGCTTGTCCAGGTAGTTGCCAAGGGCGTCAGGCTCCGGCTGCGTCGTGGATGGTGAGGAGTTTCAGAATTTCGAGATCCCGCTTGCCGTTGGGAGTCACCACGGTCGCCGTGTCGCCCACCTGCTTACCAATCAGCCCGCGGCCAATCGGTGAGGTCGTCGAGATCAGCCCCTTGGACACGTCTGATTCCTCGCTGGTGACCAGCTTGTAGACGATTTCCTCTTCCTTGGTCGTGTCAAAGACGGTAATTGTCGAGCCAAAGGCAATGCGGTCGCGCGGAATGTTTGCCAGGTTCACCAGCGAAAGCTCGGCCATCCGCTTTTTTACCTGCCCCAGCCGTGCATTGACAAATACCTGGCGCTGCTTGGCCATATGGTATTCGGCGTTTTCAGACAAGTCGCCCAGCGAGGCGGCCTTCTTGATCTCGACCGGAAGTTCATGCGCCAACTCATGTTCCAGCTTGGCAATCTCTTCCAGGAGCTGCTTCTTGATATGTTCCGTCATTCGTTTTCCGTTGTCTCCGGAGAGAGGAAGCTTGAAGCTACGATTATACGATGAAGCCTCAAAAGCGTTCATTGCCAGCGTCCCCTTCACTGCACTGCATCAAGGAACGATTGCAATATCAGTACCGCTGCAACCTGGTCTACCAAAGGCTTGTGCTCCTGGCGGGGCTTACCGGCGGCGTACAGCATTTCATGGGCAGCGCGCGAGGTCAGCCGTTCATCCCACAAGTGCAGGGGCAGACTGGTCATTTCTGCCAGTGCAGAGGCAAACGCCTGAACCCTCACTCCCTGCTCGCTTGATTCTCCAGAAAGGTGCAACGGATTGCCGACCACGATTCCGACACAGTTGAATCGGCTGCACAACCGGGCCAGGGCCTTCAGGTCGTCGCGCGGATTGCGCTTCCGGGTCAGTGTCAGTACCGGCTGCGCCAACAGCCCAAGCTCATCTGAAACAGCCACGCCAATGCGTTTCGAGCCAACGTCCAGACCAAGATATCGGGGGCGAGATTCCAGGGCACAACTCCTATCTGCGAGCGTAACTAGAATCGCAGCAATGGCCCGGTCGACATCTGAAGATGCCATGCCGGAGGGTTGGGCACGTTCTGAACCTCGGCATTGATATGGGTGATGTCGCCGTTGTAGAGATAGCCAATCTGTCCCCGCCACCAGATGTGCTGCACCAGCCGCACATCGGCTCCTCCACCAAAGGAAACCGTGCCTGAGGTCGACGATTTGAGTGCGTCAACTGATTTAGGTATGTTCACCACCGTGCCCCCTCCCATGGCCTCGGCGAATGGCCTGATTCCGGGGAACAAGGGAAGCGCAAAAAAGATGCGTGGGCCGAGCAAGACGGTGTACGTGGTGCTGCTTGCATTGGTCACCTGCCCCTTGCCTATAGCCACCTCAGCGCTTGCGGCCAGCCACTTGTATGCGTTGAACTCGACTCCCGCTTTACCGCTGTTCACCGCGCCGACCTTCAAGCCTGTAAATCCTGCATCATTGGAAATGTAGGAATACTCGGCGTAGACGCCATGTTGAAATTGAGAGTCTTTGACCTTAACCTGCGACCAGCCAGCAACACTCATGAGAAGAAAAATTGTGAGGATAAGCGAGCGACCAGGCATGAAACCTCTTTTCTACAGATGTCACCACCATACACTTACACTCTGAGACGAACGCCACACCGTTAAGTGACGACTCCTCCGCAGAAAAATAGCGAAGTTGAGGAACTCTGACCGAGGCGAACTCGTTCCCTTTACGACCGCCCTCCACGACGAGCGAGCTGCAAAGCCTACGCTGCCCCGCCCGCCGTGCAAATCCTGGAGCCCGAAAAAGAACCACCCGATACAATGAAAGGAAAGGAGTCGAAGCGCGGGGTCGGCGCGTCTTATCTCCTACATGGGCTTCAGGAAGGAACTTCCCCACGCATGGCGCGTCGAACACCGAATAGCCGCAAGAAGAAAGGTTTAGGTGCGGCGAGCTTTCTGGTCGGGTTCCTGATTCTTATCGCCCTTGCCGCAGTAGTGGCCTGGCAGCTATGGGTCCCTGCTGGTCAGGAGAGTGAAGTTTACGTCGAAATTTCGCCCGGCAGTTCAAGCCCGGTCATCGCAGCTCAACTCGAACACGCCGGCATCATTCGCAGCCGATACGGCTTTGACCTGGTCCGACTGTGGAAGCGGGGGCGCCTCAAGGCGGGTGAGTATCGCTTTGACCAACCCGCAACGGTTCTCGAAGTCTACGCGCGCATCGCAAGGGGCGATGTTTTTACCATTCCTGTGACCATTCCCGAAGGAGCAACACGCTTTGACATTGCAGACAGGATCGCGAGGGCAGGATTGACCGGCGCGAGCAAGGAAGACTTTTTGATGGCCACCGAGAAGGAGACCTCGCTGATTGCCGACCTCGACCCCAGGGCACACAGTCTGGAGGGCTACCTGTTTCCTGATACATATCGCTTTCAGCGCAAGGCAACCGCCCCGCAGATGGCAGCTGCCATGGTGCATCGCTTTCGCTCGGTCACGGCCCAGTTGGGGCTGGATCCCGGCGCAACTCATTCCGTCGTCACTCTCGCCTCGCTGATTGAACGCGAAACGTCGGTCAACTCTGAGCGATCCCTCATAGCCAGCGTCCTCACCAATCGCCTCGCGAAAAACATGCCCCTCATGACCGACTCCGCCGTCATCTATGGTCTGCAAATGCAGGGCAGGTGGCGGGGAACTATTTATGCCTCTGATCTGGCATTCGATACACCCTACAACACCTATCGCCACGCTGGCTTGCCCCCCGGCCCCGTCGCAAATCCTGGCCTGCCGTCGCTGCGTGCAGCACTCAATCCTGCCCACACCGCCTATCTCTATTTCGTCGCGGCAGGCGCCGACCCGCACGGAAGATCCCGATTTGCCGAGACTCTCGAAGATCACAACCGCAACGTCGCCAGTTACCGCCAGGCGATCAAGCAAGCGGGTGGACGTTGATGCCAGCCCAGCCTCAAGCCGGTTCGCTTCGCCCATGGACAGCCATTGCGCTCCTCGCAGTTGCTTTCCCTGCGCTTACCGGCTGCGCAAGCCTCATCGTTTCCAAGCGCAAGCTGCCTTTGCCCGTCGCCCCGCCTACCGTGCAGAGCGCATCGGCAGATGAATTGGTGGCCCGGCTCAATGACCAGTGGAAGAGCTTTGAGAGCCTCACCGCTACCGTTGACATTCAGGCCAGCAAGCTCAAATCCAAAGAGGGGATTGCCACCGATTACCCCTCGTTTCGCGGCAACCTCCTGCTGCGCAAGCCAGAAATGCTGCGAATCCTGGGCAAAATGCCTGTGGTCCAGACTGCCATGTTTGACCTGGCCAGCGATGGTACCCGCTTCACGCTGCTCGTTCCGCCCAGAAGCAAGGTCTATCAGGGCCTCAACGCAGCCAAAGGCAAGTCGCCTAATTGGTATGAAAATCTCCGTCCAGGCTTTCTCTTCAGTGCCATGGTTGTCCGCGGAGTTTCGCCAGACGAGCTTTATTCCGTCATTTCCGAATCCATAACCGAGGAAGATACCGACAAAAAGCATCTGCTCATTCGCCCTGAGTATGTCCTGAACATTGTCCGGCACAAGCCAGGTGGCCAGGAATTGGCCCCGGTGCGCGTTGTCCGTTTTCATCGCGAAGATTTGCTGCCCTACGAACAGGATCTCTACGACGAAAACGGAACTCTCGAAACCCAGGTAATCTACGGCCCGTACCAGGACTTTGGCGGGGCAAAATACCCCTCCACAATCACCCTGAGGCGCCCACAGGAGGAGTACCAGCTCCTTATGACGATCGAGCGAGTCATGACCAACACCACTCTCTCTGACGATCAGTTTCAGGTAAAAATACCGAATGGCTCCACGATTCAGATACTGCAATAATTCATCTGTTCTCTGGACTGTCCCCGGAATCCCCGACTGATCATCGATGATCGCAATACACAGGCCAAAACCGTTGGGCGCCCTTCAAATGAAGGGGCGGGTTCAGCCACTGTGCCGTATCTGTCACAGCAGACAATCCGCAAATGGGGGGTTTGCTTAGTACGATAGAAAGGGAATGAGGAAGAGCTGTTGTCAATTCTGAAAGATATTTTGAAGCCGGTCGCGGAAGATGGTATGCCGATGACTCGCGGTGAAGCACGGGCGGTCGTGGTCGCGATCCTTGACGGGGTGGCAACGGAAATTGAGACCGCGGCCCTGCTCACGGCTCTGGCCACACGCGGGGAACTGGCGCCAGAGCTTGCTGGATTTGTAGAAGAAATGCGCGCCCGGGCTACGCCCATTCCTTTGACGGAGGAAGAGCGTGACGAACTTGTGGATACGTGCGGGACGGGTGGGGGCGGTCCGGCTACCTTCAATATCTCAACCGGCGCGGCGCTGGTGGCGGCGGCGGCCGGGGCAAAGGTTGCCAAGCATGGCAACCGTGCGGTGACCTCGCGATGTGGGTCGGCGGATGTGCTGGAGTCGCTTGGGGTGCCGATTACGCTTGCCCCGGCTCTGGCGGCGGAATGTCTCCGGGAGACGGGATTTGTGTTTCTGTTTGCGCCCATGCTGCATCCGGCGATGAAGGCGGTCGCTCCGCTGCGTCGAGCGCTGGGTTTTCGAACGATTTTTAACCTGTGCGGCCCGCTGACCAATCCCGCAGGGGCTCGGACGCAGGTCATTGGGGTGATTGCACCGAGCCGAACGTTGCTGGTGGCGCGGACGTTGATTGAACTGAAGACGACTCGTCGGGCCTTTGTGGTGCATGGGATCGATGGCATGGACGAGCTTTCGACGACAGGGGAATCAATCGTGGTGCGCGTGGAACCGGGCGCGGAGCCGGCGATGAAGGCGGCTCGCATAACCCCGGAGATGGCCGGAGTGGCGCGGACGACGCTCGAAGAGCTTTCGGGCGGCGATGCAAGCGAGAATGCGGCCATCTTGTATGACGTGCTGACTGGCCTGGGTGGGCCACGGCGGGAGATTGTGCTGCTCAATGCTGCGGCGGCGCTGGTGGCCTCGGGGATTGCGGAGGATCTGCGCGAGGGAGTGATACGCGGGGCTGAGGCGATTGATTCGGGTCAGGCGGCGGCAACTCTGGCACGGTTGCGGCAGTTTGCGGCGAGGTATGCCTGAGGCGTACCCCAATAGACGCAGCCCGATACAATAGGGACGAGACAATTTCAGGTTTCCCCGAGAGCCAACAGCGAATGACGAACACTTCTCGACCGCGTGTATTAAGTGGGATGCGCCCCACGGGCAAGTTGCATCTGGGCAACTATATGGGTGCGCTAGCCAACTGGGTAAAGCTCCAGGATGACTATGAGTGCTACTTCTTCATCGCCGACTGGCATGCGCTGACGACGGATTACGCGGATACCTCGCAGGTCAAAACGAATATCGAGGAGGTCGCACTGGACTGGCTCGGTGCAGGACTCGACCCAGAGAAGTGCGTACTCTTTTTGCAAAGCAAGGTTTTGGAGCACGCCAAGCTGCATCTGCTCTTCAGTATGATCACGCCAATCAGCTGGCTGGAGCGCGTGCCGACGTACAAGGAGCAGCAGGATAACCTGACGGGCAAGGACCTGACGACTTACGGTTTCCTCGGATATCCGCTGTTGCAGGCAGCGGATATTCTGCTGTACCAGCCGCAATTTGTGCCGGTGGGGCAGGACCAGGTGGTGCATGTGGAGCTGACGCGGGAGATTGCGCGGCGGTTTAACCAGTTCTACAAGATCGGTGGCAGTGAAGTTCTGCCCGAGCCCAAGGTATTGCTGACGCCTTCGCCCAAGCTGCCGGGGACAGATGGCCGCAAGATGTCGAAGAGTTACGGCAACACCATCATGCTGACTGACAAGGAAACAGAGGTTCGGCAGAAGCTGAAGACAATGGTGACCGACCCGGCACGTGTGCGGCGGACAGACGCAGGTGACCCGGACAAGTGCCCGGTCGGCGACCTGCACAAGGTCTTTTCCACGCCGGAAAAGCTCGATGAGGTTTACGCGGGCTGCCGGTCAGCGGGCATTGGATGCATTCATTGCAAGGGCTGGGCGGCGGATTCGCTGGTGCAGATTCTTGGACCGATTCAGGAGCGCCGCGCGGGATATACAGCCAAGCTGGCGATAGAGATCATTGAGGCTGGGTCCATCCGCGCCCAGCAGCGAGCAGCGCAGACCATGCGCGAAGTAGATGCCGCCATGCAGATGCCGATTGGCTAGGCAGAGCGCAAATGGAAGATGCGAAATTGACTGAAGAATCTACCAACCCGGAAGTTCAGGCACACGAGCACGCTGCCGTGCAGGAAGCTGCGCCGGTGCTGGTGCTGACGCCGAAGCCGGTGCCACCGCCGAAGTTTGACCCGTTTCACCCGCCGCCGCCAGACAAGTCGGAGAGGGCTGCGGCAAAGAAGAATCTGCCAGAAGACCCCCAGGCCTTTCCCTTTTCCGTGATGGTGAGCCAGGTGTATGACGGGCCGATGGACCTGCTGCTCGACCTGATTCGCAAGCAGGATATTGATATTTACGACATTCCGATTGCGCGGATTACAGCACAGTTTCTAGGCTATGTAGAAAAGCTTAAGTCGACCGATGTGGATGTGGCGGGCGAGTTTATTTACATGGCCTCGCTGCTCATTCACATCAAGAGCAAGATGCTGCTGCCGCGCGCCGTCACCGGCCCCGATGACGCTGCTGTGGAGGATCCGCGCCGTGAACTGGTGGAGCGGCTGCTGGAGCATGAGCGGTTTAAGAACGCTGCGCAGATGCTGCAACAGAAACAAATGCTTGAGGCAGCGAGCTGGACCAACCCTGGGATGCGCGAGTTCAAGGATGACGCGGAATCGGACGCGGAAATTGCGGCAGATACGGGCGATCTGGCGCGGGTTTTCAGCAAGATTTTAGAGCGGCTACGCAACCGGCCGGTGCTCAATGTCGAGGAAGATACGGTCACCGTAGGCCAGATGATTCAATACCTGGGGCGGCGGCTGACCATGGAGGACCGCCCCGTCTCTCTGCAACGGCTGCTGGGGAATACCCGTTCGCAGCGGGCGCTGGTGGCAATGTTCCTGGCGCTGCTTGAACTGGTGCGCCTGCAGGCGATTCTGCTGCACCAGGACCGGAACTTCTCTGAAATTTTTATCAAGAAGCACTCGGAATTCGACAACGTCATCAATGAAGCGGCGAGCCGGCCGCAGGATGACTGGCGGTAAGCCGAGGTTGCTTCCTTCCCGTACATACATTCGTTGTCATGAGGCCGTTAGGTGAAGTCATGGCGACTAAAGTCAGAATTACTACGGTCGGGAACTCGGCAGCAATTCTGCTGCCCAGGGAAGTGCTGAACCGAATGAAGGTAGAAAAGGGAGACATGCTTACCCTGACTAAGACCCCGCAGGCCACGACCTGTGCGCGGTAGCCTTGCGGAACGGCGCGACGTATACCAGGCAGGTAGAGGTCGGGTTCGGCGGCCAAGTAGAAGCCCAGAAACGCCACCAGAACCAGCCCGGCGAGTATGGTTGCCGTGCTCGAGACGAATCCGCCGATGCGGGTGAGTGCATAGCGAATGTTGTCGGCGGGCTGGGCGTAGCCGGACCACTGCGCCATCAGCCAATTGCCCCAACAGAAGTCTTTGAGGCGGGCCACGAGCTGATTGGTCGCACAGGGCAGGTCGGTCTGCAGGTCGGTAAACTGGTCAATCACCCGCGGCCCGATAATCCAAACCGAGAGTACGGCTGCGGTGCCAGCGGCGAAAAGGATCAATGCAAAAGCAAATCCGCGTCTCAGATGGAGGTGTGACATCAGCCAATCGACAATCGCCGTAAGAAGTACTGCCACAATCGTGGCGGCAAATAACAGCATGAAGATGACTCGGCCTAGCCAGAGCAACACCAAAAGCATTAGCAGTCCGATGGTGAGGAACACAATCGAAACGGCAGAGGCGGCTGGTGCCCGCGTCGACGAATCTGGTGCAATTCTGATCATCCAAACCGAGTGTAGTGACCGCGATAAGCCTGTGCATGTGTCGGCAAGCACAATCAAGGCAGAAAGAACCGGGGTAGTCTGCAATGGAAGAGGTGTTTCCTGATGCAAAGTAACCCGGTACTGAAGTGGCTTGACAGCCCGCCGGCGTATATCGCTACCGCCGCTTACATTTCTGCGGGGATGGTGATTGCGCTGGTTGCAAAGCTGCTGCTGCACCAGCCGCGCATCGAGAGCATCTCACTCTGGGTGGGGATTGTCGGTGCGAGCCTGCCCCTGCTTGTTTCGTTGGGTCAGCAGGTGTTACGAGGAAATTTCAGCGTCGACCTGCTGGCGCTGATGTCGATTGTCACATCGCTCATTCTGGGTCAGCCGTGGGTGGCGGCGATCGTGGTCCTGATGCTTTCGGGCGGCCAGGCTCTGGAGGGTTTTGCGACGGCCCGCGCGTCCTCGGTTCTCAATGCTCTCGCCAAGCGCATGCCTCAGACCGCGCACCGAGCTGGTGAATCGGTCACCGATATTTCGATTGACGCCATCAAGGTGGGCGACGAACTCCTGATCTATCCCCATGAAATCTGCCCGGTTGACGGCGAAGTCATTTCAGGGCAGGGCAGCATGGACGAGTCCTACCTGACCGGCGAGCCTTTCCAGATCGACAAGGCTCCAGGCGTTGCCGTGCTCTCTGGCTCCATCAATGGCAACGCCGCGCTGACAATCCGTGCGACAAAACTGGCCATTGATTCGCGCTACGCCAAGATTGTTGAAGTCCTGCACGCTTCAGAGGAAAACCGCCCTCAGATTCAGCGCCTGGGTGACCGACTTGGCTCCTGGTACACGCCGGTTGCTGTAGCCATCGCGTTGGCCAGTTGGCTGCTGAGCGGCCAGCCGGAGAGGTTTCTCGCCGTGCTGGTCATTGCCACCCCGTGCCCGCTGCTGATTTCGATTCCGGTGGCGATTATCGGAGCTATCTCCGTCGGGGCCAGGCTGGGAATCATCATCAAAGACCCTTCGATTTTGGAGAAGATGGAGACCTGCCGCGTTCTCATCGTGGATAAGACGGGCACACTCACCTATGGCAAGCCGTATTTGACCGAAGTTCTCAGCGTGGGCTCAGCTGAGCGGGCGCAGGTGTTGCAGTATGTCGCGAGCCTTGAGCGCTACTCCAAGCACCCGCTTGCCGGGGCAGTGATCGCTGCCGCCGAGGCCGAACATCTCACGCTGCTCAAGGTTGCCGATGTCAGCGAAGGACCCGGAACCGGCCTGGTTGGTCATATTGCCGGTCATCAATTGACGGTCACAGGCCGCGGCAAGATCTCTGTGGCAATGTCCCATCAACTGCCGCCAGTTGCGCCTGGCCTGGAGTGCGTTTTCCTGCTCGATGGCGCGGTGGCGGGGGTGCTTCAATTTGAAGATCAGCCGCGGAAAGAGACCAGGTCGTTCCTGCACCACCTGGGGCCAAAGCACGCGATTCAGCAGGTAATTCTGCTCTCAGGCGACCGGCCAGCCGAAGTGGCGGCCTTTGCCCACGGCATGGGCATTGCGTCGGCTTTTGGGGGCATGAGTCCAGAAGAGAAGGTAGAGTTTGTGCGCGAAAAGACCTCAAAAGTTCGTACTCTCTATCTTGGAGACGGTATCAACGACGCTCCGGCGATGATGGCGGCGACGGCCGGCATTGCCCTTGGCGTCAATAGCGACATCACCTCCGAGGCGGCGGGCGCGGTAATTTTGCAGTCTTCGCTGCAAAGCGTGGATGAGCTGCTGCACATTGGCCGCCGTATGCGGATGATCGCCCTGACCAGCGCCATCGGCGGTATGGGCCTGAGTGTGCTGGGAATGGCGGCAGCCTCCCTGGGGCTGATTACGCCGATTCAAGGCGCGCTGGGCCAGGAAATCATAGACCTGCTCTCCATTCTGAACTCCCTGCGCATGATCCTTCCGACAGCCACCATGAGCGACTTCAATGTACCTGCTACGGCGGCACACATGAGGGAAGCAGACGCAGCCTAGACTTCCGTGCATTGTTTTCGATGTTTCAGGCGCGTCAATCCGCAGGGAATCCGCCATTCCGGTACCATACCTAAGGTGCCTGTTTAAGAAAATGAGCCTGAAAGCCAAGCTGGAAGCTGTCATCTACGCCGCCGAGGAGCCTGTAACCCTCGCGCAGCTCGCCCTGTTGTTTGCCGAAGAGGCCCTGACGTGGAAGGCTGCGCAGGCGGCGGAAATCTCCGAAGCTGCGGTTGAAGCCTGGATGGAGGCACCTGAGCTTGTCGCGTTGCCGGTGGAAGAAGTTGCTGCGCCACAGACCACTCTCGATGCACCAGACGCCACCGTCGCTGCCGCCGAGACCGCCGAGCTTGAAGCACGCCGCCAGGAACGACGCCGTGACCGCGAGGCTCGCGACGTATTGCGCAGCATCCTCGATGATCTGATTGCCGATTACGCCTCGGATAGCCGTGGTGTCGAGATTCGTGAAATTGCGGGCGGCTTCCGCATGGCCACGAAGCCAGAGATGCATGATGCGGTCCGCGCCTTTGTAAAGAGCCTCAAGCCTGCGCTCAAGCTCTCGTTACCCGCGCTTGAAACTCTTGCCGTCATTGCCTACAAGCAGCCTGTCACCGCACCAGAGGTCGCTGAAATTCGCGGGGTTGATTCCGCTGGCGTGCTGGGCTCCCTGATGAGCCGCAAGCTGATTGCCACAGCCGGGCGGAAGCCGGTAATTGGCCGCCCAATGCTGTACAAGACGACCAAAGAATTCCTTTTGCGCTTTGGTCTCAAGGATTTGAATGAGTTGCCCTCGATGGAAGAATTCGAGAAGTTGGCAGCCATCGAGTTGAGCGACGTCGAGGAAGATGAGAACTCATCCCCCTTAAGCGGCGTGGAACTCAGCGGAGAGCTTTTTGAGCAAACAGAAAGTGGCTCAGAAGCAATCCAGGAAGCTGGCTCGCTCCCCAGCGGGCTTGAACCAATGACCCAGGTGAATGAAGAAGTATCCATTCCTACCGCAGAGACCTCGCAAGAGGCAGCGGAAGCAGAAGCGCTCGTCGAGAGACTGAACGCAGAAGAAGTTGAGGTTTCATCGTGATAGCCGAACCAGAAGGAACTCCTGTCCATGAACAGGAAGCAGTCGTAACCAAGCCCAGGGCGCGCAGAAAAAAAGTCGCTGAACCCGAGGCCACGCCCGAAATCATCGTGGCAGCAGAACAAGAAAAAGCCAAGCCAGCCAAAAAGACAACCAGAAAAGTGAAGGCTGAAGTCATCGAGACAGCGGCAGAGGTAGTGGCCGTGGAAGTGGTGGCGCCTCTAGCCAGGCGGGTGAAAAAGACCAGGACAGCCGAGCCTGCCACTGCTACAGTTGCGGCGGCGATCGAGGTCCCCGAGCCAGAGGTTGTTGCGGAAGTCACCGCCGCGCCGGAGAGGTCGGTTGAGAAAAAAGCAAAGAAAGCAAAGAAAGTCGCGGCAGCAGCGCCAGACCTAGAGCAAGCTGACGCAAGTGGTCCCGTGCCGAAGCTGGAGCGATTGCAGAAGATTCTCGCCAAGGCCGGCATCTCTTCGCGGCGTAAGGCAGAGGAGCTGATTCTCGGCGGGCAGGTCCAGATCAACGGCAAAGTTGTCACTGAACTGGGCACCAAGGCAGATCCCGCGCGTGACCACGTCCGCGTGGACGGCAAGCTGTTGCAGGGGCCGGAGCGCATCCGCTACTTCGTGCTCAACAAACCCAAGGGTTTTGTGACAACTGTGAGCGATCCCGAGGGCCGGCCGACCGTCATGCAGTTCTTTCTCGCCGAGCGCGAGCGCCTGTACCCGGTTGGCCGTCTTGACTATCTCAGTGAAGGCCTGCTGCTGGTTACCAACGACGGTGAGCTGGCCAACAAGCTAACCAAGGCGGCCTCCGGCGTCGAAAAGACCTACCTGGTCAAAGTTGCTGGCCAGCCTACAGAAGACATGCTCGACATGCTCCGTGCCGGTGTCGTGATTGAAAAGGGTCGGCCGGGCAATAACGAGGGCCGTGTTCGTACCGCCCCAGCCAAGATTCGGCAGGTACGCGAGGGCGACAATCCGTGGTACGAAGTGATCATCATTGAGGGCCGCAACCGCGAACTGCGCAAGATGTTTGAGGAGATTGGTCATCACGTTGAAAAAATTCGCCGCATCGGCTACGGCCCCCTCGTCCTGGATCTTGAGCCAGGTAAGCTACGTGAGCTTGAGGCTGAAGAAGTGCAGCAATTGCGCCTGGCCGCTGAGGGCAAGCTGAAACTGCGCCGCCGCCGCGGTCCCAAGGAAGCGCAGCTTCCTACCGTCGCAGGCAAGACCGTGCGCTACAAGAAGGCTGACGGCAAGCCCGGCTATGAGCCGCGAACGAAACCTGATTCCAGATCTGAATTCAAACCCGCCGCCCGCCCGTTTGTTAAGCCTGCCACCCGGCCCGAGTTTCAGTTGGAGAGCCCAGCCGAACCCCGCGCTGAGTTCAAGCGCATTCCTAAATCTGAATTTCACGATGGCGACAAGCCGGCCTTCAAGGCTGCTTTCAAGTCCGACTTCAAATCTGACCGCAAGCCGGAGTTCCGGTCGCAGGGCAAGGCCGATTTCAAGGGAGACTATAAGCCAAGACCGAAGCCAGCCTTCAGGTCGGATTCTCGCCCAGCCTCCCAGCCCGACTCCCGGCCAGCCTTCCGTCCAGACACTCGTCCTGAATCCAGACCGAGCCCACGACCGGCTTCAGGTGCTCGATTCGGCGCGAGTTCCGGGCCGATTTCCGCTCCACGGCGCGATTTTGCCGGGCGTGACTCTTTTGGCCGCGGTGCTGCTCCCGGCAGGGCACCCGCGCGGGCAAGCCGACCCGAGCCGCCAGTGACTGATTATGTGTTGCCTCCGCGCAAGCCCCGCCCAGAGTTGGATGACGATGCAACGCCGCAGAAGGGCGCATTTAATCCCGACTACAAGCCCGGCTTCCGTGCTGGCGACAAACCCGCTGCGCCAGGCGGGCCACGTCCTGGGGGCAGTTCTGGACGTCCTTTGGACGGACCGCCTAAGCGCTTTGGTGCGGGAAAGCCGTTCCGTCCCGTAGCTGCTTCGCGTCCCATGGACGATGATGATTGGGTGCCGACAAAGACTCCGGGATTCAAGATTGAGCCGGTTGAGGAGAAGCCGCGTTCTGAGCGTCCTCGCAGCAGCGGCCCCGGCAGTTTTGACCGCTCCGGTCGCGATTCAGGTCCAGCACGCCCCTTCCGTCCCCGACCTGAAGGCTCACGTTCCGAAGGCTCACGTTCCGAAGGTGCCAGGCCTCAAGGCGGACGAGCCGGCGGCTTTGCCGGTGGCGGCAAGCCGTTTCGGTCAACGGGTGCGCGTCCTCCTGCGGGCGACCGTCCCTTCCGCCCTCGCGAAGACGGGCCTGCGTCACAGGGTCGTGGCGCTCGTACTGGCCCCCCGGCCGGCGAGGGGTCAACATTTGGAAGAAATGCTGGCCGTCCGGCCAGCGGATTCAAGTCCTTTGGCGACCGCCCGCGTCCTTCCGGACCCCGTTCCTCTGGACCCTCAGCATCATCCGGTCCCTCCGGCGCCGGTGCACGGCCCTTCCGCCCAGCTGGCGACGATCGTCCTCGCGAATCGCGTCCCGAATCGCGTCCCGGTGCGCCGAAAAATTTTGCCAGTTCCAGGCCGTCCGCTGCTGGACCCCGCAAGTCAGGTCCAGCTAAGTCAGGTCCGGCTAAGTCAGGACCACCCCGCACCGGCCCCGATGGCGAACCTCGCATCAAGGAACGGTGGCGGAACTCATTCACCGGTAAAAACAAGGGCCGTCCCAAGCCAAAACCGTAGGCCGGGCAGTCTCTACAATCAAATGAACCGGGGCCGCTGGACTTCCAAATCCTGGGGCCTCGCTCTATTTGCCACAAATGTAACCGAATCACTCGCGATACCATCGAATCAACTGGAGAACAAACGATGGAAAAAGCAACATTTGGCGCAGGGTGTTTCTGGGGAGTGGAAGTCGCGTTCGCGAACATTCCCGGGGTGACGGCAACGGCAGTGGGTTACGAGGGCGGCAAGACCCAGGCACCCACCTACCGCGACGTATGCACCGACTCGACCGGCCATGCCGAAGTCGTCGAAGTCGATTTCGACCCGGAGAAAGTGAGCTACGAGGCGTTGCTCGACGCATTCTTCTCGCTGCATGATCCCACCCAAAAGAATCGCCAGGGTCCTGACTGGGGCACCCAATACCGCTCCGCTGTCTTCTATCACTCGGAAGAGCAGAAGGCCCAGGCTGAGGCAAAGATTACCGAGCTAAACGCCTCGAAAAACTTCCTTCAGAAGAAGATCGCTACCACAATCGAGCCTGCCCAGACCTTCTGGCGCGCTGAAGACTACCACCAGAAATACCTGGAAAAGCGTGGCCTCGCCAGTTGCCACATCTAAAATTCAAGCGATGACTCGCTGCGGACGGGTCGTCTGAGCTGCCCTCATCGCGAGGATGAGAGTGATCCATGAGCTGACCCAGAGCAGAATCCCGGTGCCGAGAGCTGCCGTGGACTGCATCTGATCAGCGGGTGAATAGATGGCGCTGGCGGCGGCCCAGACCACGAGCGCTGCGCCTGTGAAGTAGTGCATCCTGTAGCGGAAGAGCCGGGCCAGCGGAAACACGTGCAACCCGACAATGGCTGTGATCGCGCACATGATGTAGGCATCAAGGTGAAGCCGGGCAAGGCTGAAGCTGACGACGGCAATCGCTACCCACTGTATGCCGTTGATCCGATTGAAGGCGCGGGTGCTGGCGCGATCCTCAGGCAGTCGCGCAAAGAGCTTTGCCCGGCGAAAGAGCCACAGCGCGCCAACCAACAGCACGGCAAGATCTGCCGCGACCAGGGCAACATTGGCCGGGGAAAGAATCTGGCGAGCGTAGAGCGCTAGAAGGATCCAGATAGCGCCAAAACCGGCAAAGAAGAGGGCGCCGATTGCGCGGCCGATAAGTGAGTTGGCGGAAGGGGACGATTGCATGGGGATTCTCCTTTGGATGCTGGATTTGGCTAAACGTTGATTGCTGCGCCCAACAGTTGCTTGAGCGCTTGAACGTATTGAGTCAGCGCCTCGCGGCCGGGTTGGGTCATGCGGTAGAGCGTCTGCGGTTTCCGCAGCACAAATTTCTTTTCAACCTCAACGTAACCAGCTTCCTCAAGCTTGAGCAGTTGCGCGCCCAGGTTGCCGTCGGTCGAGCCAGTTTTTGAGCGAAGCCAGGTAAACTCCGCCTCTTCCACGGTCGAGAGCAGGCTGAGCAGCGCCAGTCGGAGCTTCCCGTGAATCACGGGATTCAACTCAGGCAAGTCGATGGCGGGGTCGGGAATGATGACTGGTTCAGGCATGAGAAGCCCCAGTCTCGGCCTGCTGCCCCTTTCGCTCTCGCGCCTCGCACAACATCATGTAAGAGCCAAAGACGATTTGTCCCAGGAAGATGGCGACCAGGAAGACGATTGAACTTTGGGTTATTGTGCCAAACAGCGAGGCTATTGCAGCAGCCCACCACATCACCGCACAGGCAAACTGTGCGCGCCATTTCAAGATGAAGCTCGAGGCTGCGTTCGCAGTTGCCAGCATCGATGCAATGATTGCGACGAAGATGTGTTGCTCAGAATGTCCCGCAAGGTTGGCTGTGAAGAGCAACACAAAGAGTGAAATCCCGATCGCTGCCCAAATCGAACCCATAGCCCGCGCGATGGTTGTCTCTGGCTGGCGATCACGTTTTCTGCCGGAGATAACTCCGGTCAGAACGGAGGTTCCGATCATGCACACCGGCCACGCCAGGTTGCCGTTGCCCAGGGCGGACCAGCCAATGGCAGCATAGTAGGCGATGCCCCACAACACAAAGCACCAG
The DNA here is from genome assembly GCA_025359885.1 of Acidobacteriota bacterium. GTDB lineage: Bacteria > Acidobacteriota > Terriglobia > Terriglobales > Acidobacteriaceae > Acidicapsa. Next base: position 83,269 of record JANYDG010000095.1, read on the forward strand.
CCCCAGCTCTCGGTGGTTTTACGCCCCTCGGCAATCATGGATTCGATAAGGCTTAGGCGGTCTTTCAATTCCTGCTCCTGCGATTCTGCAATCATGTTCAATCTCCTTCAGAGTTTTTGGAGAACGGAAGAGTTCTCCTCGATTAAGATTACTCTATTTTATAGAGCAATCTGCGTCAAGCGGTATTTTCGCTTTTTTTGGAGAATTATTCAGCCTGGTCTGGCTGGTCTATTTCGCCTGTTCCGACCATTGTGGGCATGCTGTCTGCTATCGCGGGCTCGGCCTCTGCCAGACCAGCGCTGTCTACAAGCTGCGAGCCGGAGTCATCGCGCCACAGCCAGTAAATCCACCACAGCAGTACGACAATCCACAGCGCCGAACGGGCGTTGTCAAGATTGGTAAAGAGGTGGACTATGCGCTCATACTGTTCGCGGCTGTTGAGGTGGACTGTGCGTTTGATGGAGTCTGCAATACCCTGGACCGCGAGAAAGCCTAGAGCATTCGTTGAAAGCCCCAACGCAATCTGCTGCGGATGCGTGCGCCATCCAAAACCAAAGCGCCGCCCCGCAACCAACAGCAGCAAGGCCACCTGGACGGTCATCAGGGAAATGAAGATTTGTCCCTTGGTCGCAGTGAGTGCAACGAGCAGGAGCGGCAATTGCGCCGGTTCTGCTTTCATCGCTGCCATCGACGGCCACGGCCCCCAAAGCCAGACAGCGCCGACTGCAACCGCCAGAGTAAGGAAAGCCCCGCCGATCCAGCCCTTCGGCTTCAGAATCAAGCCGCCGGTGCCGCTCGAAAAGACTTGCCGCAGCAATTCCACCAGCACCAGCAGACCGACGGCGTCCTCCAACGTCAACGAAACGTAGCTCTGCCAGTAGAAAGCAAGCGTGGTGAGTTTGCCTTGCAGCAGGTGGTCGGCAATCAGGTGCGCCGTCGAAAACCCGATCGCCGTGGTAAACCACGGGAATCGGGCAATGCGGTCGCGGCCGATGATCACAATCAGAAGGACAAGGTGGCTGGCAACAACCAGCGCCCAGAGAATCTGTTCAATCGTAAGATGCATTCATTTCCTTCAGGGACAAGGCAGAAGGGGTCGCCAGCCACTGGCCCCGCTCCCTTCAGTGTAGCGGTTGGCATACAAAGCTTTCCAGCCACCCACAAGGAATCCAGAGGGATTTGACCCGCAGGTTTGGAGCAGAATTCTTGTGGCTAAAGCATTTTCAGGAATGGTACAAAGAGATGCCTCACCGCTGACTGGATTTTTCATCAAGAAAAATCCATCCTCGCGAAAGCCAGACACTTCACAGTATTCCTGAAGATGCTCTAATGCACTGCGATCGAGTGAATCGCGGTCCGGTTCCCGTCTGCCATCGTGAAAGTCAGCCGATTTCCCCCGGTACCGCCATCCATCAGCGCGAGAATCGAAATGGTCCCGATTGCAGCTCCGTGGGCGGTGGGCGGAAAGGCGATTCTTGTGGCCACCTGACCATTCACGCGCAGCTCGCAAAAACGAGGTGTTTTGCCAGGATTGACGTAGTCAATGTCGACGCGAGTGACAGGGAATCTTGAGCTGACGCTCGCGAAAACCACCTCGCCAGTCTTCTGAACTGCGGGTTGATAGTGAATGGTCGGGCTCTCGGTACCTCGAACGATCAGCAAAATCAGGTCTGCTGCCGGAACTGTGGCGGTGTAGGAACCACGGAACTGGCCGCGGTCGCTGCCAGCCCAGACGTCGCGGACGTCGGCCGAAGCATCATCGCTCAGCCCCAGGTCGCTCCAGTGAACAGAGATGGGGGCTGCTGCTGCGGTTCGATTGAGCAGCACGACTGCGCGCTCGCCGCTTTTTGAGAGCGGCTTGCTCCAGACCTGCAGTCCCGGCGCAGTTTCGACAGCCAACACGGATTGCAGACCGAGAGAGTCCTGGTCGATGCGCACGACATCCGAATTCGTCAGGGTCGCGAGGTCTGTGGCGCTCAGCCTGGTGAGATCAGCGCCCACCAACAGCGGTCCTCCAGAGACGGCCCAGAGGCTCATGTGGGCGCGGTTCTGCTGCTCTGTAAGGCCAGCCATGCCGACAACCATCATGTCGGGGTCGTTGTAATAGCCCGTGTGTTGCGCCTGGGGGTGCTGCGCCTGGTCAAACTCGCGCAACACTTCCTTGAACTCCGCCTTCCGGTCAGCATTTTTGGAATGAGCCACAATCGGCGCTACGATATCTCCGCCGGTACGCCAGATATCGGCAGCCACGCCGCCAACGTTCGGGGCCCAGGTGAACGGGCTGTCCTTGCCCCAGTTGCAGATGGAGTAATACAGGGCATGCCCCGTAATGGCTTCGGCGCGCGCAATGGCACGGGCAATCTCGGCATACTGCACGGCTGGGTCGAGGTTGTTCTTGATGCCGCCGCACCAGTCGACTTTGACATAGTCGAAGCCCCAGGTGGCAAATTGCAGAAAGTCCTGCTCGTAGTGGCCTTCACTGCCGGTATTTGGGTAGGAGGGGCCGAGGTCCGGGCCCACGGTGCTGCAGCCATCCCGGCCGGCGTCGGTGTAGATACCCGCTTTCAGCCCCAGGCTGTGAATGTATCGGACGATGTTGGCCATGTCGCCAGCCCTCTCACCGGCGGCAATTGCTGGCCAGGCTTTAGGCTCAACGACGATGTTGCCGTCCTTATCGCGCGCGCCAAGCCACCATCCCTCATCAATATTGATGTATTGGTAGCCCGCCTTTTGCATCCCGCTGGTGGCCATCGCTTTGGCCTGGGCCATCGTGATTTCAGAATTGATCGTGTTTGAGAAGGCATTCCACGAAGACCAGCCCATCGGTGGCGGCGGAACAGGGACGGATTTCGCGGCCACATTGCCTGACTGTGCCTGTGAAATGACAGGAAGGGATAGAGTGGCCCCTATGCCGATTACCGCCAGCCATAACGCCTGCTGCATCAGCTGCTTCGCCGTCCACTGCTTCATCGATTTCTTTACGTTTTCCATGCGACCCGAGTGTATAACGTCTCACAACGGGCGAGGTGAGAATTCCGATGAAGCCACTTCAGTTTGAGTCCGGAGTCACCTTGCGCAGCAGCACATTCCACTCTTCATCCGACGGCTGGCTGATCGCACCCAGCTTTTGGGCTAACGGGAGAAACCCGGGCGGCGCATTGCGAACTCCGTAGATGTTCGACAACTGCATTGAAGAAATTCCTTGCCACTTGACGGTGCTCAGGTCGGCATTGCGCAGATCCGTCCGACTCAGATCAGCGCGAGCCAGGTTGGCCCCTGCCAGAATTGCCCCGTTCAGGTCAGAATCCTGTAGCTCGGAATCGTGCAGATCTGCTCCTGTTAAATTTGACTCCCGAAAATTTGCGCCTCTCAGATTGCTCACACTGAGGTCGGCGTCGGTCATATCACTCCTGCGCAGATCTGCACTATGCAGATCGCAGCGTTCCAGATGTCCATGCTGCAGCCGAATCTGGCTCAGAAAGGCGCCACTCGCATCGACGCCTGTCAATGAGACGTGGTCCCGATTGAGTTCTTGCAAAGCTTCGATCCTGCCTCCGCTGCCGCCTTTGCCCTGGGCCGTATTGATCACCTGCCAGGCCTGGTAATGCTTTTGCTTGATGCGGTTGCCGCTGTCAGCAAAGTAAGAAATCACGGCGATCAGAATCGAGAAAGTTCCCAAATGTGCCAGGACATCGAGCAATGCCCAATGGCTCAGCGCCCACGAGAACCAGGTCATCGTCCAGTTGAACCAGCGGAAGGGCAGCGTCCAGTCAGAGGGTAGAGTCTGGAGTTCTTCCCGCCAGCTTCGAGGACGGTCGTTGGCAGTGTTCTTTCGCAAAGAGTCTGCTCCTTCTTATGGGAGGTACTCTAGCTGCCCGAGGTTACAGCAAGCACTGCAAAGCAACCCCTTTACAGCAACAGTTCAGTCGTGTAAAAACCCCTCATGACTAAGTTCCTTGCCTCCGCAACCGTGTTTCTATCGTTCGTTTTATCCTTGCAGGTTCCTGCCCAGTCACCGCCTGTTGATCTCACTCTATCCAGGCCTGAGACGGTCGGCTTTTCTTCCGAACGCCTCGAGCACCTGCACGCAATCATGCAGCAGGCTGTGGACGAGAAGAAGATTGCCGGAATTGTGACCATCCTCGCAAGGCACGGCAAGGTGGTGGACTACCGCACCTATGGCAAGCGCGACCTGGCCAGTGGCGCTCCCATGACGAAGGATGCCATCTTCCGCGACTATTCCATGACCAAGCCGGTCACCGGGGTCGCGATGATGATGCTCTACGAACAGGGCAAGTGGCTGCCTTCCGACCCCATCGCCAGGTACATTCCAGAATTTGCGCATCTCAAGGTTTTCAAAGGTGTGGATGCCGATGGCAAGATGATCCTGGTTGATCCAGATCATGCGCCGACCATGCGTGAGCTGATGACCCACACCGCTGGGTTCACGTATGGCTATTTTGGCAATACTCCGGTTGACGCCATGTATATGGAGTCCAAACCGCTGCAGTCGGCGAACCTGCAGGAGATGATCGACAAGCTGGCTAAAATCCCGCTGCTGTATCAACCGGGCAAGGGCTGGACCTACAGCGTTTCCATGGATATTGAGGGCTACATCATCGAAAAGCTTTCCGGCCAGACTCTGCCTGATTTCTTTGCGAAAAATATCTTTGCCCCGCTGGGCATGAAAGATGCCGGATTCTTTGTTCCTGCAGCAAAGCTCTCGCGTTTTGCGACCAACTACACCAATGACGCAGAGGGCAAGCTGACCGAGGTCCCGGTGGGAGGCAGGATTCGCCCGTACAGCGAGCAGCCGAGCTTTGCCTCGGGCGGCGGCGGCATGGTTTCAACTGCCGAAGACTACTTCCGTTTTGCAGAAATGCTGGCCCACGGCGGAGCACTGAATGGCGCACGCATCCTCTCACCGGCATCAGTCAAGCTCATGAGCAGCAACCATGTGCCGCTCAACCTGTTGACCGGAGAATACGGCATCGGCGCACAGATCATGCGGCCCGGCTTCGGCTACGGCTACAACTGCGCCGTGGTCTACGATCCGGCTGAGGCCAATCTGCCGGAAGGCAAAGGGACGTTTTTCTGGGATGGTGCTGCCGGCACCTGGTTCTGGATTGACCCGACAAATGATGTGGTTTTCATTGGGATGATTCAGCACATGGGCAACGCCAAGCCCAATTTGCAGTACCTGAGTCGCGCGGCAGTCTACGGAGCGCTGGTCGACCCGGCAAAGTAAAAAATTAGTTTTGGAAGGGGGATGGTGCACCCGACAAGATTCGAACTTGTGACCTAACGCTTCGGAGGCGTTCGCTCTATCCAGCTGAGCTACGGGTGCGCACTCTTAGGATACCGCATTTTAGGTTAAATATCGCGCACTGTCATCCAGGCCTCTAACCGTGGGGTTCTAAACAGGTTTGTTGAGGTCGCGCAAAGTTTGTTCGCAACTGAACAAATGGCCAGAGTGCAGTTTGCTACACTCGTGCCTGAGTGAGGTGTCGAATGAAGCTGATCCGAATTGCAAGTGCGCTTTGTACTGTAGCCGCCATCGCGGCAGGAATTTGTGGAACGAATCAGATGCTCGCGCAGGCTGCCGCCCCAGCCATGCAAATGCCGATGAAGGCAGATGCAACCAAAAAGCCGATGAGCCCGCCCATGAAGGCAGAAGCAACCCTGCCGAGCGGCAAGATTACTGTCGACTACAGCGCCCCGTCGGCGCGTGACCGCAAGATTTTCGGGGGCCTGGTGCCTTTTGGCGAAGTCTGGCGCACTGGCGCCAACGCTGCAACAACGCTCAAGACCTCAAGCGCGCTGCAGATCGGCGATCTCAATGTACCTGCAGGCACATACACCCTCTACTCCGTGCCGACGCCCGACGGCTGGACGCTGATTGTCAACAAGCAGACGGGCCAGTGGGGCACGGTCTATGACGTGGCTCAGGATCTGGGCCGGGTCAAGATGTCCACTGCAACCACCTCGATGCCGGTTGAGACCTTTGTCATCGATTTCGAAAAGACGACAGGTGACACCGCCGAGCTGCACCTGAAGTGGGTCGGCGTGGATGCGTATGTGCTTGTTACGGCTGTGAAGTAGTTTCGCGCTGCTGGCGAAGCTCTTCCATTACGGATTGAATCAGTTCTTTTGCGCCGTTAATCCCGGCCAGCACTGCCTGCAGGTCGAGGCGAGGCTGGCTGGGATTTCTGTTTGAGACGCAGTAGACCCCGTGCTGGCCAGTGAGGATGAGGGCGTCGGTGAGCACGTCGAGGGCCACGGCGAGGCGGCCGCGCTCCGGGCCCATCATGAATTCATAGCGCTCAAGCTCGGCGCGGCGTTCGTCAAATACGGTCACGGCTGCTCTGCCTTCGGCTTCCAGCGCAGGATGGGTTTGCGAGCTGCGGTGGTTTCGTCCAGGCGGCTGACGCGGGTCGAGTGAGGCGCGTTCTTGATCAGCTCGGGGGTCTCTTCCACTTCCAGTGCGATGGCACGCATGGCGGCGATGAAGAGGTCGAGCTCTTCGCGGGATTCGCTCTCAGTCGGCTCAATCATCAGCGCGCCTGAGACGATCATCGGAAAGCTGACCGTGTAAGGGTGGAAGCCGTAGTCGATGAGGCGCTTGGCCATATCGCCCGTTTTGATGCCCTTGGCGGCCTGGCGACGATCAGAAAAGACGACCTCATGCATCGATGCCGTGGTGTAAGGCAGGTCAAAGAAGTCCTGCAGTCCGGCGCGAATATAGTTCGCGTTGAGGACGGCGTCTTCCGTGGTCTGTCTCAACCCATCTGGCCCATTTGCGAGGATGTAGGCCAGGGCGCGGATGAACATGCCGTAGTTGCCGTAGCTGGCCCGTACGCGGCCGACCGTCTGAGGCCTATCGAAATTCCAGCCCAGCGTCTTGTCGTCTCGGCGCACCAGAATTGGCGTGGGCAGGAACGGTTCGAGGATGGCCTTGCAGGCGACCGGGCCGGAACCTGGGCCGCCGCCGCCGTGCGGGGTGGAAAACGTCTTGTGCAGGTTGAGGTGCATCACGTCGACGCCAAAGTCGCCGGGACGGGCCTTGCCGACCAGGGCGTTCATGTTGGCGCCATCCATGTAGAGCAGCGCGCCTTTGGCGTGGAGGATGTCGGCAATCTTGTGGATTTCACTCTCGAAGACACCGATAGTCGATGGGTTGGTGAGCATCAGCGCGGCGGTGTCTTCGTCCACGGCGCGGGCCAGCTCATCCAGATCGACCATACCGAGGGCGTTGGACTTGAGATTCTGGACTTCATAGCCGCAGAGGGCCGCAGTGGCCGGGTTGGTACCGTGGGCAGAGTCGGGCACGAGAATCTTGCGGCGGGCGTTCCCTTTGGACTCGTGGTAGGCGCGGACGAGCAGGATGCCGGTGAATTCCCCATGTGCTCCAGCGGCGGGCTGCAGGGTGATCGCGTCCATGCCGGTGATTTCGATGAGGCATTGCTGCAGGAGTTCAACGATCTGGAGCGACCCCTGCGACAGCGATTCGGGCTGGTAAGGGTGCGCTTCGGCGAGGCCCTCGATGCGGGCGACGAGTTCGTTGACGCGCGGGTTGTACTTCATCGTGCACGAGCCGAGCGGGTACATGCCAAGGTCGATGGCGTAGTTCCAGGTGGAGAGGCGCGTGAAGTGGCGGATGATCTCGATCTCCGACAACTCCGGCATGTTGCCCGTGGTGGGGCGCACGAGGCCGCCGAGCAGGGCTGCGGGGTCAACTTCGGGGACGTCCAGCGGAGGCAGCTTGTAGGCGCGCTTGCCTGGCGACGATTTCTCGAAAATCAGGCCCTCGTTCTGGACCTGATGGGCGCGGACTTTGCCCGTGGTGGGGCGGGGGGTGGGTGCTGTTGCCATTACGATGCCTCTGCGGGGCTGAGCCCGGTCTTGTGGAAGGGCACGACTTCAGTCGTGCCGCTCATATTATGGAATGAGTGTAGGGCTTTAGCCCCTGCTTGCTCTTTCCGTTTAAACTTTTGCTTCGCAAGAAATGTAAAGCAGAAGGGGTACTCTTCGGCCGAGTTTGCCAGTCCGGCTTTCACAGGATTTAACGCGATGTAGGCCTGATGTTGCACAAAGCTTTTGCGGTCCAGCACCTGCGAATCTGTGAATCCGCGTTGCCAGATTTCGCCGAGGCGTCCGTATTCTTCGCGTAAGCGGCGAGAGAACCTTCCTTTGATCAATTGCATTGCTTTTTCGATTGTCATGCCATCTGAGATCGTCAGCAGCAGGTGTAGATGGTCGGGCTTGACGACGAAATCGTGAAGGATAAATTTGTGCTCGGCAACGAGAGAACGCATGACATCAATAAGCAGCCCTGCATTGCGTTCGGATTGGAAGAGACGCCGTCCCATGCTGGCCTTGGTGGTCGCAAAGAATGTGCGCGTAGGAGACAGGATCGCCTCCGGGCTGGCATTGCGGTCAGGCTTCGACATGGCAGGGGCTAAAGCCCTTCTCCTTTACCTAGCTTCTTTCGGCCCGGCTAAAGCCGCGCCCTTTCAAGACACTCCTATGCAGAGACTGCTACGTTCGCCAGGACTCCTGCGGCAGCTTCGATTTGCGTGCGCGTGTTGAGCTCTGTGGCGCACCACAGGGTTGCGTTGCCTAGTTCCGGGTACCAGCGGCTGAGGTCGACGCCGCCGATGATTTTCTGGTCGAGCAGGCGGGCATTCAGGTCGGCTGGGGCTTCGCTGGTCTGCAATACAAATTCATTCACGCGTGGGCTGTTCGCGAAGAGCAGCTTACTCCCAGGCTGGTCACTGAGCAACTTTGCCGCGAAGTCGGCCTTGGCCAGGTTATGGATGGCCAGATCGCGGACGCCTTCTTTCCCGTAGACGGTCAGGAAGATAGTGGCCATCAGAGCGACGAGGGCCTGGTTGGTGCAGATGTTGCTCGTGGCTTTTTCGCGGCGAATGTGCTGTTCGCGCGTCGAGAGCGTGAGGACGAAGCCACGGTTGCCGTCCGCGTCTGTGGTCTGGCCGGCAAGGCGGCCGGGCATCTGGCGCAAAAACTTCTCTTTCGTAGCGATGACACCGCAGAAGGGGCCGCCGTAGCTGATGGCTACCCCAAAAGACTGCGCCTCGAGGGAGACGATGTCGGCCTCTACGGGGGGCTTCACAATTCCAAGTGACACGGCTTCGGCGATGGAGACGACCAGCAGAGCGCCCTTGGCGTGGGCGAGTTCGGCGATGGCTGGGATGTCTTCAATGACGCCGAAGAAGTTGGGGCTTTGAACGAGGACGCAGGCGGTTTCTTCGGTGATCTGGGCGGCGAGGGCAGCCAGGTCTACGCGGCCGGTTTCGGCATCATAGCCGACGGTCGTGGTAGGCAGGCCCTGGTGCTGGGTGTAGGTGGCGATGACTTCGCGATATTCAGGATGGACTGTCGTGGCGACGACGGCTTTGTGCCGACCCGTCACCCGCGCGGCCATCATGATCGATTCGGCCGCGCCTGTAGAGCCCTCGTACATGCTGGCGTTGGCGATGTCCATGCCGGTGAGTTCGCAGATCATGGTCTGGAATTCGAAGATGGCCTGGAGCGTCCCCTGGGTGATTTCGGCCTGGTACGGGGTGTAGCTGGTGAGGAATTCGCCGCGCTGCACCAGCGAGTCGATCACGACCGGCTTGTAGTGGCGGTAGCAGCCTGCGCCGAGGAAGCTGGCGTAGCCGACGAGGCCGTTCTTGGCGGCCGCGGCCTTGAAATAGTCGATGATCTCGCTCTCGCCATGCTGGCGGGGGATTTCAAGGTCGCGTTCGAGGCGGTACTCGGCGGGAATGACCTGGAAAAGATCGGCAATGGAAGACGCGCCAATCTGATCGAGCATTTCGACGCGTTCGACGGGAGATTTGGGCAGGTAACGCATAGTGAGTTTTTAGCCTCTGGCTTCTAGCTTCCAGCTAAAAGCCTGCTTTCTTCTGGCGGCAATGCAGGTCTGATGCAGGTCTTCCATTGCCGATCTTTTCCAGGTCAGATCCAGTTCATCGGGACTCGGAACCAGCTACCGAGGGCCTGAGGCAAGCCGGTAGCTAGAGGCCCGTGGCTTCTTTTACCCTACTTCGGCGATGAAAGCTTCGTAGGCGGCGGCATCGAGCAGAGCGGCGACCTGCCCAGCGTCGGAGAGGGAAACCTTGATGATCCAGGCGGCGTGGGCGTCTTCGTTGATGGCGTCGGGCGAGCTGTTGAGGGCCTCGTTGATCTCCGTCACGGTACCGCTGACCGGCGAATAGAGGTCGCTGACGGCCTTGACGCTTTCGACTGACCCGAAGACCTGGCCGCCTGTTACGGAGTCGCCGACCTTGGGCAGCTCGACATAAACAATATCGCCGAGGGTCGACTGCGCATAGTCGGTGATACCGATGACGCCAGTGCTGCCGTCGCCGCCGGTAAGGTCAAGCCATTCATGCTCTTTGGTGTATTTGTATTGGGTGGGATAAGGCATCGGAGCGGGGTCCTTTCAGAACACGAGTCATCGGGCGTCAAACTCTAGTGTAAGGGTAGCGGAAGTGGCTGGGGAAATGCGGATGAAAACCGGATTTGCCCGGTGAAATCGGGTTGCGGGCGCAACCGGCGGTTGTCGATTAGAGAAGCAGATTCTTCGTATCAATCAGAATAACCAGCAAATCCGATGAATGCGCTCAGGCAGGGCCAAAGCCCGGGTAGGGTTCGAGCGGCACGAGGGCGACGATTTCGAGCAGGCCTGCCTGGAAGATGGGCAGGGAGTGGATAGCTTGGCGAACTTCGCCGAGGGATTCTGCTTCCCAGAGAATGGTTGCGCCGGGCATGTCGCCGCGCTTCCAGATCTGGCGCAGGATGCCAAGGGCGTAGAGCTCCTTGGCACGAGCGGTTTCGAGAGCCATGAGTTCAGGGGTAAAGGCGGCAGGGTTGTCGAGAATGCGGCGGCTGAGCGATAGAAATTGCATGGCGGTAGTGTACGCGATGCCGAGGGTGGAACGGAACTACAGCAGCATGTCTCCGCTTATGGCAAAGCGGGCATGGCAAAGCGGCCCGCGAGGCGGCGGATGTGTTCTTTGCTCAGCTCGCGCTTGCCGCTGAAGACTTCAGAGGTGACGCTGGGGTTGCCGAAGATTTCGAGCAGGTCTCTTTGCCTGAGACTGTGCCGCTCCATCAGGAAGCAGAGAACTATTGCGGCTTGACTTCATCAATTTGGTCATTGCCTTGGGCGCTTGCTGCGCAGCCAAAGTACTGCTCGCAAGAAGAAGCACCATCAGCATCTGTCGCATTGAAGAAACTCGTTTCCGATCAGGTTGCCATCGGTCTTACTCGCAAATACCGAACATAAAACCACGATAACGTGCATTCTGTGGATTCGATGATTTCTGATATGGCCCAGGCAGATTCTATGCCTTCTTCACCCGCTTGTAGAACGGCGTCGGGACCTGCTTTGCCCGCACCCTGTTCGCTCGCACTTGGACGAATACGTCTTGCTGACCTTGCGCGACCGCCGTCGGCACGTAGGCATAAGCGATGTTCGTCTTGAGAAAGGGAGCCGGCGAGCCGCTGGTCACAATGCCAATCTGTTCCCCTGCTTCGTTGAGGACGGCGTACCCGTCGCGGGCGATACCTCGGTCAATCATTTCCAGGCCGACGAGCTTCTTCGCCGGGCCACCTGCATCTTTGACGGCCTGCAGCACGGCACGCCCGAGGAAGTCGGACGGCTTGTCGAGCTTGAGCCAGCGGTCGAGACCCGCTTCAAAGACGTTGATCTGGTCTGTTATCTCGTGGTCGTAGAGCGGCATGCCCGCCTCGAGGCGCAGGGTGTTGCGCGCGCCGAGACCGCAGGGCAGAATGCCGAATTCCCTTCCGGCCTCAAGGATGGCGTTCCAGACCTTTTCTGTCGTCGCAACGTCCGACGGAATGTAGACCTCGAAGCCGTCTTCGCCCGAGTAGCCGGTCCGTGCGATCAGCGTGTTGTAGACGCCGGCGACTTTGCCAAAGGTGAACCAGTAATTTTTGATGCCCGACAAATCCACCGTGGTCAGCTTTTGCAGGGTTTCAGCGGCGCGGGGGCCCTGGATGGCCAGCTGGGAGTAGTGGGGAGAGTAGTCGCTGATATGGATGCCAGCCTGTGCGCCGACCTGTTTGCGAATCCAGGCGTAGTCCTTCGGCGTCGTCCCGGCGTTGACCACGAGCAGGTAGTCGTTGTCGCCAAGCTTGTGCACCAGGATGTCGTCGACAAACGTCCCTTCCGGCGTAAGCAGCGCGGAGTACTGGGCCTGGCCGACCTGCAGGCGCGAAGCGTCGTTCATGGTGATCTGCTGCACTGCGGCCAGAGAGTTGGGCCCGCGGAACTGGATTTCGCCCATGTGGCTGACGTCAAAGAGGCCGACAGCGGTGCGGACTGCAAGGTGTTCAGCAATCAGTCCGGAGTATTCGACCGGCATATCCCATCCGCCAAAGTCGACCATCTTTGCCTTGAGGGCGCGGTGGGTGGCATTGAGAGCGGTCTGCTTCAGGGCGGGGGCGGCGGTTGGGAATGCTGGTGTGGACATAATTTAGGGGCCTCAAAAGGCGACAGAAGACTCAAAATTGGTGGTTGCAGCGATTCGAGCTTCCTGTACCTTAGTTAGAAGATAGGATTCCCGGAGCGGCTGGTCAAACCCTCACCTTCTTCCCATTTTCATTTCATTCATCTGACTGGCACTTTCAGTGAAATTTTATAGAAGAGGTCTGCCTTCATGAGCGACAAGATTCGCGGGGTTATTGCCATTTTAGTAGGTCTGTTTGCCTTGTTTCAGGGGTACATGCTGTACGTAAAGGGTAAGGTTGACTGGCATTTGTGGACGGAAGTCATTGCCGGTATCGTCCTGATCTTGTTAGGGGTGTGGCGCCTGCGGAGACAGCCCTATGAGGCCGCGAGCGACCTGCTGCACAAGTAATCTGATCGATGGCCACTCTGTACAACGCAATTCAGGGTCGCAGCCTGGATCGGCTGTCTGCCCTGAGCGATGGCATTTTTGCCGTGGCGATGATGCTCCTCGTGCTCGATTTTCATGCCCCGGCGGTGGCAGCGATTCACTCAGAGTCCGATTTGCTGCGGGCGCTGGGGGCAATCGCACCGGAGTGGGTGGCGTACCTGATGAGTTCATATGCCTTTGGCGCACTGCTCTGCGTGGTGAATCCCTACCTCAGCATTGGGTCATCGTGCTTGTGCAATTGAACTATGCGATTGCTCCCCGGTTCGGTCGTGCGCCGAAAACGTCGCGGCAATAAGCCCGCAGAAAGCTTTCAGGCGGCGGCAAATTCTGTCGAGCGTCGGTGGCCACCAAAGCGGTTGTTCAGCACCTTGACCAGCGGCCGCTCGCCGTAGAGGTGCACCAGGCAGGCAATAGCAATCGACAGGCTGACGGCAATCAATGCGCCGACCGCAGTGTTGATGTGGAGCCATGGGAGATGCTTCGCCAGGATGCGATCCTGACCGTATTCGCAATAGGGGTGCAGCAGGTAGAGGATGTAGCTGGCATCTCCAACCAGAACCGCCGGGGCGAACTTCGTATCCCACCCGGCCTGCGAAAGCATGCTGGCAGAGGTGACAAGCAGCAGCGAGAGCAAGCCGAGAGAAAGAACCCGATCTGCCACCATTTGGGGGAACACACCCTGAATCGCCACCAGCGCGACCGCGCTCAGCAGACAAACGGCGAGGGCTGGGATGCGCAACCGCTGCAATCGATCTGCACTGAGAGAGCGGCAGAACAGGTAGCTCAAAACTCCCAGGATGAATTCAAGAACAATGTCGCGCGCGTAGAAGGTGGCAATTGTGCTCTGGGCGACAAAGGGCATACATGCCAGCATGGTCACCAGCACCAGCGCTGACCCGAGCAACGCAGCGTGGCGGCGGGTAAACAGCAAAGCCACGCCGAGCGCGCAGTAGAAGAACATCTCGTAATTCAAACTCCAGCCAATAAACAACAGAGGCTGAATGAGGTTGCTTCCTTTTGCGTACGGGATGAACAGCAGGCTGCGCACGAGTTCTGAAAGACTGGCACGTGTCGAACCCATCAGCGCCGGATACCGTTGGGCCACCAGAAAGAGCAGAATCGTAAACAGCCAGTAGGGCGGGATGATGCGAAGAAGGCGTCGACGGAAGAAAAATTCACTCTTCCCGTCCAGAATCCTCGCCATGATGTAGCCGCTGATAACAAAAAAGACGTCAACGCCAAAGGAGCCGAACGGGTGCATACCGGGGAAGGCGAATCCAGTATGGAAGACAACGACAACGCATGCCGCAAACGCGCGCAAGACCTGGATATTGTTGAGTTTTCCAGCGGTGCTTTTCGGCATAAGCGGGCGTCTTTCGGGTCATCGAAAGTAACCCAATACTAGCACGGGGCCAATGATGGAGGCGTGAATGGGCGGCCGTTGAGGACGCCTGTTAGAGGTGAGTCCCACGCTGCTCGGCGGCCGGTAGAGGTGGGCTCGCTTGGGCTTATACAGAGATGGTTTCTCGATACTCGCCAAAGACCTGGCGCAGCGTGTCAGCAATTTCCCCCACCGTGGCCTGAGCTTCTACTGCTTCCAGGATCTTGGGCATCACGTTGGCAGTGGCGTGCGCTGTGTCTTTTAGATGGCGCAGCGAGTTTGTCCAGGCTGCTTGATCCCGGCGTTGGCGCAGCGCGCGCAACCGCTCTACCTGGCGCTGCTCAATTTCTGGATTGAACTTCTGAAGGGGGATTTCCAGTTCGGCTTCAGACTGAAACTGGTTAACGCCGACGAGAATGGTTTCTCCGGAATCGACGCGGCGCTGATGCGCATAGGCGGAGTGCTGAATCTGTTGCTGCACCCAGCCGGATTCAACCGCCCTGAGTGTGCCGCCAAGGGTTTGAATGCGGCCGAAAAGCTCTTCAGCCTCGGCTTCGATCTGGTCAGTGAGCGCCTCAACATAAAAGGAGCCGCCAAGCGGATCGGCTACTTCGGCGACGCCACTCTCATGGGCGATGATCTGCTGGGTGCGCAGGGCAATGCGGGCGGCCTGCTCCGTAGGCAGCGAAAGTGCCTCATCATACCCATTGGTGTGCAGGCTCTGCGTTCCGCCGAGAATCGCCGCGAGCGCTTCGAGCGTTGTCCGGACGATGTTGTTCTCAGGTTGTTGGGCCGTAAGCGTAGAACCTGCGGTCTGGGCATGGAAGCGAAGCATCCAGCTGCGGGGGTTCTCGGCGCGGTAGTCTTCGCGCATCCAACGCGCCCAGATGCGGCGGGCGGCGCGAAACTTGGCGACCTCTTCGAAAAGGTTGGAATGCGCGTTGAAGAAGAAGCTGAGGCGCGGGGCAAAGCTGTCGATGGCAAGCCCTGCCGCCAGTGCTGCATCAACGTAGGCGCGACCGTTAGCCAGGGTAAAGGCCAGTTCCTGGGCGGCGGTCGAGCCGGCTTCGCGCATGTGGTAGCCGCTGATTGAGATGGGGTTCCACCCCGGCAGATGCTCAGTTCCCCAGGCGATCAGGTCGGTGGTCAGCCGCATTGCGGGGGCGACGGGGTAGATGTACGTCCCGCGGGCGATGTACTCCTTGAGGATGTCGTTCTGCACCGTGCCCGAGAGCTTGCGCATGTCGGCTCCAGCGCGGCGGGCGGCAACCACGTACATGGCGAGCAGGGTGCCGGCGGTCGAGTTGATGGTCATCGAGGTCGAGACGGCTTCGACCGGGATGCCGTGGAAGAGGCGCTCCATGTCTTCCAGAGAGCTGATGGCGACGCCGACGCGACCGACTTCGCCGAGGGCCAGCGGGGCGTCCGAGTCATAGCCGGTCTGGGTGGGCAGGTCAAAAGCGACGCTAAGCCCGCGCGCGCCCTGTGCCAGCAGAAATTTGTAGCGGCGATTCGATTCCTCGGCGTCGCCCATACCAGCGTACTGGCGCATCGTCCACAGGCGGCTGCGATAGCCGTCGGCCTGGATGCCGCGCGTGAAGGGGTATGCGCCGGGGGAGGACTGGCCGTCCACGCGATCTGGATTCAGGTCGGCGGCAGTGTAAAACGGCTTGGATTCCTCGCGCACGCAGTGGCTCTCCCAACGAAAACTGAGTTTAGCAGTTGCGGCAGAGCGGGTGCTCGGCCCGTGTTATCGTGGCGCAATGGAATTCAGCTATCAAATCTCAGAAGACGACTATGTACGCGGATCAAAGCTCGCTGCAAAAACTTTGCGAACAGGCGTAGTGAAGACGATCTTGTTTTGGGCCTTCGTGGTGATTACTCTCGTCTGTATTTTTGGAGTGATTACGCAGACCAGGCAGGTGCCGCAGGATTCCGACGACGATCCGGCTCAGGTCACGCAGCCGGTTTCAAGCAATCCATCTACCCAGTCTCTGATTCAGAATCTCGTGCCCCTGGCTGCCGTCATCGCCGTCTGGGCGGGGCTCATCCTATTCTGGCTGCCTCACACCGTACGCAAGCGATACCGTAAGGACACTAACTCGCACGGCGTCATCACCCTGACTCTCGACCCGGACCAGTTTGCGCTTCGAAGTTCGACGAGAATTTCCTATCAGTCGGGCTGGAATGCATTTACCGAATGGCGGGAAAAGGGAGATTTGGCGTTGCTGCGCTATCCCAACGGAACGTTTCAGTTCATCGTTCTCTCCGGCCTTTCTTTGGCCGAGCGGGAACAGTTGCGCGGCATTTTGACAGCGGTGCTCCCTCGGAAGAATTAAGGCCATCAGTGGTCTATTCTCCTGCCTAGGCGCTGGAAGATTCAGCAGCCTTCGAGGCAAGGTCTTTTTGATTGTCTAAAAGAAGTCTCAGTTACAGAGCCAGCCGGGGATTACTTCTTCCCCGCACGCCAAAAAGCGCTCACGCTGAGATAAATAAAGACCACACAGGCGACGGCGGAGAGCAGGAAGTGCGCGTGGTTTGGCCCGCTAAGGTAGCTCTGGCGGATGCGATACAGGTCCTGGGCAAAGTACAGAGCAAAGAGGCCAAAGAAGAAGCCGGTGACCTCGAGCCAGAGGATGCCGCCCACGCGACCGAAGGGGCGCAGGAAACCGCCTACGCCTCGCCCGGCAGCGCGCGTCAGATTATGTGATCTGGCTGCCACTTCCTTGACACTGGGCCTGACGATTGGCTGGTCTGCGGCGGGGGATTGCTGGTTCGGTTGGGCGGCAGCTGCGCCAGCCTGCTCCGCACGCTGTTTCGCGATGCGTCCGGCCACCCGAACGCCAATTCCCAGTTTTCGGCCCAAATCGTTTGCATTCATCCGAACCAAGTTTAACAGCGCGGGAAAGAGACTGCTTTTCTTTGAAATTCTGCGGCTATCCAGTTGCCGTCGGGGCGAGTCAGACGTAAGGTATAAGGATATTGGCCGTACCCGCGCTGGTGCTCATGGTCGGGAAGAGGGGGCAAAGTCCATGCCGGAGGGAAAGATGAACCCACGCTTGAAGGACCTGATTCAACAGCTTGGTGAGGCCATTCACGAGTCAGTGATTGAGTCCGAGCAGATTGCCGGTGTGGTGCAGAACATCCGCCGCCACGGCTTTGACGTGATGCTGATGCTCGAGGCTACAATCGGCCTCAACGATGTGACCAAGGACGCCGAGGAGGAGCCCCTTCCGACTGGCATTCTGCGCGGTATTCGTGGGCTCAGCAGCGAAGATGGCGAAGCGGCACCCTTTACCTCGCACGACCTCAGTTTCCTCAAGTCGTTGCGGATTTCCCTTGAGGGCGGATTAAACGCCGAGGACGACGAGTAGGCTGGGCGAATTCTGCCGAGGCAGCGGCCTATTGCGCCCGACAGCCATGCGCGCCCCAGCCAGGGTCTTGAATTCCTGGTGAATTCATCTGCCCAGAGTAGATTGCCCGAAATCGAGTCATAAATCGCTTTGCTTTGAGATGCTTGCGGTTATTTTTTGTGCGCCTTCTGTCGTGCACGCCCGATCAGGAGTCTCGCCAGAAATTTTGCCGTGAACACCTGTCATCCGGCTGTGTTATTCTCGCCCGGCTGGTAGGTTCCGAGTATTTCGGGTTGCCGGTGAGACTCTTGTACCGCAAGGCGAAACTCCGACTTACGGGGTGGGACTCGGCGGTGTAAGGCGGGAAACAGGAGACGAGTCATCGAGATGAAAGATACCCTTGGAGTGCTCTTAGCAGGCGGCGCCGGAGAACGACTTTTCCCCCTGACGCGCGATCGCGCAAAGCCCGCTGTGCCGTTTGGCGGCCATTACCGCATTATTGACATCACATTATCAAACTGCATCAACTCCGGCCTGCGCAAGGTCTTCATCATGACCCAGTACAAAGCGCTTAGCCTTAACCGGCACATCCGCGAGGGGTGGACCGGCATCGTGGCGCAGGAGCTCGGGGAGTTCTTTGAGATTATGCCGCCGATGCAGCGCACCGGCGCGAACTGGTACATGGGCACTGCCGATGCCGTCTACCAAAACATCTACTCAATCGGTTCCGAACAGCCCAAGTACGTCATCATCCTTTCCGGCGATCACATCTACAAGATGGACTATAGCCGCATGCTCAAGCAGCATCGGGAGTCGGGCGCAGAGGTCACACTGGCCACCCTGCCCATTGCTCCGGATGAGGTTTCGCGGTTTGGCGTCGTCGAGGTGGGAAAGAATGCAGAGATTCTTGGCTTTGAAGAGAAGCCGAAGTCGACCACCTTCCGCTCGCCTTTCAATCCCAATGCGGTCGACGCCTCGATGGGCATCTACATCTTCAACACCGAGACGCTGCTTAAAGAGCTGATTGCAGACGCTGAAGACCCCCATTCAAAACACGACTTTGGCCATAACATTCTGCCCAACTGCCTCGGTAAAAAGAAGATGGTGGCGTACAACTTCGTCGACGAAAACCGCCAGCAGGCACTGTATTGGCGCGATGTAGGTACGCTGGACGCCTACTACGACTCCAATCTTGACCTGTGCTCGGTTTCGCCGACCTTTAACCTCTACGACAAGCACTGGCCCATCCGCACCCGTGTGCGGCAGTATCCTCCGGCAAAGTTCGTCTTTGGCGAGCCGGGCCGTACCGGCAAGGCGGTCAACTCGGTCATCACGGCCGGCGTGATCATCTCCGGTGCTGAAGTGCTGAACTCTGTCCTTTCGCAGGATGTGCGCGTCAATTCCTATTCAGAAGTGGATTCGAGCATCATCTTTTCGCACGTCAACATCGGGCGGCACTGCCGCATCCGACGAGCAATCATTGACCGTGACGTACAGATTCCCGAGGGCACTGTCATCGGCTACGATCCAGTCGAAGACAAACGGCGATATTTCGTAACGCCGTCTGGATTGACGATCGTCACACGAGACCGGTCGCTGTTCGAGAATCCGGTCGAGCAGGAGTTTCAGGACCGCTACTAACAGAGAACAAAACAAAAGCAGTCGACGGGAGGGCGCAGCGCAGGCCCTTCCGTTTTTCTGTTGAGCGCCGAAAAGCTGCATTTGGCAAACCCGAGCCTCAGTGCGGAACAAAAGCCGCGAGTGCTCCGTACAGCTATCTATGGGCAGCGTAGGTACAATAAGCTGGTTCGAGGCTGGGGTGGCGATGCCGTCGCGGCATTCAACCTGGCCGTCGCAACTGACGGTGAAAGCCGCGCCGGAAAAGCACTCCAGGTCTGTTGCCCGGGAGCAGGCACCGCAGATGCTCACCTCGACAGGGGCTTCCACGCCGCGCATACCGGCCGCGGTGGTTTCAGGGGCAGGGAGAACGATGGCGACTGGACTGACGGGCGATGGAGCTGCGCAAACAGAACCCGACTGGTCTGAAGTCGTGCGCCGATGCCTCTCCGGCGAAACCCATGCCTGGACCGAGCTGGTCAAAACGCATCATCGCCGCATCTATTCCCTTTGCTATCGTTTTACTGGCTCTCCGAATGACGCGGAAGATCTGACCCAGGATGTATTTCTCAAGGTTTTTGGAAACCTGACCAGCTATGACGTTGCGCGAGGCAGCTTTCAGGTATGGATTACCACCCTGACGCGGAACCTGCTGGTCGATCACTTTCGCCGAACGCGGAATCTGCGTGCGACCGGTTCGCTCGACGAGGGTTGGGATGAGACGGGCGAGCTGCGCCCCATCGACCGGCTTGAAGCCAAAGGGCCCTCGCAGCATGACATGGCCACCCGCCGCGAACTGGAAAAGATGGTGCAGGGAGCGCTGGCGCTGGTCTCGCCAGAGCTGCGCGAAGCGGTGATTCTGCGCGACCTGCAAGATATGGATTACAAAGAGATTGCCCTGGTTTTGAGCATCCCGGAGGGGACGGTCAAATCGCGCATCAGCCGGGGCCGCGCGGAACTTGCACGGCTGCTGGAACGTAATAAACGGGAGGTGATGTAACCATGGCAGAGCGAATGACAAATCGACCGGGGGACCGAGCAGGTGGCCGCTTGCGTGAGGGTGTCAATCTTCCCAATTCCCCGGAGTGCGGCTTGTGGGAGACACAACTCGTTGATGCACTGGACGGGATCCTGGCGGCGGAGGATGAGGCAGTCTTCAACAGCCATAAGGTCACCTGCGCGGCCTGCGCACAGTTGTATGAGCAGGCGCGGCGCGGGCGCGAGTGGCTGGAATTCCTGGCACCTGAGCCGGAGATTCCAGCCAACCTGCTGGAGCGAATCCTGGCTGAGACCGGTCATGGCAAGTTGGCCGCTGGTTCCTCGGGCGTGGGCAAGCTCGCAGTCGCGGGCGGCGATGTGCTGCAAATGCCGCCGGTATGGCAGCAGCCGGGATTCGCGGCGCGCATGCGGCGCTTTGCCGAGCCGCGTCTCATGATGACTGCGGCCATGGCCTTCTTTTCAATTGCACTCACGCTGAGCATGACCGGGGTACACATCAGCGGAATCAAGACCGCCGATCTGCGGCCCACTTCAGTACGGTCAATGCTTGAAAAGCGCATCATGACCGCTTCCACCCCGATCATTCGCTACTACGATCATCTTCGATTTGTGTATGAAGTCGAGTCGCGGATGCGCGAGTTGCGGCGGTCAACGGAATCTGAACAGCCAGGTCAGCCCGGCGACCAGCCCCGGAGTCAGCCGAACACAAATGGCGGCGAAGGGGAAACGCATAAAAAGGACGGTGGTGGGTCCAAGCTGAACCCTAGCGAGGCTCCACAGCAGACTGTGAACCCACCGACCGAGCCGTGGAGGTCGGACATGCTGGAAGCTGCGCTGCAAAGCCAGCCACGACCACGCCCTTTAAACCAGGGCAACACGAACCAAAGCAAGACGAGCAGACAAAACAAGGGATTTCCTACACTGACCGGGGCATCTGGCTCATTCGAGACGGGTTTTCTTGAAACCAGCGTGTTGGCAATGCCGGAACGGAGTACCTCATGCATTGCGTAAATCATCCAGAAACAAATGTTCAATCCTTTTGCCAGAGTTGCGGCAAACCAATGTGCGGCAATTGCGTGCGCACGACCAGCCAGGGTCAGATCCTCTGCGAAGTGTGCCTTGCTGCCGCCGCTTCAAAGGCTGCCGCCGCCGGCGCAGACCCCAGCCAGGCCTACTGGCAGGGGGTGGCCCAGGGCTACCCGGTACCTCCGCGTGGCGCCCCAAATCCGTCTGCGGCCGCGGTTCTGGGCCTGATTCCAGGCGTCGGTGCCATGTACAACGGGCAGCTCTTCAAAGGGCTCATCCATGTGGTCATCTTTGCCGTGCTGGTTTCGATGGCCGAAAACTATGGGGTCTTTGGCATCTTCATTGGTGCGTGGGTACTTTACCAGTCGTTCGAGGCCTTTCATACGGCCAAGGCGCGCCGCGACGGCACACCAGTTCCCGATCCCTTTGGGCTGAATGAAGTGGGCAACTGGCTGAACCTGGGAAACCTTGGCCGCAATCCAAACGATACTGCGGGAATGCCGCAGCCCTCTCAACCGCAGCCGCCTCCGTCAGGCGCCATGGGCACTGAACCGCCTGCCTACTCTGCGCCTTACACCAGTAGTTGGACCGGTAATTACCCGCCTCCACCTCCACAGCCACCCTACTCCGAGCCCTACGCGGGCGGATATCCGCCGGAGGGATTTCAGGCAGAGCCGTTTCCTCCGGGATACATTCCGCCCATTCCACCGATCGGTGGGCGTCGCCGTGAGCCGGTCTGGGCAGTCGTCCTGATCGGGCTGGGCATCATCTTTCTGCTGCAGAGCTTGGGCTTTGTCGGCCATCTCTTTCACTTTGCCTGGCCTGTGCTGCTGATTGGGCTGGGCGTCTGGTTAATCATCCGTCGTGTGGGTTACACCCAGGGAGGTTCCAAATGAGCCGTTACATGATTGTTTGCCGCCTGCGCTGGCCGGCAATGCTTTTGCTGACCGGGGTGATTGCCCTTCTCGATCAAGCCAACATCCTTAGCTGGGGACGCGCGTGGCCCCTGTATTTGATTCTCTGGGGCATCCTCGCTCTCGCTGAACGCGCACTGCTCGCTTCCGAGCCCCCCATGGCTGCCTACCCTTACGGCACTGGCTACCCGACCGCCGGTTACCCTCAGGGATATCCCCAGCCAGCTGCTCCCTATGCAGGACAGGCAACCCCTGCCCCCGCCACTTCGGTCCAGGGTACGACTGCCGTAGCCTCCACCGGGATTGTTCCCACCAACAGCACTCTGGGTCTGCAAACCCACGATGAAGAGGGACGCTAATGTCTACGACACCTCCATCTTCAGGCATGCCCCCGGGCCAACCCCCTGGCCAACCTGGCCAACCCGGCCGTCCAGCCGGACCTCCGCCAGGATATCCACCGCCTTATGGAACGCCCTACGGCGGCAATGCCCGCGACTACTGGCGCTTTCAAAAGGATCAAAACCGCGCAGCCTGGCGTGCCCAGCGCGCGGCTTGGAAAGTGCAGCGTGATGTGTTGCGCGCCCAGAACCGGGCCAACCGCGTGCCCTCCATCGCTGGTCCAATCATCCTGCTCACCGTCGGCATCGTCTCTCTGCTGCTGGTGACAGGTAAACTGAACGCCGATGCTTTCTGGACGCTGATTGAAAGATGGTGGCCCCTGTTGCTGATCGGCCTGGGTCTGATTGCGCTGGCCGAATGGGCGATTGATCTGCGCCGCGAAAATCCACCGGTCCGACGGTTTGGCGGCTATGTCTGGCTGATCGTCCTCTTGATTGTCCTTGGAACCGGCGGGGCGGGCTGGCATCGCTGGTGGAATCCTCTGCGAGCGCAGTTCGGCGACTCGGGTGACGATTTCTTCAACTCTCTCGGCCAGCCGCAGCATGACCTGGACCAGGCTGTGCTCAACATGCCGATTCCAGCCAATGCCATTGTCGAAATCCAGAATCCCCGCGGCGATGTGAGCATCCTCGCAGGCGACGACGCGGATATCGCAGTCCGTGCGCATCAGGTGGCCTTTGCCAACAACGACACAGAGGCAAAGAAGATCTTTGATGCGCAGCAGGCACACGTAACAGTCAGCGGCAATGCCGTGCTGGTCAGGGTAGACGGCAACTCCAGCGGACGAACCAATCTCTCCATCGCGCTGCCGCGCTCGGCCAGCGTCAACGTCAATACCGGCCACGGCGGCGTCACCGTCGCGGGGCTCAACGGCGATGTCGATGCGGCTGTGCAACATGGCGATCTTGAGACGACCGGGATTCATGGGCACGTCCACGCTCGCCTCTCCAATCACGGTGACTTTTCCGCCCACGACATCCAGGGCGACGTGACCGTCGAAGGCGATGGCGGCGACCTCACCATCTCTGACATTCACGGCAAGGTCACCCTGCAAGGTGACTACACCGGCGACACCCATGTGGAACGCGCAGACCAGACTGTCCACTTCCACTCTTCACGAACCGATCTGGAGTTTGCACGGCTCCCCGGCGATATGTCTCTCAACGGGGATTCACTGCATGCCACGCAAGTGGTCGGGCCGGTCCGTGTGGTCTGCTCGCGCTCCAAAGACATCGAGATGAGCCAGATCTTTGGCGACACGCACATTGAAGATCATGATGGGCGCGTCGAACTGGACATGGCAGGCTCGTTCCCGGTGTATGTGAAGAATAACAAGGGCGATGTCGAGGTTTCGCTGCCTTCCGGAGCGGGAATGACCGTCGATGCCCGCACCCACAACGGCGACGCAGTGTCGGACTTTCCGCTGGAGATTTCAGGGGACGAAGACAAAGTGATGACCGGTACGATTGGCAAAGGTGGGCCCAAACTGACCATCTCAACTGAGCATGCCGACCTGCGGCTGCGCAAGGGTGGGGATGCTCCAGCGCTGCCTGCCCCTCCTGCCGCTCCCCTGCCGCCTGCCAAAGCACCAAAGCTGGGCAAGGATGCAGCCGCTCCCAAACAGCCCGCTG
>JANYDG010000016.1 GCA_025359885.1 Acidobacteriota bacterium
GACGATGCTGGTGATCCCGGTGTACGTCGTCGCAGTGGCCCAATTCGTTGCCGGAGTCACCGTACCACCGGCCACAACTTGAGTCTGAGGGATAATCTGCCGGGTCAAACTGAAAAGATTGGATGACGCAAAGGTAGATTCATATGCGCCCGAACTCATAACATCTGCGTCATTCAACCCAACAGCAATGGTACGCAGAACCCCGTCACCGACTGTAGGCACTTCATCGTTCGCCACCGCGATTGCTACGTCAACTGACTGATTACCACCAACGCAGTAGTTAGTCCAGGTTCCTGAGGAAGTGACAGGAGTAAGTCCTTCATAGGCAGCCAAAAGCCCGGCCCATGAATCCGACCTGTAAGGCAGTGTGCCGGTTACCGCGCCTATGCCTTGGCAAATCGAGTCTCCTTGATTGTGCATAGATGTAAATCCGGTAGGAATGGCGAAGCTGATGGGGGTTTGAATCCCGGCTAACACCCCGCCAGTAATGGCTCCAGTCAATTGTCCGCCGGAAGTTGGATCTTGTCCCGAAACTGTAACGCCACCAGCGTTGTAAATCGGAACGTAGCTTGCAGTTGAGGTTGGTAAACTTCCCACGCCACTGGGAAAGGCCTGCCAGTTGACTATATTGAAGGTCGCGCCGGAAGTGAACGAAGTAGGCGCGATGTAAAGGCTCGTGCCATTGAGCACGATATCGCCATTGAAATAGGCGGTGGTGGGCGCGAAGGCACCGCGATAGTTGGTTCCGGTCGTGATGGTGAGGTTGAGCTGGCAGGCCGACGGGCACCCAGTCCAGGTCGCGGAAAGCGAACTTCCCGGCGTCACAACCGGCGTGACCAACGTCGGTGTTAGTCCAGGAGGGCCCGACACGGTAACGGCTTGCGCGGAAAGATTAGGCGTGTACGCGTCAAAGTTGCAAGTGCCGCCTTGGCCGGTCGCGCCGGCAGAGCACCAAGCCTGAGATCCGGTGACGGCGGTGCCGGAGGCCGCAGGCTGCACGCATGCATAGCCGGGCCCGAGGATGGAGTTGCCGCTGACGTTGTCAATCACTGTGACGCCGAAGCAGACGTTGATCGGCGACGTCTGGGCCGTATCAGCAATGAGCAGCGAAAACGCTCCGTTGATGACCGCGCTCTGCGCCGCAGTTTGCACCGACTGGCCATAGCCAGAAATCGCAATAGAGGGCACCGCGCTATAGCTGCCAGCCGCGCCGACGGCGCAACCGGTGACCGCGCCTCCGCTCACCGTGGCCGCGAGCGTACCACCCGAGCCATACGTCGTTGATACCGTCAGAGTCGGCACATTGGTGTAACCCGAGCCGCCATTATCGACCACGCAAGTGGCGAGGCTGGTTCCGCTTAGCGTGACGTGTACCGCTGCGCCGTAGCCCTGCCCAATGCGAAAGCTGATGGCTGTGCTTGAGTTGTTGGCCGGGGCCCAATAGATGGTGGCGTTGGCGATAGGGCTGCCGGTGGGATCAGTGAGATGCGAGCCGGAGACCTGCACATACCCGACGGGCACCTGCGCCAACGCCGGAAGAGTGAAGGCCATAGAGGCGAAGGAAAGCAGGGCTGACAGTAGGACAGGGATGATACGAAAACGCATGAGAATCTCCGGCTTGGGTTGAGATGGGTTGGGCTGGGGAACCTAAGGGAAGCTGTGCAATGCGCGAGATCGGGAAGCTAGCCACAAACGAAAGCGGGCCAGCCTCGCGGTGAAGCGAGTACTGACCCCTGTCTGCTCTGAACTTACTCCGCGACCTCCTTTTTCTCGGCCCTCGGGGCCAAGGTAGATGTGTGCTATTTCCAGAGCATGGCTGCCTGCCAGGCGACTGACCAGACGCGCCCGGCGTAGTTCCACCAGTGGCGCGGCGGCGGATGCAGGAAACGCTGCGTGAGGTTATCACTCACCCGACGAACGTCGGAGGCGGTGGCGTCGGCCTGAGCAGAGGTGTCTGTGGCGGAATCTAAAAATTTTTGCAATTGCGGCCCAGTCAGCAGCTGATCGGCGTGAAGCGTGACCCTACCAGCGCCTTCTAGTGCAGGTTGGGCGCTGGCGATGGTCTCATTGGCCGTCTGAATTGCCCGGGAAGCGTCAGCCAGGGTCGTGGATGCGGCGCGGCTGGTTTCTGTGAGGCTGGCGGTGAGTTGCTGCGTGGTGAGCAGCTCGGCGTGGATATCCGTGTAGATCTGCGCTTCTTGCCGGTCTAGGGTGGCGAGCTGCGCATTCTCGTGCCTAGCGGCTATCTCAACCTGCCCGGCGGTGTTGCGAAAGGTGTTGAGCGTCTTGGCTACGTCAGCCAATGTGCCGCATGGCTGCATGCGGCCATCGACCAACGCTGCGCAGGGCCGGTTGACTTCGCGCAGGGTATCGTCCAACAACCTAAGCGATTGGCACAGGGCATGCCCGACCATCAAAACCACATACCCGGCCATCAGGGCCAGCCAGGCGAAAGCGATGTAGGTGGTACTTTTGGCATAGTCGCGCGCTTGCATACAAACCTCCCAAAGAATGAAGCGAAAAAACGGGGCCGAGATCGCTCAGCCCCAATTGCCTTGGTGCATTTCCGTGACAGATGTGACTCAACCACGGAAACGGGTTTTGCGCGACGCGCAAGCCTGAGTTAAAGCTTGATGCCGAGGGCTTCGAGATCAGCGACGGCTTGCACGTCACCGGCTTTAACGTCGGCGATGAGCTGGCGCACGTTGGCGAAAGTGGCCTCGCTGAGTGTGATGGTCGAGGGAATGTTGCCAGTTCCCGCGGCGGCCGCGGCGGCCTCGGGAACTGGCAACATTCCCTCGACCATCACACTCAGCGAGGCCACTTTCGCCAACGGGCGCCAGCTCATCGCCGACGTTAAAGCCGGTGACGTG
>JANYDG010000026.1 GCA_025359885.1 Acidobacteriota bacterium
CCCCCCCCCCTGCTTGCGCTGTTTGTTCGCTTTTCTGCAAATCATTTCACGCTGCGCTAAACTGGTTTCCGAAAACTCCAGGAGCAGAAACATGCCCCAAACCTTCGACCCCAAAGTAGACCTCTATCTCGCCAGCGCCCGCCCCTTCGCCCAGCCCATCCTCTTCCACCTCCGCGAGCTCATCCACCAAGCCTGCCCCACCATCGTCGAAACCATCAAGTGGTCCCGCCCCTTCTTCGAATACAAGGGCCACATCGTCTGCAACATCTCCGCCTTCCAGCAACATTGCAGCGTCGGCTTCTGGGGCGAAGAAATCGGAGCCGTCCTGCGCACAGCAGGCGTCGTCAAGCAAGAGGGTATGGGCACCCTCGGCCGCATCACCTCCCTCGAAACCCTGCCCCCCGACGAGCAAATGCTCGCCTGGCTCAAGCAGGCCATCGCCTTCATCGACAGCGGCACCTACACCAGCCCCATCACCGCCCGTCAGAAAGTGGTCAAAGCTGCAAAATCCAGCCCAGATCCGAGTCTCGCAATCCCTGAAGCCCTAGCCCAGGCCCTCAAAGCCAGCAAGCCCGCCGCCCAAGCCTTCGCCGCCTTCAGCCCTGGTTGCCAGCGCGAATACATCGACTGGATCGCCGAAGCCAAGCGCACCGAAACCCGAGACAAACGCATCGCCCAGGCCATCGAATGGATCGCCGAAGGAAAGCAGCGCAACTGGAAATACCAGAGTTGTTAAAGCGCAAAAGCCGGCACCCGTATCCCAAACGCCGCCGCCCTCAACCCCGTCGCCGCAATCAGGGCCCTGCCAGCAGGCCCTCGATTTCGCCCCGCAAAACCGGTAGATCCGCAGCGCCCCGGTGCCGGAACCGCACCACGCCCGCGCGGTCAATCAACAGCGTCACCGGCAGCCCATACACCCCGTCGTAGAGCCGCCCCATCGCCGCATCCCCCATCACAACCGGATAGTTGACCTTTAACTTCGCATACGCCGCACGCACCGGCGCGGCCTCATCATCCATTGAAATGCCAATGACCTGCAAGCCCGGAATCGTCCGTTGCCACTCCTCAAAACGCGGCATTTCGATGAGGCACGGCCCACACCAGGTCGCCCAGAAGTTGAGCAGCACCACCTTGCCCCGGTAGCTGGCCAGCGTCACCCGCCGTCCCGCCAGATCCATGCGCGAAAAACCCGGAGCCGTGTGACCAGCCACCCAGCCCTTGCCAGTACCAACCGCAACAGCCGGACCAGTCTGCACAACAAGCAAAGCCGCCAGCAGGACCATCCAGCCAAGCCTCAATCCAAGCCTCAATCCAAGCCTCAATCCAGCCACCTTCCCGGGCAGATCTCCCTTCACTTGGCCCCTCGCGCCACCGGATAACCCTTCGCCACCCAATCCGTTCCAAAATCCTCCGCAACATACAGCGCCCTCACGCTCGTAAATCCCATCGCAACCAGTTCTGCATACGCCGCCCGAATATTCGGGCACTTGCCCCACGGGCAGCAGCCGCAGTAGATCACAACAGCCTGATTGCGCTTCACATCCTTCATCCTCAGCCGCAGCGAAGCCCGTCCACCATCCTGCCCACCCGCCCCGGCATATTCCGAACCAACAATATGCGCCTCGGCAAACAGCACCCGCGACCCCACCTGCAACACAAGCGGCTTCTCCTCACCCTTTGCCAGCAGCCCTGCCATCTCCGCCGGTTCAATCAGCGCCGACTTGGGAATCTCGCCCACCGCAGCGCCTTCAGATGTCGCCCCCGTGGTGGGCCTGGCGAACGCCTGTACGCCGCCCCCCGCCAGCAAACTCACCGCAATCATCACTGAACCAAATCCTTTTCGAAATTCCCCCATCGCTACTTATCCCCCAGCATTTCCGTCATCTTCAGATACACCCCATTGGTCCATCCAAACCCAATGACATTGGTCTTGTAACCCGCAATAACTTTGACGTCCGCATTCCCCGCTTCCATGTTGTACTTCTCGCGAATCGTCCCGTCCATCGCCAGCCCCTTGTCCACACTCGCCGTAAACGCCCGCGCAATCCTCTGCGCATCGGCTTTGAACTGGTAAGCCGCCAGGCCCGACACAGCAATCCAGTTCGTCGGCGCCCACCCATAGGGCGCATCCCACTGCATGCCACTTGCCGTATTACTCATCGCCAACCCGCCCGGCCTCTCAAATAGCTTCAGCCTGGCCTCAACCAGCACCGCCTGCTCGCGCGTCGCCACCCCCGCCCAGAGCGGGTAAAGAGAAGTAACATACTCATAACTCGAAGCCTTGCCCTTGACAAAGTCATAGTCCGCAAAAACGCCCTCCTTCGCCTGCCAAAGATAGTGCTGCATAGCGGCGTCTCGCTTCTTCGCCCGCTCCTCCCAGACATGCGCCTCAGCCACCTTCCCCAGCACATGCGCAAAGTGCGCCATATCCCGCTCATAGCGAAACAGAAGGCTATTCAAACACACCGGCGCATAGTGATGGGTAGCCCCTGAAAACGCACCAAAGCGAAAGCTCGTGTCAAACCCCGACTCCCGCATCGCCCTATCTCCTTCATAGAAATCCCGCGTAAGACGGTAACCCCCAGCCTCCGCCTTTGCACAGACAGGCGACTTGGTCACATCGCAACTCGTGCTCTTCAGCTTGACGGTCTCGTCTACCCCCGGCTTCGCCGCGGCCTTCAGCAAAAATCCCTTATCTTCAGTCGGATGCGCAATCAGCCATCGAATCACATCGGGATAGTAAGTCGAGTCATCCGCCATCTCTGGCACCGGACCCTCGCTCAGGTCCATGTACCGCGCCAGCCCCGTCTTGCCCGCCAGATGCTCTGACCGCGTCCAGGTGCCATAATCCTTGTCCGCTGCGGCGTAGCCTTTCTCCAGCCATGCCCGCGCCGATGACTTATCGGCAAAGCTTGCCGGGTCCTCATACACCGCCCGTATCATCGAAGTTAAGAAAGGAGGCTGAGAACGCGTCAAAAAATAAGTCCGGTTGGCATTCAAAACCGCCCCATAATGCTCAATCTCAAACCAGAAATTCTCCACCATCCCCCGCGCTAACTCCTCGCGATGGTCCGCCACCAGGCCGAGAATAATAAAGTAACTATCCCAGCCATACATCTCATTAAATCGACCACCCGGAACCACGTACTTATTCGGCAGGTACAGCAGCCCCGGCGTCAGGCCTTCGCCCGCCAGCTCTTCCGGCATCAGATCGCCCAGCCGCACAATGCGCTTCGGCAGGGTCGCCACCTTCACGCCACACTGAGCCTCCAGGCCCTTCACCCCCTCCGGCGCCGCCAGCTCTGTCGGCAGATAGAGCACTGGGTTCGACGTCACCTTCAAGTCCTTCAGCGAGTGGCAATCCGTCATCGATCGCGAAAGCTCATCCCAATGCTGATGAATGTACTGGAGCGTCGCCGCCTCATCCGGCTTCGCAACCTGTCCCAATCCCATCGGTGCCAAACTCAGCACCATCATCAAACCGCTCCATCTCAACATCCGCATACGCACCCCCAGCATTCCAGAGGAGTCTACAGGAACCCACCCGCGCCGCGCAGCCCCGCCTGCCTCGGGAACCAGCCCGTCTCGCCCGGTGTCTATCCCGGCATGGCTCCGTATTTCAGAGCCCTCCTCGGAGGCCCAACATGTTCGAAGACGCCACCTTCCACTCCGGTAACCTTCATCGCACCCAGGCACCCAAATGGATGCTTGTCGCCCTCACCCTCAACCTCACCGTCCTGTCGGCCATGGTCGTCCTTCCGCTCCTCTATCCCGACGGCCTCCCCAATCGCCTGCTCTCCCGCATCCTCTACGCCCCGCCGCAAGCCCAGGCGGTTCCATCCCGGCCTCAGCCCGCTCATCCGATGTTGGTTGAGCTCCTCAGCCCTCACAACCCCTTCATTGCCCCAACCGGCATCCCACGCATCACCTCGACAACCCCGGATTCAACGCCGCCCCCGTCCGGCATGGAGGTCGGTTCAACCGGCAGCACGATCCCCGGCGCCGATCAGCCTGCAACCTCGATTTTTCGCCAGCCAACGCCCCCCGCAACCGTCCGCTCCGCCCTGCCCAGATCGGTTGCAATCTCTCAGGGAGTCGCAATCGGCCTCCTTCTCTCTCGCAGCACGCCCACCTATCCTGTCATTGCCAAGGCGGCCGGCGTCTCGGGCACCGTTGCGCT
The DNA here is from genome assembly GCA_025359885.1 of Acidobacteriota bacterium. Lineage (GTDB taxonomy): Bacteria > Acidobacteriota > Terriglobia > Terriglobales > Acidobacteriaceae > Acidicapsa. The sequence continues at coordinate 4,181 of JANYDG010000026.1, forward strand.
CGCCGCCACGATTTCCTCCGCCGGTACCATCACCAACCTGCGCGTCGTCTCCGGTCCACCCATGCTACGTCGGGCCGCCCTCGATGCAGTACAGACCTGGCGCTACCGCCCCTACCTGCTCAATAACCAGCCGGTCGAAGTCGAAACCACCATCAATGTAGTCTTTAGTCTCGGAGTCCGCTAGCGCTTCGCAGCTCGGCTGGGGCGCAACATGCTCCCTGGCCGCAAAGAAAATGCCGCTTACCCGGCGGAACGTGAGTCATCCCAGGGCAAGCGGCGTAGCTGTCAGTAGCCTCTCCAGCGCACCAACATATCTCCAAACGCTCGACGCAGGGCTCCTCTTCCCCTTGCCAAACTTTCCATCCCGGCTGACAACTTCAGACGTTCGCAGACCGCTGCGGCGCCCGAGTGTCGCTTGTACTGATCTATAACCGGAGTGCTTTGGATACAGCGGTTGCCGTTCCTGCTACCCTTCACCGCGGAGGTCCATGTGAAGTACAATTTGAATCCTAGTCAGAAAAGCAGCCGCTTCAAGTTCTATCGGGTAGCAGGGGGGGTTCTATACCCCTGTCTCACCCCGTAAATTGCTTCCAATTCCCAGAGAAATCCCCGCCAATATCCAACAAAATCCATCGATTCATGGCGAAATCTCTCGTAATGTGGATTTCCCGTTCCAATTCCTCGCTCCCACATGGACAGTCCGCGCAATTCGTCAGTATCATACGGTCTCGGAGCACAAAAACGCTTGGAACCCACCCAACTCCTGCCTCCCCATGAAAACACGGGCGGATCATTCGATAGCCGCAGTCGACGCGCCACGCTTGAACCATGGGTCCCAGAGTCGCCTGCGGACAAGGCCGCGATCATTGCCCAGCTCGACCTGCTTCTCGCGCATCCGCTTTTTTTCCAGAGCAAGAGGTACCCGGCACTCCTTCGCTACGTCGTCTTACAGACCCTTGAAGGCAACGCTGAGCAGGTCAAGGAACGCTGTATCGGGATCGAAGTCTTCAACCGGCCGCCCGGTTACGATGCCAATGCCGACCCGGTCGTGCGGATTACCGCTGGCGAAATCCGGAAACGTCTCGCCCAGTACTACTACGATCCCACCCACGCCGACGAAATTCGCATCGAGCTACCAACCGGCTCCTACGTCCCCGTCTTTCAGAGATTTGTCGAGCCGCCAAGGCCCGCACCCGCCTCAACTGCCCAAACCCTGTCTGCCCAGCCCGTGACTTTGGAGGCCCTCCCGTCCCCTCCCGTCCCGCCCGTGCTTTCGATCCAAAAGCCCATTTCACAACACCGAAATCACCCCTTTCTCACCCTCCTTCTCGTCCTCATGTCCCTGGCTGTCGGTTCCGGGGGCGGCTATGAATACTACCGCTCCCAGGATCCGATTACGCTGCCCCCCAATCCGGCAGACCAGGCCCTCGCAGACTTCTGGGAGCCCCTCACCTCCGGTCCCGCGACCGTCACCTTCTGCCTCGGAGAACCAGCTCGCGATGCCAGCAAGGATTCAGATCCTGACAAGGCGATTCAGCAGTCAAAGCTCACCGAGCCACTGTACTTCCGCCTTCGCCAATCGGGTCTCTTCGCTCTTGCCGACGTCACCACCCTCACCCGCATCTCTGAGCCCCTCCAAAAGCAGCACAAATCCTTCCGCGTTTCCGCTGCCTCCGCCGCAAGCTTTGCGCAGCTCCGCGAAGGGCCAGCCGTCTTCATCGGCGCTTTTGACAACCTGTGGACCATGCGCCTCACCCGCGACCTGCGCTTCGGCTTTGATTCCGTCGATGGCAATGCCTTCATCGTTGACAGAAAGAAGGACGGCACCAATTCTGCGAAAAATCAATGGTTCACCGCCTGGGACCTTCCCTACGAAAAACTCTCCCGAGACCACGCTATCGTTGCCCGCTTCCGCGACTCTGTTACCGGTCAACCCGTCGTCATCGCCGCGGGTATCTCAGAGGAAGGCACCGAAGCCGCCGGCGAACTGCTCTCTAACCCCACGGATCTGGCCACTTTACTCAACAAGGCCCCCGCAAACTGGCGCAACATGAATATGGAAGCAGTCATCGAAACCCAGGTCATCGAGGGCCACTCCGGCCCACCCCAGGTCATCGCAGTCGAGTTCTGGTAAGACCTCGCTGCGTTAACTCCTGCACCTTGCTCCCCGGCGCCTTCTCAGACAAGCGCCCCTTACCTGCCAACTTCAAAATCGCCAGGGCCCGACCCTAAGTCGAAATTCGTCCCTGATCATCCCGGCGCAGTTATGGCATTCTCTAAATAGGCATTGACCGTCCACCACTCTCCACGGAGTCTCCTCAAAAACAACCCACCGACATCCAGCCAGTCCATTCATAAGTGTAAAAGCCCCTGAAGATGGCCGCATCACAACTTCAGCTCGACACCTTCAATGCGTCCTTCACAAACAGCAAACGGGCCGCAGTCAATGACTGCGGCCCGTTTGAAATCTCACTTGCTTCGTCGCATCCGCGAAGTTATTCCGTAATCCAGCCCTGCTTAGGCCTTGGCCTTTTGAGCCGCCCAGCGCTTCCGCTGTGCATCGGCAATCGCCTTGCGCGCTTCAGGGCTAAGTACGCGCTTTACAACACCCTTCGCCTTCGGTGCTTCCTTCACAGCCTTCACCTTGGCGGTCTTCTTGGTCGTCTTGCCTTTAACGGCCGAAATCTTGGCTTCTACTTTGCCAGTCGCCGAAAGAAGATTGCGCACTTGCTTCAGTCGCGAAATCTCCGCATCGAGTTGAGCGATAATACTTTCAATTGCCATAGGGTCCAGAATAGCTGATTCTTTTGCGTAAGTCGATATATGCAGGAATGAAAAAGGCATCGATTTGCTCACAAACAGTGAGCTTTGCTAAAAATAGTGCCTGCCCCTGGCATCTTTCGATTCTCAAGCGGCAGATAGCAACCTATCCTTCCGCGCATCAAGCATCTCTCACTACGCCGTCCGGCAATCCTATACAGCCCTCGAACCGCTCCCGCCATCGCCAGACCAGGACCAATGGAGATAGGTTGGTGCGCTCTAGTTCCATGAAATCAGCACCGGACCCAGGTCGGATGCGTGCCCCGAAAGCAGCTTCCTTTTCTGCAGCTGCTCCCAATTGTCTGCTACGGCAGAAAGCATGCAGCCTATCTGGCAACCCCTGATGGTGCGTTCTGCATAGGTAGCAGTGCTCTGGTATCGGCCGGGTAGGCCTGCCCCACGGAAGCCTTGTTTCACTCTGGCCTCTGCCCCATTGGATTCCGACGCTTCCTTAGTTGACCACCAGCGTCACCTGGACACTATGCGTCAACCCACCGGAGCTTGCATTCACCAGCACCGAGTAACTACCCGGCGGCGTGCCCCCTCCGAGATGCACCTGACCGCCCGATCCGCCAGCACTCAGGCAGCCACTAACTCCGCCCACAAGCATCGCGAGGCCGCATACCAGCAACATCATCCCGGGCCATAACTTGCCACGCCCCTGCCCGCAATTCCTGCGGCGCAGCCACCAACCCAACGGCATGCCGAACAAGCCGCAAACCACCAGGGCCTCAATCCGCCCGCCAGGTCCCCTTCCTGCAGCGGCAACAGTCGGCGCTCCCGTCGCAATCCCCAGCGAAACGCTTCCCGTCGCTTGCAGCGGTCCAAGCACTGCCGGATTGAAAATACAGAGCGTATTCGAAGGCAGGTTATTACAACTCAAACTGAACACCCCACCCTGTCCGCCCAGCGGCGTTACAGCCAGCGTGTAATACCCCGTCTGCCCCCGCACCACAGTCGCAGAACTGCTGCCAGTGACCGCGATCTGAAAGTCGAATCCCAACCCGCCGAGTGCCAGGTTGATCTGGTTTGCGCCGTTCCCACTTGTCATCAGCAGCGCACCTGTCAGTTGCCCCGTTCTCGTCGGCACCAGCGTTACATTCACCGTGCAACTCGCTCCCACCGCCAGTTGCCCTGGTAGTTGGGCCGTGCCACAAGTATTGTTACTGAGCCCAAACCCGTTCGCCGCCCCTGTCTCATCCACCGCCAGCGCCAGTCCGGTCAAGGCAGACAAGGTGCCCGTATTGCTCACCGTCACGGTCACCGGTTGGCCAGCCTGCCCTATTCCGGTCGTCCCGAACTGCACCAGGCTCGCCGGCACCGTTACCATCCCCGGTGGCAGTGCCCCCATTCCACTCAGCGTCGCCGTTGCTGGCACCGTGCCCGCCAACGCCCCCAGGGCAGAGCTCACCGTCACCAAACCTGTCTGCGCCCCCACCGTCGTAGGAGCAGACACCACGCCCACCGTACACCCTGCTCCACCCGCCAGCGTTGCCGTGCACGTCGTACTTGCCGCATCCACAGCAAAGCCCGCAGTCGTCACAATCGCCAGATCGCTGATACCACTTTGCCCGGAATTCCTCACCATCACCGCCTGTGCCGGACTCACCTGACCCAGCAACGTAGCCCCAAAGCTCAGTTGCGAAGGAACAACGCTCAGCGATGCAGGCGTCAACCCGACGCCCGTCAATGTCACCGAACCACCCGCTACCCCGGCCGTTGAGCTGGTCACCGTCAAAAATGCCTGCCTGCCGCCGACCACCGTGGGCGTAAAGCTCACTACTATCGAACAGCTCGCACCCCCCGCAAGTGTCGTCCCGCAGCCATTGCTCCCCTGCACAAAATCCCCCGCTGCCGCCCCCAATATCGCAATCGCAAGCCCCGTGAGCGCCACCCCTCCAGCATTCGAGATCACTAAGGTTTGTCCAGCACTGTTGATCCCGAGCGTGGTCCCCCCAAAATCCAGCGAACTCGGGCTCAGGCTCAACGACGCCGCTGCCAATCCCGTTCCCGTCAACGGAATTGCAATGGGTACCACCCCCAGGCTGGTGCTTGAAACCGTCAACTGCCCGCTCTGACTTCCCGCCCCCGTCGGGGCAAACGTCACCGGCACGCTGCACATACCGCCCGCCGCCAGGTTCCCCCCGCAACTCCCCGTACCTACGCTGAACGGTGTCGCCGTCGCAAAAAATAGCCCGCCAAGCCCTCCCGTCCCAGCATTACGCACTTGAAGCTGCAGCGCCGCACTGTTCAAACCCACAACCGTCGCGCCAAATGCCAGTTGCCCCGGAGTTACCACCAGCTGCGCCGCAGGCACTCCCGTCCCCTCCAGCCCAACCAGCACCGGCGACACTCCCGCCGTTGTCGAACTGATCGTCACTGACCCAATTCGCGTACCCGGCACTCCCGGCGAAAAAATCACACTGAAACTGCACGTTCCGCCCCCAGCCAGTTGCGCCCCGCAATTGTTCTGCGGCAGGCTGTAGTCGCCTGCTAACTGAAACTGCAATCCAACCAGCGTCGTCGTCCCGGCATTCGTCACCGTCACGCTCTGCGCCGGGCCCGACTGTCCCACCGTCACCGCACCAAAGCTCGCCACCGCCGGGTTCACCTCCAGCGCTCCAGCCGTTATCCCGTTGCCGGTCAGACCAACCACCGCCGGCACCACCCCCGCAGACGACGAGCTCGCGGTTAACACCCCCGTCCGGTTCCCCGTCGTTGTCGGCGTAAACACCACCCCAGTCGTACAACTCGCCCCCGCCGCCAAAGTCCCAACGCACAGATTCGCCGTCAGGCTAAAGTCCCCGGTCACGCTCACTCCAAGCCCGGTCAGAATGGCCTGCCCTGAATTCGTCAAAGTGACCGTCTGGGCCGTTGAAGCTGCATTCACAACAACACTCCCAAACGTCATCCGCGTCGGATTCAGCGCAATCCCTCCTACCGCCACACCGCTTCCGTCCAGCGCCACCGTCACTGCTGCCACCCCAAGATTTGTCACTGTCACCGTCAGCGTGCCTACCTGATCCCCAACCGCCGTCGGCGTAAAGCTCACCACCACCGTGCAAAATGCCGAGGCCTGCAGACTCCCCTTGCAGGTTGTAGCACTCGGCACAACACTGTACGGCCCCGTCACGCTCACCGCCAGCCCGTTTGCCGTCTGTCGTCCCAGGTTGCTGATAGTCACTTTTTGGGTCGCGCTTACCTGCCCCACCACCAGCGCCGGAAAACTCAGTTGCACAGGATTTGCCTGCAGCAGAATCACCGGCGTTCCCGTACCCATCAGCCCCGCAGTCGCTGGCTGGGCATTGGCTGCCGTCACCGTCAACGTCGCCGTTTCCACCCCCAGCAACGACGGCGAAAACACCACATCTACGCTGCAACTGACCCCCGGATTCAGCCCGCTCCCTGCCCCCGTCAACGCGCATGCCGGAACATCCGTCGGCTCGCTCAGCGCAAAGTCCCCCGGCAACGCTCCGCCGCCCAGTCCACCAATCGAAAATCCCAAACCAACCAAAGGCTCCTGGCCTGAATTCGTAATCTGAACCGTAAACGCCAGACTCGTTCGGCCCAACGCCACTGCACCCAGGTTCAGGTTCGCTGGATTCACCCCAAGCAGCGGCGGCGAAAGCCCCGTCCCCGTCAGGCTGGCCGCACTCGCTGCCACTCCGACCGTGCTCGTGCTCACCGTAATCGTCCCCACCGTGCCACCGGCCGTCAACGGCAAAAAACTCACCTGCACCGTGCAGGAGGCTCCCGCCGACAGGCTCACTCCGCAGGTCGATGCTCCCAGTACAAAATTTCCCCCGCCCGCACCGCTCAGCGAAAAACTAGGCGCCCCCATCGCCGATCCGCCCGTATTCTGAACCGTCAGCGTCTTTGCTCCGCTCGCCAGGTTGATCTGCTGGTTGCCAAAGGCCAATACCGCAGGCGAAAGTGCAATCACCGGCGGCTTGACCCCCGCCCCGCTAAGACTCACGTTCTGAGAATGGAGCGCATCAGAAATCTGCAGCGTCCCTGTCTCGGTCTTCGCCACCGAAGGCGTAAAAAACACCGACACACCACAGGAAGTATTCGCCGCCAGTGTGCTTCCGCAGTCACTTACCGCCGTGAAGTCTCCCGGAAACCCCGACACCACCGCCGTCCCGATGTTGGTCAGCGGCAGCCCCCCGCCATTGGTCAAACCCACCACCAGCGCTGCCGAGGTCTGTCCCACCACCGTCGCTGGAAACGTCAACGCCGTCGTCGAAAGCGTATCCATCGGCCCCGTAATCCCCGTCCCGCTCAGCACGGCGGTCAGCGGCCCCACGCTGCTGGCAATCGTCAGGCTGCCCGCCGCTCCACCCGCCTGCTTCGGCGCAAAGTTCATGGTCACCGCACATGCCGCCCCCGCCGCCAGCGTGCTTCCGCAACTCGTTGCCGCCTTCGCAAACGGCGCGCTCACCACCTGCGACGAAATCGTTACCGGGCTTCCCCCCGCATTCTGCACCCCGATCGACTGGCTCGCGGAGGTCTGCCCAACCTGAACCGTCCCAAAACTCAAACTCGTCGGCAGCAACGTCAAACTCCCCGCCGCCTGCCCCGTTCCGCTCAACGGCACCAGCAGTTGCCCCCCTGCCACATTGGCGCTGATGGTCAACACCCCGCTGCGGCTCCCCGCTGCCGTCGGCACAAAACTCACCCGCACCGCACACGTCGCGTTTCTTGCCAGCGAAGCTCCCACGCAGGTATCCGTCTCCACAAAATCCCCGCCTCCTGCGCCCGTCGTGCTCACCCCCGTCACAACCAGCGGCACCGTCCCCGTTGCTTTCAACGTGATCGTCTGCGCACCGCTCGTAGTCCCCAGGATCTGGCTGGCAAAGGTCAATGCCGCCGGAGTCACCGTTCCCGTCGTTGCAGCCGCTCCCGACGTTGCCAAAGGAGCCTGCCAAACGCCCCGCCCATAGGTGCCCGCCGTCAGCACCTGGCTCGTACTGCCCGTCGGTGTCGCCAGCAGTTGCGTCACCGGGCTCAGGGGTAGCCCCGTCCCATACACTCCCCAGCAGCCACTCGTCGTCACGCAGCTAGCCACCGCACGCGTCGAATAAACCCCAAAGTCGGTTGCCACATACACCGTGTTCGCATCCTGCGGATCGACCACCACCGCATTGGCCGGTGCATTCGGCAGATTTGACTGCAAACTCACCCAGTGCTTCCCTCCATCCGTCGTCCGAAACACCTGCGCCATCGATTGTGTCGGAGTCCCAAACCCCGCAATCGTCGCATACACCGTGCCGCCCGTCGCATCATGGGGGTCGGCATACAAACTGCTCACATCCAACTGAAAGGGATTCATATTCAGCCCCAGGTTGGTCACGGGAGAAAACGTCACATCCGTCCAGCTTCCCGCCCCGCCACCCGCCGTCACGCTTCCGGCAAACACATGACCCGCAGCTACCCCGCCCCCGTCCACCGCCCCCGCCATCCCGACATAGATCGCCTCGCCGCCGCCCGTCGTCGGCAGCGCCGTCATGCTCCGAATCAGGGAGTTGCCGTTGCAACTGGCCCCGCCCGTCCCATCCAGAATCGGCGAAATCGCATTCGACCCCGACCAGCCAGCCCCATTCGCCGGTCCCCGCCAAACCCGGCAAGTCCCAATCAGCAGTTGGCTCGCGTCCGCCGCATCAACGCGAAACTCCGCTGCATAGGGCATCGCCAGCCCGTCATTGGCTACCTGCGCCTCGCCCACCACCGGCCCCGCTCCGCCCGCTCCCGCACCAAACCCGGCCGGCGTGCAGACGGTCGCAGAACTGCAATGGAAAATCTCCACTCCTGCCCCACTATTGGCATACCAGCTGTTCAGGTGGCTCGCCTGGTCAATCGCCACCGGCCCACCCTCGCCACCCAGCACCTCGTTCCACGGCCCGGCCGTGCCAGTCCCATTCCCGTTCACCACCCCCGCAAAACCAGTCACACCCAGCCCCGCCAGCATCGTCCACGCCGTCGCACCTGACTGCGCCAGCGCATCCACCTCCGCCAGGGAACCCGAAGCCCCCAGGCCCCCATTCAGGTTTTGAAAATGACTCGCATCCGCCGTCGAGCACGCACTCCCCGTCTCCCCCACTGAATCCGTCGAACGCCACAGACCACTGTCATTGCCCACAAACACGAGCGCCGGATTTCCCCCATCCCACGCCAGGGCATGTTGATACTCGCCCACCTTCGCGCTCATGCAGGTCGTTGCGTTGGTCGTATTCCGCCAAACACAGCTGTTGGCCAGGCTGCACTTCCACAGGTCATTCGCGCCGGCAAGCAACAGCGTGTCCTGCCCTGCGCCCAGCCCGCCCGGCAAGGCGGCCAGCGTCAGGTTGTAGTCCCCGTTGGCGATGCGTGCATCCCCGCCCAGCCCCGTCACTTCCAGCGCTGCCGTATTCAGCCGCACTCCAAACGTGATTCCCGCCGTCGTGCAACTACCCGCGCTCAGCCCGCACTGGTCCTGCCAGATTCCCTGGTCCTGGTTGTTCGCATCCACTGACCACGCAAACGTGTCCCCCGTCTGCGGGTTCACCGCCAGCGCCCCACGGAATATCGGGCAACCCGCCACCCCTGTATTCCCCGGCTGCGTCGGACAGTTCCCAGCCGTCAGACCCGCCCCCGGCTGGCCATTCGGAAAATCCGGCAGCCGCGTCCATGTCACCCCATCCCGAGACTGGTAGTACCCGTGGTACCGCACCTCCGCCACAAACTCCTGGCGCACCGGATTCCACACAACCGCCGTCGCTGCATTCCCCTCCGGGGTCGCAAACTGGTCCCCGGGCCCCTGCACATCCTGCCCGTTCAGATCCGTCATGCGCGCCAGATGCCAGCTCGCCCCGCCATCCTGCGAATAAAACAGCCCCGAAGCCCGAAGCGGACTCGTCCCTGCATCCACCAGCGTCCCTTCAAACGCCTGGCTTACCGCCGCCACCACCAGCTGCACATTGGCCGTACTCCACGCAAAACCGGCAAACCCCTCACCGACAAAGGAGTAGTCACGAATGTCCAAACCGCTCTCCAGGTCCACCGTCCGCTGCACCAGCGACCACGTCTGACCCCCATCCGTTGAACGCAGCAATCCCGCGCCATAGTACGAATCCAGCGCGTCATTCGGGTCGCCCAACCCTGCCAGCACCACCCCGGTTCCGCCCGGTTGCACCGTAAGCGCCCCGACGCTCACCCCCGCATCGGCGGCCCCCGTCAGCGCATTGGTCCCATCGGTCACCGGCAAAAACCGCACTCCACCCGCCGTCCCGACCGCTGCATTCTGGCTCTTCCACACCCCGCCGCCCGTCGTCCCCACATACAGCCGGTTCCCCGTCCCATCCGAAGGGTCCAGCGCCAGCGCAGAAATCCTCCCCGTCACCAGCCCAAACGATGCCGAATTCACCCCCACCGGCCCGGCCGCCGTCCAGACAGGGATCCCCCCCGCTAACCCCGCCGCCGAAGGCTGCCCATTCCCGCTTCCAGCCCGTGCATTCCCCCCGAAGCCGTGCCCGGCCATTCCCGGCCGCAGTCCCCGCCGAGCCCGAAAACGACGCGCAGCCCGCACCCGCGCAGGCTCAGCCTCCCGTCTCCGCCCACTACCAGCCTGCCCAGCACCAGCCTCTCCAGCACCAGCCTCTCCAGCACCAGCCTCCCCAGCACCAGCCTCTTTGTCATTTGATGGCGTGTTCCCCATGTTCCCCGAGGATGCCTGCCATCCCGTCAGCCCGGCCGCCTTCGCCCCACACTCCGTCACGAGGCCCAGACTCAGCCCCAGACTCAGCCCCAGCAACACCACCGCTCTCCAGCCTGCTCCCAGCACCGTCGCTCCCAGCACCGACCATCCGTGGGCCGTCCGCTTCCCCCGGGCGCATCCAACCGCCCAGGCAACGAACCACACACTTGTCCATGCTTACGAAACAGACCTGAAGAACACCCGAGGAAATTCGTGCAGTGGTGCAGATGAAAACTAACTTTTCCTGATTAGAAATTCGCGCCCATTATAGGCCGGATTGAAGTCCGTTCGGCGATAAATCACCCGAAACCCAATCCCACCGTTTCACCCCGGGTCACCCGCTATCCCAATCCCCCCAGGGCCGGGAACACACATATCACCAAAGCGACCCAGCCACCCGCAAAAGCTCCTCCCGTAACTCCCTCGCTCTAAATACGCTTCTGTCCCATCACCAGCCACCCCGCCGCGCTCAGCGTAATCCCCGTAATCATCCCCAGCGAAGTCACGCAATACACACACCACACCAGCAATACATCCTTCTCAATATGCGTCAGATACAGCGAAAACCCCAGCCCCGCCAACGCCGCCGCCATCACCAGCCGCTTCCGCCGCCCCAGCGACAGAGCCGCAATCCCCAGATACCCAACCATCCCGATTGCCGCCACCGGCACGTGAAACAGCTCCGCAAACGGCGAATGATTCACAATCCCGCAATCCCACTTCTCGTTGATTGAGCACGCTTCCGTCTCGGTTGAATAATGCACCCGCAGCGCCAGTCCCGCCACCACCAATCCCGCCAACGCCAAGAAAGCAATCCAATATCGCATAGTAGAAAATCTACCAGCACCACCCCGCCTCTCCCCAATTCCGGGTGGCCGTTTCACGCCTTTGTCATCTAACATAATCCGATGCGTACAGCTTTCTTTGGCGGGAGTTTTGACCCGCCCCACCTCGGCCACATCGCCGTCGCGCGCGCCGCCCAGCAGGCTCTTCAACTCGACCAGGTCCTCTTCGCGCCCGTCGGTCTCCAGCCCCTCAAGCCCGCTGGCTCCACCGCGCCCTTCGCCGACCGCGTCGCCATGACCGAGTTGGCCATCGCCAACCAGCCTCAGTTTGAAATCTGCTCTATCGATGCCCCTGACCCCGCCAACCTCGCACCCAACTACACCGCAGACACCCTCATCCGCCTCCGCGCCACCCTGCCCGCGGCCACCCAGATATTTCTGCTCCTCGGCGCAGATTCCTTCCGCACCCTACCCCGCTGGCACCGCTCTACTGAAATTCCCTACCTCGCCAACCTCATCGTTGCCGCCCGGCCCAACGAAGATCTCTCCAACCTCGCCGCTCACCTGCCCCACGGCGTCTCTCTCACCCAGCTCGCCACTCCAGGAGCGCGTCAGCACGTCCGCTATCTCCTCCGCAACCCCGCCGGGGCCCAGTCCTACCTCTACCTGCTGCCTAATCTCAATTTTGAAATCAGCGCCACCCAGCTCCGACGCCAGATCCAGGGCCATCCCACCCGCCAGGCTCCGCTCCTCGCTCCACCAGTCCTCAACTACATCCGAGAACACAGCCTCTATCAATAATGGGCGGCTACGGCTTTGTCGCCTTGTCCGACTTGTCTGCCTTGTCCGACTTGTCGCCCTTTGAAAACAACGGGATGTGAAACGGCAGCTCCGCCTGCGACTTCGCCTTCGTCCGCGCCTTCCCCGGAGCGTCCTCCCGCAGCAGCGTCCGCTGCGCGTTCAGGCAAACCCAGTTCCCATGCAGCCGCTGAAACACGTGCGTGAAAATCCCCTTCTCCTCCACCACGCCGCTGCCCACCTTGTGCGTGTACGTGTAGGCTCCGTTCGCCACCGCCACATCGCCCAGCATCCGCACCGTAATCACCCGCAACTCGGTCGTCGCCGTCTTGTCTTCCTGCGTCAGCAAACCCACCACCTGCTGGTTCCGCGTCGAAATATCGCCACTCGACGCCACATCCACATACAGCGGCGAAAGCACCAGCTCCAGCCCATACTGGTCCCGCTGGTTCAACGCCGTGCTCCACGCATCCTCAACCTTTTGCAGCTCGCGAATCTCCGGGCTGTCCACCTGCGTCGCCGTACTCGGTTTCGCACCCTGAGCAGTTCCCACAGAGACACACGACACCAGTACAGCAACCAGTAAAGCAACCCATGCAGCCATAGAAATCTTCATGAACACTCCTGTATAGGATGATAGTCCGCCCCTAGCAGACAACTTCCTGGGAAACGGGATTCCCACTTTTCAACACACCGCACAGCCAATTCAACAAAAATGCTTCAGCACAACCACACCCCATCTTTCTACACTGGTAAAGATGGCTACCTCTTCCAGCTACGCATTAGACACCGGACTCCCCTCAAACGTTGCCGCCGAAAAAATGATCCTCGGCGCCATCCTCCTTGAAAACCAGGCCCTCTCTGAAGCCGAAGAAAAACTCACCCCCGAAGACTTCTCCCTCGACTCCCATCAGCGCATCTACCAGCGTATGACCGAACTCGGCGGCTCCGGCCACGCCGTCGATCTCGTCACCCTCGCCAATGAACTCGCCAAGTACAAAGAAATCGAGTCCGTCGGCGGCGTCGCCTACCTCGCCTCGCTCACTGAAGGACTCCCCCGCCGCCCCATCATTGACGAGTACATCCGCATCGTCAAAGATAAAAGCCTCCTCCGCCAGCTCATGCTCATCTGCTCCGCCGCCATCGCCCGCGCCGCAGACCAGTCAGAAACCGCACTCGACGTCCTCAACGCCGCCGAATCGCAGCTCATGGTCGTCGGCGAAAAATCCATCACCAAGGGCCTCGCCTCCCTCGAAGAAATCGTCGCCGGCTCCTTCGGGACAATTGACAACTTGTACAGCCAGGCCCGCGAAGTCACCGGCGTCGCCACCCACTTCACTGAATTCGACAAAATGACCTCCGGCCTCCAAAAAGGCGAACTCATCATCATCGCCGCCCGCCCCTCGATGGGTAAGACTGCCTGGGCCATCAATATCGCCCAAAACGCAGCCATCAAAGGCAAAGCCGTCGTCGCCGTCTTCTCCCTCGAAATGTCCAAGGAAGCCCTCCTCCGCCGCATGCTCGCCTCCCAGGCCTGGGTCGATCAGCGCGCCCTCCAGACCGGTTTCCTCGGCCGCGCTGACCAGGAAAAACTCACCATCGCCCTCAGCGACCTCGTCGAATCAAAAATCTTCATCGACGACACCCCCGGCATCTCGCTCGCGGAAATGCGCGCCAAAACCCGCCGCCTCCGCCAGGCCAACGGCGGACAGCTCGACCTCGTCCTCGTCGACTACCTCCAGCTCATGAGCGCCAGCCTCCCCTCCCAGGGCGGCAAACGCCACGAAAACCGAACCCAGGAGGTCTCCGCCATCTCCCGCGGTCTCAAAGCCCTCGCCAAAGAGATGGAAGTCCCCGTCATCGCCCTCTCCCAGCTCTCCCGCGCCTCCGAGCGCCGCGGCGACGACAAAAAACCCCTCCTCAGCGATCTCCGCGAATCAGGCTCCATCGAGCAGGACGCCGACGTCGTCGCCTTCATCCACCGCGAACCCTACTACAACCGCGACCAGGAAATGACCGACGCCGAAAAAGCCCACGCCGAAATCATCATCGCCAAACAAAGAAACGGCCCCACCGGCTCCATCAACCTCGCCTTCCTCTCCAAATACACCTGCTTCGTAGACCTCGACACCCAGCACGCCGAACAGTAACCAGGGTCTTTTCATCAATCAAAATCCAGTCATCCTGAACGAAAAAGGGGCCATCCCTGCCATTCACCCAGGAGCCATCGATCAGAAGCCGGGTGCCCCCGGTCTCGCCCTTGAGACCGGGGTTTCTCAAAGTCTGATAACTCCCCTTACTTGCCGGGGATGAGCCCCCAAAAGCGCACAATCAATCCAGGCGGTTCCCCCAGCTCGAATCCACCCCGGAACCTCCCGCAAGGCCGCATAGCGCGCATAAGAGGGCGGTCTTAGTCGCCTATCATCCCGCGAAGTAAGCGCATGAATGCACCTCTTCACAGCTAAGTTAAATCGGTTTATTTGAGATATATGAATCCATCCATTCAGTACAGCATTGAGAAACCCGGCACCTCAATAAAATTGGCAATAATATATTTGAAGAATCAGTCTTGAGAGCGCATACTAGGGCTGCCTTGACATGGCAGCTTTTAGGCGTCTACTTTCGGGGCCTGCCTAACTTATCGTGTGTTTGCCATCGCTTCTTGAATTGGATAACCATCTTGCGGATTTCGTCCGCGTTATAGTCAATGTATTTAGTTTGGACATGCAGCAGGGTGGTTAATTCTTCCATCTGGTTTTTGCCCCGTTGCCTGTTGGTCAGGTGCCATGCGAGGATGTCGCTTGGGATCAAGACATTCGAGATTGGACCTTCCTTAGCCAGAAAAGTGTGCGATGCATATCTCGCTGTAAGCAAATGGTCTTTATACTGAGGCTCTTGAAACAAGCCAACAAGGGCATTTGCATCCCCCTCACTAGGGTGGCCCGCTTCAAAAAAATAGGCTATCAATTCTTCGGTTAAGGCGTGCTCTCGGCACCATTCTCCGCAGATCGCCATGATGCTCTGAACGAGAAATGCGTAAGAGCTTCCCATCCAATACTTCATCGTCTGCTGACCTTGGCGCTCGGATAGGATTTTGTCGTACTCGTGTTTATTAACAGAAACAGAAAACCCGGCGAGAATGGCTTTTGGGACTATCAAGTTGAGCAGAAGTCTATAAGTTTCAGGGTGTTTCTTGTGGTCTCCATCCTTCATGTGAAAGCCCTTTAAAGGACCCAGAGCAGCGCCAATTTTCTCGTCCAACGATTTCCATTGGGCGTCTGTCATGAGATAACCGGAGATGCGAAACACCCCGCTCATATCGTCTGCGCTCTCGTCGGCATAAAGTCTAAGAACCATTACCAGGCCCTTTCCATTGGGAAGCACTGCGCTAAGGAAGGACGAAACACGGGAGATGAATTGACTTGGCACACACATCGGCGTTACGCTCATTTCTATGAGCGTCCCGCCGATTCATCCGACCGCTTCCGCCAAGAATGAGACGGTTGAATCAAGCGCATTCTCAGATTTTGTGACCCGCATACTCGCCGTTCCCCACTCGGAAATCAAGGCTAAACTTGATGCCGAGCGAGAGCTAAAGCGAACATCTAAAGTCTCTTCCCGCGCTTCTGGCGCTCCATCCAAGCCAGCTTAGAACGCCGTTTCTCCCACCGTGCCGGTCAGTTCTGCATAGGTAAGGCGCTTGCCCACTATTTGCGATACTGCCAGCGCAAAGCGATCTGCGTCGTTCAGCGGATTTTCTTTGGTTGCACGATTATTGTAGCGAAAAACCTGTTCGTCTAGATAACGGTCAATATGGTACGGCTCGACTGCAATATAGGTGCCGTTTAATCCCCGTTTCAAAAGACTCCAGAAATTCTCCATCCCGTTTGTGTGGACCCGTCCGCGAACGTAGGACTCGGCATGATTGATGACCGCGTGCACATATTCCTTGTTTAGTCCGTAATAGGAGAGCAGTTCATCTGTGAAGACTTCAGAACCCTTTGTTACATGCTCATTGACGTTGGCCTGAAGAGTCTTCTTTTTACGATCCGGCACTACCATTGCTTTGACCTTGCCGCCGCGCTCCAGAACTCCCTGAACGATCACCTTTCCAGCCTTGCTGCCCTGAGCGGTGATGCCTTTAGCTAGGCGCTTAGACTTGTGCATATTGTTGGATTCGCCGCCGACAAAGGTTTCGTCCACTTCTACCGGGTTTCCGCTCAATCCGAGCTTGAAGAATGATCCGCTCTGCATAGCGGCGCGAATCCGATGTAGCATCAACCATGCGCTTTTCTGAGTGATGCCGAGATCGCGGGCGAGTTCGTAGCTACTGATTCCGTTCTTGCAATTGCAGAGCAGCCACATCGCCGGTAGCCACTTCACAAGGCCAATCGGCGAGTCTTCCATCACGGTGCCAGTCCTCAGAGTGAACTGGCGCTTGGGATGAACGCTCTTGCATTGCCATTTCCGTTGATGGGCAAGAAAACGCGCATCCTTGCGCCCACAAGCAGGGCAAACAACGCCGTCCGGCCAGCGGCGAACCACCATGTAATTCAGGCAGTTATCGACATCTGAGAAGTATTCGATTGCGTCTCAGAGGTTCTTTAGCACTTGCATAATCCAAGAGTATCGGAATTCTTCCGATTAGTCAAGTAAGTTATTACCATAAAAATAAGTGTTCCAATTATTGACAATCTTCCGTATTCTTTTACAAGATGCCACCGAAGCTAGTGGCCATTACAACCAAGGAGATTCCTATGGCAGTGACTGTAAAGAAGACCAAGGCCCCCGCAAAGCCCAAACCAACTGCGACTAAGAAAAATACAATGCATGAAGTAGCAAAGATAGCCGCCCCTTCGCGCGAAGCAATCGAGCAACTCGCCCGCACCTATTGGGCTGAGCGCGGCTGGCAGGACGGATACGCCGAGCAGGATTGGCTCCGCGCCGAGCAGTCACTTATGCAGCAGGCACTTATGCAGCAGGCCTCGTAGTCCGCACAAGCCTCGTAGTCCGCACAAGTCGTAAGCGGGCTTTCAAATCGTAATTCATTTCTATCTGCACATTGTCCTGGAAGAGTTACTCTTCCAGCATGCCCCCGCACGTGGCTGCTAAGGTAACTAACTCTGCAGTAATAGCTGCAGAGCCTCGCGGGCATTCTGCAGGCAGGCCCGCGCCTCATCCTCTGAGAGCAGTCCCTGGTGGACTGCCTTCTTGCCAATGTCGTTGACCATGTTGGCAAGCCGCGGAAAATCAGGCGCAATGCCCGTTGCCAGCAGGTTGTTGTTCACCTCGTGCAGCAGATTTCCCAGCGTCGCTGCATTCCGGTAGCGCGAGCGGATCAGCTTGCGCAGCGGCTCCGGCAGCTTCTGCTTGATCGCCTCCTCCAGCACGCTGCGGCACATCACCGCGCACGCCGTAAACAGCGCAAAGAAGTAGCACCGCGTCGCTTCATCCAGGTAACGGTCCGCGTCCTCTGAAGACGGGCTGGCGACAACGCACTCACGCAAATGCGTAGCGCGCGCCACGGCAGGCTCCACCAGGTCCAGAAACTCCGCCGCAACCGCCGCCCGTAGCAGGTCGTTCTGCCGCGAATCGAGCGCCCGCTGGATGGACTTCCACGCTGGTGTGTAGCCGTTTCCGGCGTGCTGCAGGCGCGTGAGTGAGGTCAGACGCTGCCGCGCGTGCTGGATAAAGCCAAGCTGCATCTCGTGCGCCAGATGCTCCCACTCTTCCACAAACCCGTTTGCATCTTGTTGATACCGCTCCCAAAGCTCGTCGTACACCACTGCTGGAAGCACTTCCTTGAGGTGCGCAAAACGCCCCGTACGCGCCAACTCGGCAATGGCCATGGAAAATTCCCGCCCAGGCGCGTTCTCATCCGCCATCTTGAGCAGCAACTCACTCAGTCGGTCAATTTCGATGGTCATTCCACTGTGCCTCAGCCCTGCTCCGAGCCACGAACAGGCTCAATCCCCAGTCTATTTGGGCTTTGGCTCGGTGTGTGGGCTGCTCGCTGGCGGGGTGAAGTGCTCAATGCCGGAAAGGGAAGGCTGGCTGCCGCTGCCGATTTAGAACTACTGCGGTGCGACCAGGGCGACGAGGTCAATTTCAATGAGAACGTCTTTGGGCAGGCGAGAGACCTCGACCGTGGTGCGGGCAGGCGGCTCGGTGCCGGGGCTGGCGAGGTGCTCGGCGTAGACAGAATTCATGGCGGCAAAATCGTTGAAGTCTTTGAGGAAGACGGTAGCTTTGACGACCTGGGCGAGGCTGCTGCCAGCGGCTTCGAGGATGGCTTTGAGATTGAGGAGGACGCGCTGGGATTGTTCGGTGATGCCGCCGGGAACCACTTGCTGGGTTTCGGGGTCGAGTGCGATCTGGCCGGAGGTGAAGAGGAGGTTGCCGACGCGGACGGCCTGGGAGTAGGGGCCGATGGCCAGCGGCGCTTCGTTGGTGGAGATGATGGTGCGGGCTTCGCTCATGGAATTGATTGTAGCTGGAGGCTGAGCGCGAGGAATGTTACACGTGTGACATTTTGAGAGATGGGAAAGTGGGGAAAAGTGTCAAGCGGATTTGTTGGATGTGGTTTGTTTTGTGGATTTTGCAATTGCGGGGAATTGGGGTCAATTGTGCATTGTGAACTGGAGAGATTGGGAGATAGCAAATTGGCTATATTCTGGGCGGTTCCGGGGGAGGCTTTTTTTGCACGAAGGGGAGGTTCAGGGGGTTGAGGTGTCGCCGGTGAAGTGTCGGCAGAGCCAAATCGTGATCCAGGCGAGGGCGAAAGCAAAAGCTGCGGGGAGGACCTTACCAGCGAGGGCCGGGTCGGCGTGGAAGTTGAAATGGGATTGGGGCAGGAAGCCGGCGACGAAACCGGTGCGATGCAAGGCACTCTGCGAAGTGGCGGCACTGGTGAAGGCCAGTCTTGTGATCATGGCGAGCACGGCGCGGCGCACGGACTCATCGCGGGCGGCGCTGTCAAGATAGGCGTCCTTGAGGAAGGGGCTGTCGGGTTCTGCGACCTGATCCAGCGACAGATGGGCAATCGGGATTCGCTTGAGTTCGGTGCGGTAGACATTGGCGGCGACTGAGAAGAGCCAGGTGGAGAAGGCGGAATCCCTGCGCCACTGGGCGAGGTTGCGCCAGGCGCGGATGAATGCTTCCTGGGACCTTTCTTCGGCGCGGGAGCGGTCACGGCAATAGCGCCAGGCGAGGTTGATCAAGGGGCCCTGCCAGCGCTGGACGAGACCGGCAAAGGCCTGGGTATCGCCGGCGAGAACGCGATTGACGAGGGCGAGATCTGGGTCGGAATGGGCAGTCGGGAGCGCGGACAGTGGTATTGCTGCCGGGCTGGTATGCTGGGCCATTCCAAACTACCTCTTCAAGCTGTGGGACTGAGTGTAGTTGGAAGTGGTTGCATTTTGTTGGTTGCAGGGCATTTCCGCTCATGGGCCCGAGGTTTGTTGGTAAAGGGCATTGGGTTCCAGACGGAATAGTCCTGGAATCTGTCTGGCATCGCCGGACAACAGCCCTCAGGGGCTCAAGAGGCTGCGGGAAAACGAGAGAAAGCATACCTCAGGGCTGAAGCCTCGTTGATTCCATTGCTTTTATGTCGGGGATGAATCCGGTAATAATATACTTGACTGAGTAAACAATCTCCGATACAGTAGATACGTGGACAGCCCAAAGACACTACTCGAAGCGATCAACGTATTCAGCAATCCGGATAATTGCCGCGAGTTTATGATCGGCGTTCGGTGGCTTGATGGCGTTGTGCGCTGCCCTGCCTGCGGGTCCGACAAAGTTGTCTATATGGAGAAGTCCAAACTTTACAACTGCAAGGTGAATCACCCTAAGCAGAAGTTCTCTCTCAAGGTTGGAACCATCTTTGAAGACAGCCCAATTGGTCTGGACAAGTGGCTACCGGCTGTTTGGCTCATCATTTCCGCCAAGCATGGAATCAGCAGCTACGAGTTGCACCGTTCGCTTGGAGTCACCCAGAAGACCGCATGGTTTATGCTCCACCGGATTCGGCTTGCCATTCAGACCGGCTCATTCATGAAAGCTGACGGCAATGGTGGAGAAGTTGAGATTGACGAAACTTTCATCGGGGGCAAAGCGCGAAACATGCATTCCGCGAAGCGCTAGCTGCGGGTTATTGCTCAGGGCGGGAAGGGCAAGGCAATCGTCATGGGAATCTTGGAGCGTGG
>JANYDG010000023.1 GCA_025359885.1 Acidobacteriota bacterium
GATCGACGGCTTCGGGGGCGCAGGGGGTTTACGCGGTGCTGCCGTATGAGGTGGGGACGTCTTATTTTCCGCTGGCAATGCCTTCGGTGAACGTGCGGATGCGCGGGCCGAGGAATACGTATGTGAAGGCGGCGGCGCAGCGGAGTCTGGATGCGGGGGGTGGTCCGGCGGAGGTGGCGCGGAATCATACCGGATTTCGCTTTGATCCCAAGGGGGACAAGTTGCTGGTGCTGGGTGAGGCGGGGTATTTACGGGCGGCGAGCGCGACGGCGGGTGAGGCATGGTTTCGGGCGGGATATTTTCACAACGACACGCTGTTTCTGAATCACGCGAAGGGAAAGATGGAGCCGGGCAACTATGTGGCGTATGCGCTGATGGACTATCAAGTGCGACGGCCGGATGCGCTGCAGCCTGGGCACGGCCTGTATGTGGGTGGGTCAGTGATGACGGTGCCTTCACAGTTTGATGCGTATGACCGCTATCTTGAGGCGCGGATTTACGAGGAGGGGCCTTTTGGTTTTCGACCAGCAGATATGGTTTCCTTTGTTTCGTCGTATACGGGCCACAGCAAGTACTTCACGGAGCCGCTGCTGGCTGCGGGGAAGACGGTGTGGCGTAACTCGGTGTCCCTTACAGGGAGCTATTCGCTGCACGTCAGGCAGGGTAACTATCTTGCGGTCGGTCTGAGTTACATTCGTGGGGCGGCGATTACGCCGCGCGTTGACGATGCGGTCAATTTTGCATCTAGCTACACGCTGTTTTTCTAATTTGAGCCATAGGAACGGGAATTGGTGCTGATGTACCAGAGGAGAATTTCGAATGCAAAAGCGAACGTTGGGTAACGGCAGGTTGGAAGTATCGGCGCTTGGGCTTGGTTGCATGGGTCTGAGCTTTTCGTATGCACCTTTTCCGGAGAAGCCGGAGGTTTTGGCGCTGGTGCGGGCGGCAGCTGACCGGGGCATTACTTTTTTTGACACAGCGGAGGTTTATGGGCCGTTTAACAACGAAGAGCTGGTGGGCGAGGCGCTTGAGCCGTATCGCGGGAAGGTGGCGATTGCGACGAAGTTTGGCTTTAATCTGAACCCCGACGGGAGCCCGGGCTGGCAGGGGCTGAACAGCACGCCGGAGCGGATCAGGCAGGTTGCAGAGGCTTCGCTGAAGCGGTTGCGGATTGATGCGATTGATCTTTTTTACCAGCATCGCGTGGACCCTGCTGTGCCGATTGAGGATGTGGCGGGGGCGGTGAAGGACCTGATTGCGGAGGGCAAGGTGAAGCACTTTGGGTTGTCGGAGGCGGGGGCGCAGACGATTCGCCGGGCGCATGCGGTACAGCCTGTGGCGGCGCTGCAGAGCGAGTATTCGCTGTGGTACCGGAAGCCGGAGGAGGAGATAATCCCGACGCTGGAGGAGCTTGGCATTGGTTTTGTGCCGTTTAGCCCTCTGGGCAAGGGATTTCTGACGGGGAAGATGGATGCTGCTACTTCGTTTGAGAAGACGGATTTTCGCAGCTTGATTCCGCGGTTTTCTGCGGAGGCTCGTGCGGCGAACCTGGCGCTTGTGGACCTGCTCGCGGAAATCGCGACGCAGAAGGGCGCGACCACGGCGCAGATTGCCCTGGCGTGGCTGCTGGCGCAGAAGCCGTGGATTGTGCCGATTCCGGGGACGACGAAGATTCACCGGCTGGAGGAGAACATGGGCGCGGTGGCGGTTGAACTTACAGCCGAGGATTTGGGGCAGATAGAGGATGCTGCGGCGAAGATCACGATCGAGGGGGCGCGGTATCCAGAGGCGGTTGAGAAGATGACGGGGCTTTAGAGCATTTTCAGGAATACTGTGAAGTGTCCAGCTTTCGCGAGGATGGATTTTTCTTGATGAATCATCCAGTCAGCGATACGGACTTCCTTTCTACCATTCCTGAAAATGCTTGAGAGGACTGGTTTTACGGCAGCAATCGGGCGCCTGCGGTTGAACGTGCAAGGTGGACAGCGGGTGCCTAACTGGCCGAGTCGAGGGTAGATGCGGCGGCACACAAATGAGCTTTAGAAGAGGAGAAGAAGGAATGGAAATTACGCGAGTTGGAACGAAGGCTTCAGGGAAGGGTCCTGCGGATTGGTTTACTGGTATGGTGCGTGTGGATATGTTGTTTGACTCGCCAGATCCGGCGCGGGTGGTTGGGGCGAGCGTGACATTTGAGCCGGGAGCGCGGACGGCGTGGCATACGCATCCGCTGGGGCAGACTCTGGTTGTGGCCTCGGGGAGCGGACGGGCGCAGCGGTGGGGTGGTCCGATTGAAGAGATAAGGCCGGGGGACGTGATCTGGTTTGCGCCGGGAGAGAAGCATTGGCATGGGGCGGGGCCGACGACGGCTATGAGCCATTTTGCGATTCAGGAGAAGCTGGAGGGGAAGGCTGTGGAATGGATGGAGCATGTGAGTGATGCGCAGTATGGGGTGTAGGGCAGCGTTTTGAGGCTGCGATTCCGGGTTCCAGATGGGGAAAGCTGGAGACCCTCAAGCGTCACATTCCGGGGACTCACTGGTGTGATATTCTTGCGCGTCACTCAAAAGAAAGAGGAGAAACGCGTGAAAAAAGGCATGATTTTAGCGCTTGGAATAGCACTTCTTGCGGGGTGCGGGAGCCAGGCGAACAAGGGTTCCGGCATTCCTGTTGAACCGAAATGGAAGGGTCTTCCGTACCGGCTTGCATTGGACACGAAGTCGGGCACGCCGAACCCGGCTACGCTGTCAATTCCGGCAATCAAGTTCACGGCGAACCCTGATTCGCTGGAAACGCGAGCCATTCTGGTGATGCGATTTACGGTGCCGGGTGGGGCGGGCAAAGAACCGGTGCAACACCGGATGGTCGGAACTCCGGCGGATGTTCGCGGAGAAACGGGAGCACTACCGGCGGATTATCTGGACCGGACGAGCAAAGCGATGGCGGACTATCTCGCGGCGTACTGCGTTGAGGGGAAAGTGAGCGCATCTGCAGCGCTTGCCAGATCATCGCTGAGCCCCCAGGCGGGAGATGCAGAAGTGGACACGAAGCGTCTTTCAGACTGGCTGCCGTTTGAGATTATGGTCAAGAAGCCTCATAAAAAGTGCTAGGGCATTCCATGCCTTGATCAAGAGGACATCTCCGGATTGCCGGTGATGCGCCAGTAGACTGTGTAGCGCTGGTCGTGGACCTGGTGGAATGGCTGCAGGGTGAACTGCTGCTGCTGGTGGGTGGTGTGGAAGACGAGCGAGCCAGCAGCAGGCTGCAGCCAGGTAGCTGGGTCTTCGCTGGTGACCCTGAGCGCAGGCACCTCGAAAGGGTGCTTGCGCAGGTCGGGGCCCATCTTGTTTTCGATGGACTCGGGCTGGATGCCTTCGCTGCCGAATGTGCCTGCGAGCAGGATTGGACCGTAGAAGATGGCCTGCAACTCCGGGTCGTCGGCCATGGCTTCTGCGGTGAGCTTCATGGGGAGTTCGAGGCGGACTGTGTCTCCGGCTTTCCACGCCCTATGGAGGGTGAGGTAGCTTCCGGGTGCGGCTGCGGCTTCGATCGCATGGCCGTTTATCGACACGACTGGTGAAGTTGCGACCCAGGATGGAATGCGCAGATTGAGGGTGAGCGGAGAGGCGGGGGCAGCTGCAAAGACGAACTCTGTGGCGGGCTGCTCGGGGAAGAGGGTCTCTTGGCTGAGGCGGAGGCCTTTCTCTGCCCAGTGGAGGGTCGACGGGATGAAAAGGTTCACGAAAAGGCTGTCTTCATTGTGGAAGTAGATGCTGTCGTTGAGCTTGGCGTATTCTTCGACGCCGGTGCCGTTGCAGCACCAGAAGCTTTCGGTTGGGGTGCCGAAGGTGCGCCAGGAGCCGGGAACGACGCCGAGGTAGTACTGGGTCATGCCGGACTTTGCGGCTGAGGTTTCAGTTGTGTCGATGGTGCCGAGGCGGTGGTTGTAGAGCAGGCGCTCGTAGTAGTCAAACAAGCGCGGGTCAGCCGACCAGGTGTAGAGGGCGCGGGTCAGCTTCATCATGTTGTAGGCGCAGCAGCACTCGTTGGTGGAGGTGCCGAGGGTGATCTCTTTGGCCAGGCGGTTTGGGCCGACGAGCCAGCCCTCGTTGTTGCTTGTGCCGCCGGTGGCGTAGGCGCGTGTTTCGACGATCTGACGCCAGAAGGTTTGTGCGACGTCGCGGAAGCGGGTATCGCGGGTGATTTCATAGCGTCGGGCTGCGCCGATGACCTGGGGGATGTGGGTGTTGGTGTGGAGACCTACGAGTTCATCGCGCTGCAGGGCGAGCGGGTTGAAAAAGCGTTTTTTGGTAAAGCGGTCGCCGATGGCGGCGTAGCTGTCGTCGCCGGTGACGACGGCGAGCTGGTAGAGGACATCGTTCATGCCGCCGTACTCGGTGTCGAGGACTGTTTGCATCTGATCTTCTGTGAGGGCGGCGGTCCAGGTTCCGGTCCATGCGGCGATGCCTTTGAGGACCGCGAGGGCCTGGTCGTTGGCGCAGAGCTGGTGGACGTCAAGGAGGCCGGCCATGATTTTGTGCAGGGTGTAGAAGGGAGCCCAGACCTCTTTGCGGGTGCGGAGGCGGTCAAAAAGTTCAGGTGGAAAGGCGCCGAGGTAGCCGGTGCCGAGGCGCGATTGGCATTCCGCGAGGACCGCGACCATGGCGTCGGCTTTGGCCTTGAGCGCGGCATCGCCGGTGGAGGCATAGGCGAGGGCGAGACCGGAGAGGTAGTGGCCGCCGGCGAAGTGGCCGCGGAGTTCGCAATCGGGCTTTTCCCATCCGCCGAGGGGCTGGGCGGTGGAGGGCAGGCTGGCGGTGAGGCGGAAGGTGTGCAGGAGCTGGTCAGCGTTGAGCGCGTGGAGGTAGCGGAGGTTGGCTTGTTCTGCGTCTTTGAATGCGCTGGGAAGGAGGCGGACCTGGGTGAGGGCGAAAGGCTGGGCCTGGATGCGGAGACTTTTGCGGGCGGATTTGGCGGGGAAGGTGATTTCGGCGGCGAAAGGGGCGGGCTCGTGGAGTGTGCCCTCCTGGATGCCGGGGGCGATGGGGTCGGTGGGGACGGAGGCGCTGGTGACTTCGTGGGGAGGCTGCTGGGCGTCGAGCCTGGCGGCGAAGTTGTCAGTGAGGACGGCAGCGACGGAGGCTGTGGAGAGCTTGGCGAAGTTGCGTCTTGAGACGAGGAAGTTGGGCATGGGCGGCCTCCGGAAACGTTTTCTGATGCGAGTATTGTTGCGCGTGAGGCTGGTTCTGTCGAGGGAAATTTAGCGGCTGTCGCGCGAGGGTGGGTTGGGGGAATGGGGGCTATTCGGGGGATGGCTGAGGAGGCGGCTGGGCGGTCGTGACGTGAATGCTAGAACCCCTCCCGTTGGTCGTGTCGGAGGGGTTCCGGGGTTAGTTTACACACTAGGCTCAGGTTCGGAATAGAGGAAGATTTGCTCACTGTGAGCGTTAAACAACCTACTGCCTGTCTTGAAGAAGTGATCTTTCGATTTAATCGGCGCAACTGAAATACGACATCTCTAGAAACACCTGGGCACATGACTAAGGCTGATCCTCTGACACTACAGGACTTGACGGCGAAGTCTTTTTACCTAAAGTACGATCAACGTATTCATCAAAAGTCTTTTCCCATCCTAGAGGGGCTTTTTCCTTCTTCGATAGCTTCGGGCCGAACGGGGAATGCGTCCTCTCGCCCCATAGACGATCAATCAGGTCGTCTATTTTCTTCGGAAGCGCAAATGGCTTTTGACCAGGGAGTATCACCTTCCAATTCCATTCGACGCCGACTCCCTGAATCAGTTCGGTAGCACACTTCGCACAAAAAACGTCGTATAGAACGCTTTGCAGCGAATCGTCTTTGTCGTACTGCTGGTAAATCAACTGGTTTCTTGCTGCTTCGGTTCCACCGCCGATTATTGAAAACCCCTCCCAGTCATTCGGTTCAACTAGGCACGGAGTGTGGACTGTGAACATTTGCGGCAGCGCTTCTTCGTAGCCGCAAAAAATAATCGAGCAATTCTGCTTGTATTCGGAAATCTCTTTAGCAATCTTCATGGTCAGAGCGGGGTCGAGGGGCTGCATACCATCTGGTCTGTTCGCGTAGGTGTCTATCGTAAGGAGCGATGGCTTCAATATTTGGTCCTCTATTTCTTGCCTCCAGACTTCATTAAATGCTTGTTTTGCGGATTTTTCGATCTCAACTCGGGTAACGGTATCAATACTCTTTAGGTGGCTCGTGACCCTATCCAGAACTCTCTTCGGGAAAGCGATTCCATCGCAGGAAAACATGGCGCACCAATGTCCGGGAAGATCGACTATTTTAGGAATGCCGCTGTCAGTTTCTGTGTAGGTACCAAAGCCAGGATAGGTCAATGCTCGATCGGCAATGCAAACGATCGCCCTTGATTTAGCCGCAAATGCAGCAATGCAAATGGTCATTGTCTTCCTTCGTAGCCGCTTCTGGTTCTTTGATGCAAGGCGGCGTGACGGCTTGGGCGCAACCATCGCGCACCCTCCCCGCTATGTCAAAGTATATAAGCTCGTCCCAAAGAATTGATTCGTCGTTTATCTGCTAGCTGGAGATGTCTGCTTGGGTGCGGGTGGAACCCGGACCGGAAGCGGGAGTTTCGGGAGTGAAACGGGTTTGCGCTTCACTCCATTTCCCACGCCTTCCGAGACTTGATATTTGGAACTGCCGGGCGGTAGTACGTATCCCATGACGACCTCTTACTTTGTTATCGACTGAGGTGGCGGTGAGCTACAGGAAGTATTCGAAGTCGGTTTCTACCTTCATTTTGCGGTGGATTTTGAGGATGTGGCCGGAGAGGCGGTTGGGGTCGAGGGAGACGAAGTTGCGGGGGCCGTGCCAGAGGAAGCGGTCGCTGGTGAGCAGGTCTTCAGCCTCAAAGCCGCGGTCTTCGGGGATTTGGAGTTCGTAGAGGGGCAGGTTGAGGTTACCGGCCTGGGTGTGGTGGGGGTCGAGGTTGACAACGACGAGGATGAGGTTGGTGCGGTCTTCGGACTCTTTGCTGTAGCAGATGATCTGGTCATTGTCTGTGGGGTGGAACTTGAGGGACCAGTCACTTTGCAGGGCTTCGTTGTCTTTGCGGATGCCGTTGACGAGGGTGATGAGGCGGCGGAGGCTTTTGGGATCGTCGAGGTTCCAGGAGCGGATTTCGTATTTTTCTGAATTGAGGTATTCCTCGCTGCCGTGCTTGACGGGGAGGTGCTCTTGCAATTCAAAGGCGGGGCCGTAGATGCCGTAGTTTGACCCGAGGGTGGAGGCGAGCAGCAGGCGGATGACGAAGGCGGCGCGGCCACCGATCTGGAGGAACTCGGTGAGGATGTCAGGGGTATTGGGCCACTGGTTGGGGCGGAAGAATTCGCGGACCGGGGTTTGGGCGAGCTCGGTGAGATATGTGGTGATTTCGGCCTTGGCGTTGCGCCAGGGAAAGTAGGTGTAGGACTGGCTGAAGCCGAGCTTGGCGAGGCGGTACATGATCTTGGGGCGGGTGAAGGCTTCGGCGAAGAAGAGGACTTCGGGGTGATCGCGCTTGACCTCGGTGATGACCCACTCCCAGAAAGGGAAGGCCTTGGTGTGGGGATTGTCGACGCGGAAGACGGTGACGCCCTGCTGGACCCAGTAGAGGAAGACGGACTTCAGCTCTTGCCACATGCCGACCCAGTCATCGCTTTCAAAGTCGAAGGGGTAGATGTCCTGGTACCTCTTGGGCGGGTTTTCGGCGTATTGGATGGTGCCGTCGGGTCGTTTTTTGAACCAGTTTTCATGCTTTTCGACGTAGGGGTGGTCGGGGGCTGACTGGAAGGCGATGTCCATGGCGATGAGCAGGTTGTGTTCATTGGCGGCGGAGACGAAGCGGCGGAAATCCTCGAGAGTTCCGAGGGCGGGGAGGATGGATTTGTGGCCGCCTTCAATGGAACCGATGGCCCAGGGGCTGCCTTCGTCGCCGGGTTTTGATTCTGGATTGTTGTTGGGGCCTTTGCGGAATTTGCGGCCGATGGGGTGGATGGGCGGCATGTAGACGACGTCAAAGCCCATGCCTGCGACGTAGGGAAGGCGTTTTTCGCAGTCTGAGAAAGTGCCGTGCCTGCCGATTTCGGAAGAGGCGGAGCGGGGGAAGAATTCATACCAGGCGCTGAAGCGGGCGTGGACGGGGTCGACGACGATGAAGGTTTCGCGATCGGAGAGGGTGGCGAAGCGCTTGTCGGGATAGCGCAGGGCGATTTCGTGTAGGACAGAGTCGGTGGCGGGGCTGCGGAGGGCTGCGAGTGGATTGCCAGAGCGAAGCTCGGTGGCGCGCTGGGTGAGCCATTTGGCGTCGGCGACGGCTTTGGCTTTTTTGGCGCGGGCGGCGGCAGCTTCGATGAGGTCGGCACCGATGAGGTAGTCGACGTTGGCGTCGCTCTCGGCCTTGATGCGCTTGAGCAGGTCGCGACGCCAGGTTTCGAAGTGGTCTATCCAGCCCTGGACTTTGAAGCCGTAGCGGCCGAGTTCGCTGACGCGGAAGGTGGCGGTCCAGCGGTCATTGACGAGGGGCTGCATGGGAATTTGAGTCCATACATCGGAGCCCTCGCGGTGGGCGAGCAGGGCGGCGGCGATGGAGTCGTGGCCGTCAGTGAAGATGTCGGCCTCGACGCGGACCTGGTCTCCGATGGTGCGCTTGGCGGGGAAGCGGCCGCCGTCAACTTCGGGGGAGATGCCTTCGATGACGACGCGTTGGCGTCCGTCGTGTTTTGTGAGTGTCATGATGATTCCGTTTCCCGTCTGGGGTGGAGCGAGTTGGTTGGGTTGGAGAAGCAGGTCCTTGACTTGGTTCAGGATGACAACCCTTGTTCAGTGATGGTTAGCCCCTGGCTTTGCATTCTGCGATCAGGGTTTCGTAGAGTTGGACGGTCTGGTGGGCGATGGCGGTCCAGCTGAAGATGTCTTCGACTCGCTGGCGCCCGGCTTCGCCGAATCGGCGGCATTTTTCGGGGTCGAGGAGCAGTTGGTTGAGGCGCGCGGCAAGATCCTGCGCGAACTGATCGGGGTTGCTGGGGAAGCTGGTGACGGGGTCTTGTTCGAAGGGGACGAGGTGTCCGGTGACGCCCTCGACGACGACTTCCTTGATGCCTCCGGTAGCG
Source organism: Acidobacteriota bacterium (assembly GCA_025359885.1). Lineage (GTDB taxonomy): Bacteria > Acidobacteriota > Terriglobia > Terriglobales > Acidobacteriaceae > Acidicapsa. The sequence goes on from JANYDG010000023.1 coordinate 9,140, forward strand.
GAGGCGACGACGGGGGCGCGGCAGGCCATGGCTTCGAGATTGATGATGCCGAAGGGTTCGTAGACGGAGGGGCAGCAGAAGAGCTGGCAGTTGGAGTAGAGCTGGATGGCCTCGGCCTTGGTGACCATTTTTTCGATCCAGACGATGCGGGGGTGGTGCAGGCGGGCCTGGTCTACTTTTTGGCGGAGCTCAGCAGCGATTTCTGGCGTGTCGGGTGCGCCGGCGCAGAGGACGATCTGGGTGTCGGCGGGCAGGTAGCGGATGGCGTCGACGAGATGGGTGACGCCTTTTTGGCGGGTGATGCGGCCGACGAAAAGGATGTAGGGGACGGTGGGGTCGACGCCGTAATCGGTGAGCGCCTGGGTGTTGGGGGTCTTCTGATATTCGGCGAGGTCGATGCCGTTATAGATGACGTGGATGCGGGCGGGGTCGACCTCGGGGTAGGCTTTGAGGATGTCGGCCCGGGTACCCTGGGAGACGGCGACGATGGCGTCGGCGTCGAGGATGGCGGTTTTTTCCATCCACGAGCTCATGGCGTAGCCGGTACCGAGCTGCTCGGCCTTCCAGGCGCGGAGTGGTTCGAGGGAGTGGGTGGTGAGGACAAAGGGGATGCCGTAGAGCTTTTTGGCGAGGTAGCCGGCCATCGACACGTACCAGGTGTGGGTGTGGACGACGTCGACACCGTCGAGTGCTTTGACCTGGGTGAGGTTGAGGCTGAGGGCTTCGAGTGCGCCTTTGAATTTGCCGGTGGTGCCGTTCGAGATTTCGGACCAGGGCTCGGCGCCGCGGACGTGGAGGTTGGCCTCGTCGGATTGTTGCGGGCCCCAGGGGTGGACCTCGACTTCGATGAGTTTCGCGAGCTCGCGGCTCAGGTATTCAACGTGGACTCCGGCGCCGCCGTAGACCTGTGGTGGGTATTCCCGAGTAAACAATCCAACGCGCACGGTACAAGCCTCCGGTTGGGTCTGGCTCTTCGGCGATTCCGACGCTCCGGATATAGAAAATCCGGAGCATCGAAGCTGCGACCAGACCAACGAGGGTCATCTTATAACGGCATTTCGATCTGGGTAAATTAAAAGGCTTTACGGGGCCGGATTGGCCTATTCGGCTGGGTCGTCGGCGGTGAAGGGCGAGCAGCAGGGCTTCTCTGTGGCGTGGAACTCCATGAGTTCAAGACGGATGCCGTCGGGGTCGTAGAGGTTGAACTGATACTTGCCGTCGCGGCCGATTTGGGTGTGCTTGTCGGTGTGGGCCATGCCGCCGGAGGAGGCGAGGCGGTTTTCGGCGGCGAGTTTTTTGTAGCTCTCGGGGACGGAGGCGACGCCGATGGAGAGGTGGTCGAGGACGCCGAGGGCCTGCTGCGTCATGGTCGGGGGAATGCCGGAGGTGGACATATCGTTTTGGCCACTGGTGAGCATGTATTCGAGCCAGTCGTGGCTATCGGGGGTTTGCTTTGAAACCCAGTCAACGCGGTTTTCGACCATGCCGCCGAACCAGTAGGGGCGGAAGCCGAGGAGGTCGGCGTAGAACTTGTCTTCAGCGGAGCGGGAGTGGACCATGAAGCCGATGTGGATGATGTGGTGCCCGATGGCTTTGGTGGCCGCAGGGGCCTTGGCGCTGGCAGCGGGCTGGACGAATTCGACGGCATTCTGCTCGGGGTCGAGGACGCGAAAGCTTTTGCTGCCGTCGGAGTTGCGGGTGACTTTTGCAGGGGTTTTCCAGCCTTTTTCGGCGAGGTAGAGGCGCATGCCTTCGGCGTTGTCGGTGTTCCAGGCGGAGTGGTCGAGGCGATTGACAGAGCTGCCGCCGACGTTGGTGGGAAGCGGAAGGACTTCGACGAACTGGGTGGCGCTGAGGGCGTAGCGGACGCCTTTGGGGTCTTCGGGGTCGGGGATGCGGACTGCGCCGATGTTGCCGACGTAATAGGCTTCAGTGGCTTTGGCGTCAGAGGTGTAGACGGCGAGGTGGGAGATGCCGGTGATTTTTGGGCGGGCGTGGGGGGCGGCGTGGGCGGTGGCGGCGACGAAGACGGCGAGCGAGAGAGGCAGCAGTTTGCGATGCATGAAAGGCTCCTGAGGCGGACGGATGCAACGATACGGCTTCAGGTGCGGGATGTGCAAGAGCGAATAAATCGGTTTAATTGGAGGGTTCGGTCGGCGTGACTTTCCTTGGCAGGTCAAGGCGATCCAGGCGTATGAGGAGAGTGGGCGGTTGCAGTAGATCTTTTTGAGCGGGCGTTTTACGCGTTCGAGATGGCGCAGCGAGGGTGGGGTTCAGCGTTGAATTGGAAATTCGAGTGATATTGACGAGAAGCCGACTTGTCGGGACTAATCGGAGAGGGCGCACAGGTGCGGTACCCCCATGCGACACAAGAGCCGACAGATGTATCCTGTAACCCTACGCTTAGGAAGCCGGAACGCATGGGAACAACAACCATCGAGGCTCGCTGTAACGCCCGGCCCACTCGGCTGGCGTTCATTCTTCCTAAGCCAGACCGCGACTTAATGCTGAATGTCATCAGCCGCGCCACTACTCTCTGGGGCGGCATTTTCAATCCAATCATCATTCTCGACGACGCTACACGCGTGGCTCGCGGCGTCCACTACGAAATGCTGCCGCCTCAACGCTATATCGAACGGCAAGACGATATCCTTCGCTCTTTCGACCCCGACATTCTGGTCAACTATTCAGATGGCCCGTTGCCAGATGCACTGAAGCACTTTCAACATCGCACATACCCGGCTGCCCGCCTCGACCGGAATCCGTGGGGCAGGCAGAAGATGTCCTACTTCGTTGATGTTTACCCCATCCTCGATGAATTGTGGGACCGCGAGTTTAAGGGCAATCAGAGCCCGCGTATCAAGTTGCGTTTTCTTGAAAAGGCTGCGTCCGAAGCATCGCTCTTCCTCGCCGCGCGCTACGGCCTTTATCCGAATGACGACACCTACGATTTTCTGACGAAGAATTTTGCCGCCGAATCCTTTGCCTACGACGCCGAATTCAAGGCGTCGCTGAAGCCTGGTGCCTTCCACTCGCCATTAAGTCTTACCGGATTCCACTGTATTACACGCCGTCAGCATGTCCATTCACACGCCTTCTTCCTGCTCCGGCCCGAAGATCCATTCGACGTGATGGAGTATTGGAACTTGAGGGCGGCGGGAGTCGCGCTGCTTCCGTTCACGCTGGAAGACTTTAGAGAATTCGAAAACCCCATCCGCGACTTCGGCGCCGCTTCTGCCTACCCGATCAACGATACCGTCACCAACATGCCGACGATCATCAAGGCTCCCAGCATCACTGATGAGGAGCATGAAGAGGTCACAAAATGGATCGACTCTCAGGGGCTGGTCACACAGCTTTCACGAATGGGCTGGGTGCCGCATAGCCGACGCGATATGTACGGGGTCGGTAACGAGCTAGATGTCGATCCGATACGCGGTTTCGAAGGCAACGCAGTCAGCGTTCTAAATGACGGTTACGGCAAGTTGCAAGGTCCGAAGCCCAGTTTCTTGACCGGCCAACATCACAGCCAGCACTGGTCAATGGACATGTCGTTTTATGCGTTTGGGAACTCGACGGCGAGCTACAGGCTCCCGTGGTTAAACGCCGGGTGTGATGCGTTAGTCGGGCACAGGATCGGGTCCAATTTCGAGATGGATGCGTCGCACGTTTCGCGCGAAGGACTCGTTTCGCAACACGACGGCGATGATGGTGACGTTCGTCTCAGCCCCATCACCTCAATTGACGTTGTGAGATCGTTCCTAACTGGCTCGGGCATTCAATATCTCCGGAGCAGTTCGCCGGGCCTCGCTTTAAGCAGAATCGTTGAAATGATGGGTAGTTTGCGGAACTGTGAAATCTTTCAAAATATTGCAGTCCGTGACCTGCTTGAAGATCTGGCCACAGGGAAATGCAGACTGGCCGGTGAAGTGCGTGGCGCTGTGAAGAAATCATTGCGGCATTACAAGTATTACGACCAAGAGCCAACGCCAGCACAGGTATCAGAAAAGGTAAACGACCTCCTCGGCCGTGCCATCGATGCCAAGGTCTTTCGAATAGGCCTACAGTTTCAGTGCTCTCGCTGCAAACGACATCACTGGTATGCCGTCACTGAATTTGCGGAGAACTTCAATTGCAAGTCATGCTTTGCGAGAGAAGTGACCCCTCGCTTGGACACGACCGATTGGTATTACGCCTCAGACGGTCTATTCAGAAGTGCAAACAAACTCGATGGCAACATGACAGTCCTGCTCGCACTTAACTTTTTCGAACACATGCTTGACCACGACCTCCGATATGCACCTTCATTCGAATACAAGATTGACAATAATCAGAATGAAATGGATTTTGGGATCATTAGCGCCACGATGTTCCGCGAAGTCGAGACTATCTTCGGCGAGTCAAAGTCCGGCGCGTCCCTCAAGGCCGACGAACGCGCAAAGTTGAAAACGTTCGGAGAGAAGACCGGCTCGTATATGTGTTTCTGCACGTTATCGGAAGAGTTCAGCGATGAAGATAAGAACTACTTCCGTGAGCTTTACGAGGCCGATGTAAAGATCATTCTGCTGACGAAACACCTGTTGGAGATGGATTACTTCGACCTGCTGAAGTACAAGAATGACAAGCACCCTGGTCGGAGCAAGACGATCCCAGACTGGCTCATGAGGCTCACCATCATCAACAACCTCGGTGAGGACTTCGCAAAACAGCATCATTTGTGGCTTTGATGTTGTGAGTGCACAATCATGCGCACACAACACATAGGTCCCGAGAAACGCCGTTGTATTTACCAACGCACCTTTGTTCCCGCAAAGCCGGTTGGAAAACTCCACGTCGTCTCGAATTTCACCCTTTCGGGATGGGTTACTCCGCGCTTGGCCGTGGAACTTGCGAACCTTTGATGTGTATCCGAATTGATTTTCGAGGCAGGATTGGTACCGATAAACGCCGTTATGGTCAATGGACTGGGAATAGGGAAGGACGCTCGGAGCCATCGAGGCTCCTCGTTGGGGCCATTGGGTGGTGTTTTTGGCACGACTGAAAGTCGTGCCCTGTTACAAAGCTTTGAAGGGTCTTAGACGCCCGTGTGTTGGAGCGCCGGATTGGAAAGGTACCAGCAGATTCCCTGAGGGGAAAGACAGAAGGAAAAGCAAGTGCAAGAGCTCCAGCAGATTCCCTTGAGGAATGACAGTCACAAATGCGAGGGCAAAGGCAAAATCTAGAAGCCGGCTCCCTGCGGGCATGGTAGACGAGAAGCGAAAGCCGGACCGTACAATGTCTCCATGCAGATTTCACTTCTTCGTGCTTCTGGTTTGGCGGCGGGCTTGGCTTTTGGCCTGATTGCTGTTTGCTCTTATGCGCAGGCTCCGGCGATTGTTGCTGCTTCGGCGGCGGACCGGGCGGAGGCGATTGGGATTTTCAAGGAACTGATTGAGATCAACACGACGGACACGACGCTGGGCAATGTGACGACGGCTGCGGTGGCGATGCAGAAGCGCTTTCTGAATGCGGGATTTGCCGCGAGCGAGGTGCACCTGCTGGGGCCGGCACCGCACAAGCAGAATCTGGTGGTGCGCATCAAGGGAACGGGCGCGGGAAAGCCGGTTCTGTTCCTGGGGCATATTGATGTGGTCGAGGCGCTGCCGAAGGACTGGCACACGGACCCTTTCAAATTTGTGGAGAAGGACGGGTACTACTACGGGCGCGGGACGCAGGACATGAAGGACTCGGATGCGGCGCTGGTGGCGACATTTCTGAGGCTTCATCGCGAAGGGTACATGCCGGCGCGGGACCTGGTGCTGGCGCTGACTGCGGATGAGGAAGGCGGGTCGTATAACGGGGCGGACTGGCTGGTCCAGAATCACAAGGAGCTGGTGGATGCGGCGTTTGTGATCAATCCTGACTCGGGCGGAATTGAGCTGGAGCAAGGCAAGCCGATGGTTGCGGACGTGGAGGCGACGGAGAAGGTGTATGCCGACTACCAGGTGACGGCGACCAATCCGGGCGGGCACAGCTCGCGGCCGCGGCCTGACAACGCGATCTATGACCTGACGACGGCGTTGAACAAGCTGGCCGCGTTCAGTTTTCCGTTTGAGCTGAATGGGGTGACGCGGGCGTACTTTGAGGCGCTGGCCGGACAGGAAAGCAAGCAAGAGAAGGGGCAGACGGCGGCGGACATACGGGCGATACTGGCGGCGACGCCGGATATGGAAGCGGCGGCGCGGCTTTCGGCTGAGCCGGGGTTCAATTCGAACTTTCGCACGACATGTGTGGCGACGCGGCTGGCTGCCGGGCACGCGAACAATGCGCTGGCGCAGACGGCGCAGGCGAACGTGAACTGCCGCATCTTTCCGGGGCATTCGCCGGAGGAGATTCGGAAGGAGTTGATGGGGATATTCGGGAATCCGAAGCTGACAGTGAGATTTGTGTCGGATGCGGGGGTGGTGAGCGATACGGCTCCGGATCGGAAGGCGATTGTGCCGCCTCCGCCGTTGAAGGAAGTCTTTGAGCCGCTGACGGCGCTGGTCGAGGCGATCTGGCCGGGAACTCCTGTGACGGCAGTGATGGAGAATGGGGCGTCAGACTCAATCTACTTTGCGCTGGCGGGGATTCCAAGTTATGGCTTTTCGGCGATTGCACTGGAGCGGGATGATGATCGCGCGCATGGGCAGGATGAGCGGCTGCCGGTGGACTCGTTTACGAAGTCGGTGGATTTTTTCTATGCGTATACGAAGGCGCTGGGTGGGAAGTGATGCATGGGAGATACTCCCGTCTTAAAAACGGTAACTTGAGAAGAAGACGTATCGTTTGCGAAAGCTAGATCTTCGGTGAAGCTGCTCATAACTATTGCGTTCCGAATCTAAATCAGATGAGATCGGCTCGCACTGCGTGAAAGAGGGAGCGAAGAACCCCTCCTGAGGGGTTTACGGGCGGCATCTCCATTTTTCCTTGAACCCATCCGTGAAGCTTCATGATGAACTCTCGATCCACTTCGGAGATTGCTTTATCACCCAAAAGGAACGCGAAAGCTTCATCCCTGTTCCATGCATAGAGCAACCCGGAATAGGCTGATGACCGAACCTCGACCGTCTCCCGCTCATCCTCAACGAATGCAAGAAGGTTTCTGGTAAGAGAAGGGTCCTTTGTAAGTTTTAGAATGCTCCCTAGACTTTTCGCCGCGAAAGCACGGTTGTCTACCTCCGAATCCATACACGCTGCGTCGCGGATACGTGAGGCATATTCTGGCAAGTGACCCCACGAACCCAGAAACCAGACCGCCTGATGGCGAACGACATGATCGGGATGATCTAAGTACTTGCCCACAATCGCAGCAAGCGCTTCAATGACTTCTGAATCGTATGGTTTACCAATACAAACTATGGCCGAACAGATTTGTTCAGAGTCAACGGACGCGTTGCTTTCAAGAAGATGACGAGCGGCAGTGATGGCAGCAATTCTTTCATTTGTCATATTCCTAACTCCTTGCACCCAACTACCCTAAACCGATGGTGACGACAAGTCGTCTTTTCTATTGTGCCTGACATCCAGATTCGTGCAAAAAGTGTTTTCGGAAACGGCAAAAAATGTTCTAGTCGTCTCGAATAGTTTCATTGGGGATCGGTATGAGGTTCTATAGCTCTTGAGACCCTAAATGCGCCACTAACTCTTTCCTGGCTTCGATGAAGCACTTTACTGCGAACTCCAGTTCTTCGCGAGTGTGGGCTGCGGAGATTTGGGTGCGGATGCGGGCTTTGCCCATGGGGACTACGGGGTAGGAGAAGGCTACGACGTAGACGCTCTTTGCCAGGAGCAGCTCTGCCATGCGCGCGGCTACTACGGCGTCGCCGAACATGACTGGGACGATGGGGTGTTGGCCGGGGAGCAGGTTGAAGCCGGCCTCGGTCATGGCGCTGCGGAAGTATTCCGTGTTGCTGCGCAGGGTTTCGCGAAGCTCGTCCGACTGGCTCACGAGCGAGAGTACCTTGAGCGAGGCGGCGACGATGGGCGGGGCGACTGAGTTGGAGAACAGATAGGGGCGCGAACGCTGTCTGAGTAACTCGACAATCTCTTTGCGGCCGCTGGTGTAGCCTCCGCTGGCGCCGCCGAGGGCTTTGCCGAGGGTTCCGGTGAGGATGTCGATGCGGCCTTCGACGGCGCAGTGCTCTGGGGTGCCGCGACCGTTGTCGCCGACGAAGCCGACGGCGTGCGAGTCATCGACCATCACTAAGGCATCGTACTTATCGGCCAGGTCGCAAATCTCATGCAACCTGGCGATGTAGCCATCCATGGAGAAGACGCCGTCGGTGGCGATGAGGCGGTGGCGCGCACTGGAGGCTTCTTTGAGCTTAGCCTCAAGATCGGCCATATCGCCGTTGCGATAACGAAAGCGGGTCGCCTTGCAGAGGCGGATGCCGTCGATGATGCTGGCGTGGTTGAGCTCGTCGGAGATGACGGCATCCTGCTCATCGAGGAGGGTTTCAAAGAGGCCGCCGTTGGCGTCAAAGCAGGAGCCGTAGAGGATGGTGTCCTCCATCCGCAAGAAGCTGCTGAGCTGGTCTTCAAGCTGCTTGTGGATGGACTGGGTGCCGCAGATGAAGCGAACGCTGGCGAGGCCGTAGCCCCATTCGTCGAGGGCCTGGTGGGCGGCGGCGACGATGGCGGGATGATTGGCGAGGCCGAGATAGTTATTGGCGCAGAGATTGAGGACGGGCGCGCCGTGGTTGACGGTGATCTCGGCCTGCTGAGGGCTGGAGATGACGCGCTCGCGCTTGGTGAGGCCGGCGGATTCGATCTCGCTGAGCTTGGTCTGCAGATGTTCGCGGAAAGTGCCGTACATGTGGCCTCCTGGCTTAAATGCGGGTGAGGTCGAGGACGACCTTGCCGGTCTGGCCTGAGATCATGGCGTCGAAGCCCTGTTGAAAATCCTGAAACGCGTAGCGGTGAGTAATGACCGGAGTTATGTTGAGGCCTGACTCGATCATGACCGACATCTTGTACCAGGTATCGTACATTTCCCGCCCGTAGATGCCTTTGATGGTGATCATGTTGAAGATGACCTGACGCCAGTCCATCATCATTTCTTTAGAGGGGATGCCGAGGATGGCGATCTTGCCGCCATGGCACATGCAGGCGACCATGTCTTTGAGGGCTGCCGGGCTGCCGGACATTTCGAGACCGACGTCAAATCCCTCTAACATGCCTAAGTGCTTTTGTATTTCAGCGAGCGAGGTGTCGGCAGGGCTGGCAGCGACGGTTGCGCCCATCTTGCGGGCTAATTCCAGGCGGTAGGGATTCATGTCGGTGACGACGACGTGGCGGGCGCCGGCGTGGCGGACGACGGGGATGGCCATGAGGCCGATGGGGCCGGCGCCGGTGATGAGCACATCTTCGCCGAGGACGGGAAAGGAGAGCGCGGTGTGGACGGCGTTGCCGAACGGGTCAAAAATAGCGGCGATTTCGAGATCGATGCCGGGATGGTGCCGCCAGATATTGGTCATGGGCAGGGCGATGTATTCGGCGAAGGCACCGGCGCGATTGACGCCAACGCCCTGGGTATTGGCGCAGAGATGACGGCGGCCGGCCATGCAGTTGCGACAACGTCCGCAGACGACGTGGCCCTCGCCGCTTACGATGTCGCCGGGGTAGAAATCGTTGACGTTCGAGCCGACTTCGACGACCTCGCCGGCGAATTCATGACCAATGGCCATGGGCACTTTGATGGTTTTCTGCGCCCAGTCATCCCACTGAAAAATATGCACGTCTGTGCCGCAGATACCGGCGTATAGGACGCGGATAAGCACGTCGTTGATGCCGATTGTGGGCTTGGGAATATCTTCAAGCCACAGTCCGCGCACAGCCTGACTTTTAACCAATGCCTTCATTGACTGCCTCCGCTTGCAACCTCTTACTGTAAGCCATTGGAGAAAGATGCGTCGAGTGATAGCTTTGGCGCAACTTTCACCGCATGTTCGCCATTGGCTGCTAGACTTAAGGAAGCATGATCCTCCCGTTTGTCCGCGAAATCCTGGCGGAGCTGGAGCAGTCTCCCGCCTTTGACCGCGTACGCAGGCACTTGAGCCTTGGTACGGGGCGCAGGCGCGTGTCGGGATTGACCGCAACCGCCCGGGCTTTGTACATTCCGCTTCTCGCGCGTGCGGCCAAGGAGCCGGTGATTGTTGTTGTGCCGGATAACAAGGCGGCCGAGGCGCTGCAGCTGGCGTTACGCGCTGGTTGTGATCTGACGGGTGCAATTGATCCGAAGCGAGTGATGCGGCTGCCGGCTCATGATGTGCTGCCGTTTGAGAATTTGTCACCCCATCCGGATATTCAGGAGCAGCGGGCGGCAGTTTTGTGGAAGTTTGTCAGCGGCTATGCGTCGATCATCATTGCTCCGGTTGAATCGCTGGCTCTGCGGCTGTTTCCGCGCAGCTACTATGCGGGTCTGGCGCTGAAGATGGAGCGCGGCGAAGAAATCGACATTGGAATGCTGATTGATCACCTTGGCGCTGTGGGTTATGTGCAGGTGGATCTGGTTGAGATGCCGGGGCAGTTTGCGCGGCGCGGCGGCATTCTGGATGTCTATTCGCCTGAAGCGGACCGTCCGATTCGCGTGGAGTTTTTTGGCGACGAAATTGAGTCGATGCGCAAGTTTGACCCGGAGACGCAGCGCTCGGCCTCGGCCCTGGATGAGGCACTGTTGTTACCGCTCACAGAGACTCCTGCGAACGAAAAGCTGCTGGCTGCGGTGCATACGCGGCTGAGCAGGAGGCGGATTGAAGATACGGGTGAAGCGGACGGCGAGGACGATCAGGACTCGTTTGCTGACCTGGCGACGGCGCAGGGAGTAACGATCTTTCCGGGGTGGGAGTTCTTTGCGGCTGTCGCTGGCGCAGACACGCATTTGCTCAAACTGCTGCCGAAGTGCGCCTTGTTTGTAGAAGAGCCGGCGATGGTGCGCAACCAGATTGATCGTTGGTGGAATAAAGTCGAGCAGCGGCATGACAGGTCGGGGATTGGATCGTTGATTGAACCGGAAGATATCTACATACGGCCAGAGTTATTGCAGGCAATGCTTGGTTCGTATCCGGGGCTTGATCTGGATCAGCTGGGCGCGGTTGATATTCTGGATGAAGATACAACGCTCGGCGAAGTGGAGTTTGCGACGCGGCCGACGTTGCGTTTTCATGGTTCGATTCCAGCGTTTGTCGAGCAGATACGCGCGCTGATTGCGCAGGAGCAGCGCATTCTGCTGGCCGCGCCGAATCAGCCTGAAGTGGAGAGGCTGGCCACAGTGTTGCGCGAGTATCACCTGCCGTACAGGCTTGGCAGCAGGACGCAACATGCGGGCAGTGAAAATCTTTACGACGAGACAAGCCACCTTGCTGGGGATATGCGTGTGCCGGTGATTGTGCGTGCGCAGATCGCTGCGGGAGTCAGCTGTCCGGAGCAGAAGTTCATTCTGTTTGGCGCGAATGATTTGTCGGACGAAGCGGATGTGACGGCGCGTCTGGAGCCGCGGAAATCGAAGACTGCTGCGTTTGTATCGGACTTTCGCGATCTGGCGATTGGCGACTATGTGGTGCATGTGGAGCACGGCATTGGGCGCTACATGGGTCTCAAGGAGATTGAGCAGGATGGGCTGACGGTCGAATTCATGATTCTTGAGTTTGCCGATCAGGCGCGATTGTATGTGCCGTTGACGCGGCTTGATCTCATTCAGAAATATCGTTCGACTGATGCCGGGCCAGTGCCGGTGCTGAACAAGCTTGGGTCGCAGCAGTGGACGAAGACTCGAGCGCGCGTGAAGAAGGCCATGGCGGACATGGCTGATGAACTGCTCAAGTTATACGCAGAGCGGCAAGCTGCCAAGGGCCATCAGTTCAATGTGGATAACGAGTTTCAACTGGAGTTTGAAGAGGCGTTTGATTACACAGAGACCGACGATCAGCTGAATGCGATTGCGGACATCAAGCGGGACATGGAATCCACGCGTCCGATGGACCGCCTGCTCTGCGGTGATGTTGGTTACGGCAAGACGGAAGTGGCAATGCGCGCGGCGTTCAAGGCGGTGCAGGATGGCAAGCAGGTGGCTGTACTGACGCCGACGACGATCCTTGCGTTTCAGCATTATGAAACGTTCAAGAAGCGGTTTTCGCAGTTTCCGATCAATGTGGAAATGATCTCGCGCTTTCGCACTGCAAAGGAACAGAAGGTCATTCTTGAGCGCGCTGAAACCGGCAAGGTGGACATCCTGATCGGCACTCATCGGCTGTTGTCGCAGGACATCAAGTTTCTAGATCTGGGCATGCTGATTGTAGATGAAGAGCAGCGTTTTGGCGTGAAGCACAAAGAGCGATTAAAGCAGATGAAGAGGGCGATCGATGTGCTGGCGATGAGTGCAACGCCGATTCCGCGAACGCTGCATATGTCACTGATTGGCCTGCGCGATATGAGCGTGATTGAGACGCCGCCGAAGGATCGAATGGCCATTCAGACAGTCGTGGCCAAGTTTGATGAGAAGCTGGTACGGTCTGCGATTGAGTTAGAGATGGAGCGCGGAGGCCAGGTGTATTTCGTTCACAATCGCGTCGAGAGTATCTACGAGATTGCGGCCAAGATTCACGAACTGGTGCCTGCGGCGCGGGTGGTCGTTGGGCACGGGCAAATGGGTGAGACCGAGCTTGAGCGGGTGATGCTGGCCTTCATTCACGGTGAGTATGACGTGCTGGTGGCTACTTCGATTATTGAAAACGGACTTGATATTTCACTGGCGAACACGATGCTGATCAATCGTGCTGACAGGCACGGCTTGAGTGAGTTATATCAATTACGCGGGCGTGTAGGGCGTTCGAATCGCCGGGCTTATGCGTATCTGTTGATCCCGCCAGAGCAGGAGTTGACGGACATTGCGCGGCGCAGGCTGGCAGCGCTCAAGGAGTTCAGCGACCTTGGTGCGGGATTCAAGATAGCGGCGCTCGATCTGGAATTGCGTGGTGCGGGTAACATGCTGGGTGGGCAGCAGAGCGGCCATATCGAGGCTGTGGGATTTGAGATGTACACGACGATGCTTGAACAGGCTGTGCGTGAACTGAAGGGTGAGAAAGATGATGAGCGCGCGGCCACCCAGCTAAACCTTGGCATTGCTCTGCGCATTGAAGAGAGCTATGTTCCGGAAGAGAATCAGAGGCTGCGGCTGTACAAGAAAATTGCGGGAGCAGCGACGGATGAAGTGCTCGCGGATGTGCGGGCCGAGCTTGAAGATCGTTACGGACCCATGCCTGCACATACTGTTCATTTGCTGGAGGCGGCACGATTGCGGATTGCATGTGAGCGAGTTGGCGTGGCGCAACTGGACCGCAAGCGTGATCTGCTGCACCTTCGATTTACAGAGAAGGCGGCGGTTGACCCGGAGCGCCTGATGCGCGTGGTGGCCCGCAATGCGCGCAAGGGTGCACAGTTCACGCCGCAGGGCATTCTGAAGTATCCTTTGACTGTCACGAGCGCTGGCGATCCGATGAAGGTAATGTCGGAGGCTCGGAACCTGCTGGACGCTATCCAACTCGAACCAGTACTGGCCTGATCGAAGACTCAATCGAAAGAGAGTTTCATGAAAAGAGTAATTTTGTGCTGCATACTGGGAGTTACTTCCATGCTCACCACCGTAACCCATGCCAAGTCGCCAGATGCGCAGGCGGTCTTTGCTAAAGCATCGGACGAATATCTTGACCAGGTCTATTTTGCTTATCAGCCGACTCAGGGTACACTAGCGGGTTATCACCTATGGGATACGAAGCTGGAAGACTATTCTCGATCGACAATTGATGCAGAAATTGTCGCATTAAACCAGTTTGACAAGAGAATTGCAGGGATCCGTACAGTTACCCTCGACGAGGTAACCAAGGCCGACCGAGAGCTTGTGCTTTCGAGCATTCACAGCAGGCTCTTATCGCTTCAGACGATTCGCCCGTGGGAGAAGAATCCGGATACGTATTCCGGGGCAATTTCAGGCGCCGCCTTTGCGCTGATGGAGCGCAAGTTTGCCACTCCGGAAGACCGCTTGAGGGCCCTGATTGCTCGCGAAAAGCTGATGCCAAAAACGTTGACGGATGCTCGGGTCAACTTAAAGAATCCACCGCAGATTTATACCGAAATTGCGATTGAGCAATTACCCGGGATTGTGAGCTTCTTTGAGAAGGATGTACCGCTGGCCTTTGCCGATGTGAAGGATGTTGCGCTCAATGCCGAGTTTACAACGACAAATACAGCTGTCATCAAGGCCCTTGGCGAGTATCAGGCATGGCTGAAGTCGGACCTGCTCCCCCGGTCTCACGGGGACTTTCGCTTTGGCGCAGAAACATTTAGCAAGAAGCTTGCTTTCGACGAAATGGTGGATACGCCGCTCGACAAGTTGCTGGAAATTGCTTATGCCGATCTGCATAAGAACAAGGCGGAATTCAATCGAATCGCGAAGGAGCTTGAACCGGAAAAGGATCCTCGCGTAGTGCTTGATCTGCTGGGGCAGAATCATCCTGCGCCAGACAAGCTGCTGCAGAGTTTTCGCGACACATTTGATGGTCTGATTCATTTCATCCGCGCTCACAACATCGTCACGATTCCCTCGGAGGTGCGGCCAATTCTTGAAGAGACTCCACCGTTCATGCGTGCCACCACATTTGCTTCAATGGATACGCCGGGACCATTTGAGCAGCATGCGACGGAGGCTTACTTCAATGTGACTTTGCCTGATGCTTCGATGACTCCGGCGGAGGTCGAGGGGTACATGCATGCTTTCAATGTAGGCACTGTTATCAGTACAGCGGTGCATGAGGCTTATCCCGGCCACTACGTGCAGTTCCTTTGGGTTCCGAGCGCGCACAGTCGAGTAAGGAAGCTGCTGGGCGCAAGCTCCAATGCGGAGGGCTGGGCGCACTATTGCGAACAGATGATGCTGGATGAGGGCTATGGGCAGCCGGGTGCTGGCGCGAAGACGGAGCGGGAGGCGAAGTTCCTGCGGCTCGGGCAACTGCAGGATGCCTTGCTGCGGGACGCGCGTTTTGTGGTTGGAATCCAAATGCATACCGGGAAAATGACGTATGACGAAGCGGTGAAGTTCTTTGTCGATGAGGGATACCAGTCTCATGAAACGGGGATCGTTGAGACTAAGCGCGGCACTTCGGATGCAACTTATCTTTACTACACGCTGGGTAA